>DASWTQ010000813.1:0-5189 GCA_036402055.1 Herpetosiphonaceae bacterium
GCGCCTAAGCTCGTCTGCATCTGCTCCAGCTGGCTCACCACCTGCTGCTGCGTCCGAATCTCCTCTTCCAGGCGCTGACGATCCGCACTGGTATCTGTGGTCGCGGCGGCCGGCGGCGCTTCAGGAGCCGTGAGCGTCGGATCGATCGCGGCGGGCGCGGCTTCCTCGGCTGACGCGGGCGGCGTTGCAGTTGCGTCCGGCGCCGGCGGTGTCGTATCCGCTGCGGGCGCGGCGCTCTGATCATCGTTTAGGCCCGGAGTATCGATGATCTGAGCGCTGGAGGACGCCTGATCCGCCGCCGCTTCCGGCTGAGCCGCAGCAATCGCGTCTCCCGACTGAGCAGCATCAGGCTGCGCTGCCGCATCGCCGCCTAATCTTGCGCCACAATTATCACAAAAGCGATTGGCCGCATCGTTCTCGGTGCCACAGTTGGGACAGGCTACCGTCGAGCCGCCAGCGGTAGTACTGGGCGCGCTCGTCGGCGTGGCCTCGGCGGGAGCACTGGGCGCAGGCTCTTCGCTGGCCGGCATCGGAGGCGGCAGTGCGGCTCCACAGTTATCGCAGAATGCCGTTCCCGGCACGTTTTCCTGGCCACACACCGGGCACGTGCTGCTTGTCGCGCCCGCTGATGTCACCGCTTGCGCGACCGGCTGTGCAACATCGGCTTGCGGTTGTTGCAGCGGCGCGCCGCACTGTTCACAGAAGCGGTTTCCCTCATCATTGACATGGCCGTTCGGACAGGTTAGGGCCATTTGATCCTCCTCTTAAGCTACACTGAACGCCGCATCGTAGTGCGCTAAACCATGCGCATCATAACACACGGCGTCAATGGACTGCGCACTATGACGCAAGAATCGGACACCGAGTTGCGGAGGAACGAAGGAACAAAGGATCGAGGGAACAAAGGAACAAAAGAAGAACAAAGAACAAAGAGCAAAGAACAAAGGAGTACCACTGTTCCCCTTCGCCTGTGGCAACGGGAGAGGGGGTGGCGAGCTTGCGAGCCGGGGGTGAGGGCCTGATCACAAGGTGAGAGCCTGGACGAGCCAATAATGCCTAATCCGCGCTGAGGTTAGATGAAGTCGGCAAGTGCGCGGATCGATCATCTCAAGCGAGCATATTAGCGAGCGGCCTGCTTCGACAGATCAACATCATCGCGGTCGGCGGCGATCACGACAACCGTCACGTTGTCTCTACCGCCGCGCTGATTAGCCAGATCTACCAGCCGATCGCAGGCCTGCTGCGGCGTCGGCGAGTCCGAGATCGTGCGGGCTAGCTCGACATCACTCACATGCAGCGGCAGACCATCGGAGCAGATCAGCAGCCGCTCGCCGCTGCGCAGATTCCGCGCCGTCAACTCAGGCTCGATCTGCGGCTCGGGGCCCAGCGATCGGGCCAGATGGTGGCGCTGCGGATGGATGGTTGCATCCTCACGCGAGATCGCGCCCCTGCCGATCAGCTCGGCGACAACCGTATGGTCGGCCGTGAGCTGGATGATGTGCGGCTTGCGGGCGGCGGGACGGACAACATAGGCTCGGCAATCGCCGATATGCGCGATGCGGACCCGACGATCGTAGAGGATGCTCAACAGCAGCGTGGTGCCCATACCATTGAGCCGCCGCAGCGTATGTGAGCGCGCATGAACCGCTTTATTCGCCGTGTGCAGCGCCTCGCACAGAAGCTCCTGCCACTGCTGCTCCGAGGTGGGAAGGCCGGACTCCAGGCGCGCTGCCAGTGTTTGTACGGCGGTGCTGACGGCCAGGCGGCTGGCCTCGGCTCCCGCCTGCGCTCCGCCCATGCCATCCGCGACAGCGGCGATCACGGCTCGCCGGTTGTTCAACAGAAGCACGTCGTGGACAACGCTGGTGTCTTCGTTATATCGGCGCTGCATGCCGGTGTCGCTGCGCTGCGCGTATCTAATGGCGAGGGGTGAATATTGAGCCATAATATTTCAAACTTAGCTATGCCTGACTTCGACGGTAGCTGATTATAGCACCCAGGTTTCGGAATCGGGCTCAGAAAAGTCTGATGAGTAACTGACGAACGGGATCTCCTCAACCTGTTGCGCCGTTTCATCAAAAATAGCAAAAGCTGCGCCATGCAGGAGCAGCGATGGTACGATAGCCGAGAACGAAAGGAGGCGACGTGTCGTCCAAACACAGCTCAGAGCAGCGCGCTGTTCGCGAACCATCCAAACTGTATGAGCGGATCTATACCTGTGCCGGCCAGGTACCGCCGGGCTACGTGACAACCTACGGCACGATCGGCAAGATCGTCGGCTGTCCGGCGCGGGTGGTCGGTTATGCGATGCATTTTCTCAGCGCGGCGGACCGGCCCGAGGTGCCCTGGCAGCGCGTGATCAACGTCCGGGGCGGGATCTCGACCCACGGCGATAGGCAGCGGCAATTGCTTGAGGCGGAAGGCGTGACCTTCGACGAGCATGGTCTGGTGGATCTTCAGCGCTTTGGCTGGCAGTTCGCAGATGAGGCGTACTCGCTCGATCTGAGCGATCTAGCCGAGCGATAGGCGCTACCAGCCCAGCGTCTGCTCGGCGCGTTTGCGCCACTCGCTGGCGGGCGCGAGGTCGGCGGCGGCGATCAGGTGCGGCCGTGCGGCATCCTGGTTGCCATCTTCCCACAGCGCGGCGCCCAGGAAAAAGCGCAGCCCAGGGTTGTTCGGGGCCAGCGCGAGACCACGCTGCGCGGCTTCGGCGGCCTGCGTGTACGAGCGGCAGTGATAGAACATCGACGCGAGCAGCTGCCAGGCTTGTGGATCGTCGGCGGCGATCGTTGTGGCCTCGCTGGCCGCCGTGATGCCCGAGTCGCAGACGCGATAAGTCAGGCTCAAATGTTGCTCCGCCAGTGCCAGCGCGTAACGTCCGCGAACCTCGGGCCGCGCGATGTCGCGGGCGCGGCGGCGCTCGACGATCGCCTCGGGATACTGGCGGCGGGCGACCAGCAGATCCGAGCGCACCAGCACGATCGCCGGATCGAGCGGCGCGCGCGCCTCGGCGGCATCCAGCACAGCCGACGCCTCGTCGAGATTGCCGGCGTTGATCGCAATCGTCGCGTACAGCGTGGCGATCAGCGGCTGCTGAGGATATTGCGCCACCAGCTCACGCAGCTGAGTCGTAGCGGCAGATGTCTGGCCCAGCTGCCAGCGCGCATAGGCGGCGTGGGCCTCCGCAAGCGGATCGCGGGGAGCGTCGACCGGCACCTGCTCAAAAGTCGCGATCGCCAGCCGCAGCAGATTCAGATCGAGCAGTTGCTGGCCGATCAGCTGCCGCTGCTGCTCCGGAGGCGCTGCCAGAATCGCCGCGAGCTGACGCGCCTGCCCAACGATCGCGCCGGATGTGAGCGGCAGCAGCGGTCGTGTTTCAGGCGCGGGGTCGGGCAGCGTCTCCGGGATCGACTGAAGATGCCGAAGCGCAGTTTCAGGCGCGTCGGGCGCCAGCGCCAGCGCGAGCCGCAGCCGAGCAAAGCTGCGCCAGGGCTCAGGCAGCGGACCCGCCAGCGCGGATGTATAGGCGTCGATGGCGCTGGAGCGCAGCCCACCGCGCAGCGCGATCTCGCCGGAAAGCACATCGACCAGCGCCTGATATGGCGACTGTGGATCGACGGATAGCCACTCAGCCTGGGCGCGATCGAGAGCGCCGCGCTGGGCTGCGCACTGCCCGACGATCAGATGCGCCTGAGCGGCCTCGTCGCGGCGAAGCGGCTTGCCCAACGCCGTAGCCGCATACATCTGTGCCTGAGCGCAATCACCGCGCAGCAGCGTGATCGCAGCCAGCCGAATATCGACCAGCGCGGGCGCAGACTCGGAAGAGCGCAGCGTCTGGTAGCTGCGCAGCGCTTCGGTCACGCGGCCTGCCTGCCAGAGCTGCTCTGCGGCGCGCAGTTCGTCCGGTTGCTGTGCTGGACGCAGCACCAGAGCGATAACCGCGCCGATCAGAACCAGCACGGAAAGATACGCCAGCTTCAGTGAGCGCGGCTTGTCACGCGAGATCGAAGTCATGCCCACACTGTACCGGCTTTATGCAACCTGTCGAGCGACGAGCGCTGCCGGGCGGCTCCTATCGCCGCGCAGCCGTTTGGCGATGTTTGGTTAGTCCCTGGCAGGCGGCAGCGCTTCAAGCAGCCGGATCAGACCGCCCAGCTGGCGATCGTGCCGCAGCAGCTGCCAGCCGGAACGCTCAAGCAGCGCCGGAGTATCACGGTTGGGATGGCAGCCGCCCGCGATCGTCGCCCAGAGCGGCGTGATCAGATCCAGCAGGACGTCGGGCAGCGCATGATTGGTGCGCGTGTGCTCAAGCTGAATCAAGCGTCCGCCGGGCCGCAGCACCCGCGCCACCTCGCGCAGCGCCAGATCGGGATCGGCAATCGAGCAAAAGACCAGCGCCGAGGTCACATAGTCGAAGGTTGCGTCGGGAAAAGGCAGCCGCTCGCCATCGCCGACGATCGTCTGAGCGCCTCGGCTGCGCGCCCGGCGGATCAGATCCAGCTCAACATCGACACCGATCACTCGCGCGCCCGCGCCATAGGCCGGGAGATTCAGGCCGGTGCCCACGCCTAGCTCAAGAATATCGCCGGACAGCGAGGCGAAGATCTGCCGCCGCCACGCGCCCAGCCTGCCGGCGCCGAGCCGACCCACAACGCCATCGTACAAGTCTGGCTGCTGCTCAACACCTCGCATAGCTAGCCCTGCACCGTATGGCCCGCCAGGGTTAGCTCAACGATCGCGCGTGAAATATCCTCGGCCTTGACCAGCAGATAATCTGTGTCGAAGGTCGAGACCGCAAAGATGCTGATCCCCGCCTCCGCCAGCGGCCTGGTGAGCGTCGCCAGAATGCCCGTCAGCGAAAACGAGAGCGGCCCTGCCACCTGAAAGCAGCGCCAGTCCGGCTCATGCGGCACGTCAGGCTGTCGCTCGGGCCGCGAACAAACAACCGATAGCTCATCGGCTGTACGCGTGATCGATACAAAGCCGCCGCGCAATGCCCACTCCGGGATCGGAGCATCCCGGTCCAGACGATAGATCGTCAAAATCTCGTCGAGAAGCACTAAAGTTAGTTTTGGCGCATCCATAAGTCGTCCTGTGGCGAAGCCCCTGGCGTGCTGGTGCGGCCAGGGCTGAGTGGCGGATTCCACGCTGGATTCGATCAGGGAATACGTGAATCTTGCGCGCTTCAG
>DASWTQ010000814.1:0-3379 GCA_036402055.1 Herpetosiphonaceae bacterium
GCTGGTGTAGCTCCTGATAGGTCAGCCGCTGCGTCCCGACGATCAGGGCGGTCGCCTCGGGGGTGCGTGCCGCCTGGGCCGCGAACGCCTGCGGAATGCTGACCACGTCGGCCACGGCGAGTGTGGTCTGATTCCAGCCCAGCAGTTGCTCGCGCTCCTCGGGGGTCAGGAGCGGCAGCGCCGTCACGCGCTGGTGCGGATCGGCCACGATCGCCGCCAGCAACTGCTGGAACTGTCCCGCCAGGCGCGCGATCGTCTCTGCATCAAAAAGATCTGTGGCATACTCGATCGCTCCCTGAAGACCATCTGGCACCTCATTCAGCGCCAGCGAGAGATCGAACTTGGCCGTGTGGCTGTCCAGGCTCACCGATTCCACACGCAGCTCGGGCAGCTCGATCGTGGTGCGTGGCGTGTTTTGCAGCGTGAACATGACCTGAAACAGCGGCTGGCGGCTCATGTCACGCGTGGGCTGGAGCTGCTCAACAACCACATCAAACGGAATATCCTGGTGGGCGTAGGCATCCAGGCAGACCGAGCGTACGCGGCTGACCAGCTCGGCAAAGGAGGGCTGGCCTGTCAGATCGGTACGCAGCACCAGCGTGTTGACGAAAAAGCCGATCAGGTCTTCCAGCTCTGGGCGCACCCGCCCCGCGATCGGCGTGCCGACGGCGATGTCAGTCTGGCCGCTGTAGCGCATCAGCAGCGTCTGCCAGGCTGCCAGCAGCGTCATGAAGAGCGTCGCGCCCAGGCGCTGGCTGAGATGTCTCAGCCCATCGCTCAGCGCGGCTGAAAGGTGGAACGTCTGGTAGGCTCCACGATAGCTCGCTACTGCGGGACGCGGTCGATCCGTGGGTAGATCGATCGGCACCACACCGGCGAGCTGTCGCCGCCAGTAGTCCATCTGCTGCTGGAGGACCGCGCCCGAAAGCCAGGCGCGCTGCCAGACGGCATAATCGGCGTACTGGATCGGCAGCGCGGGCAATGCGACCGGCGTTTCTTGTACGTAGCCCTGGTAGAGCGTGGTCAGCTCGCGCAGCAGCACGCTCTGCGACCACCCATCCGTCACGATGTGATGAGCCACCAGCACCAGCAGATGTGTGCTCTCGTCCTGTTGCATCAACAGGGCGCGCAGCAGCGGTCCGTTTTGCAGATCAAAAGGCCGCACCACCTCACGCTGCACGATCGCGCGGATCATGGCCTCGTCTGCGGTGGGTGGCAGCTCGACCACTGGCAGCGCAACATCGCTGGGTGGGGCGATGCGCTGGTAGGGCTCCGGCGCTTCCGTGGTGAGATCATAGCCAAAGGTTGTGCGCAGGCTCTCATGCCGTGCCAGAAGCGCCGTGAGGCTGGATCGCAGCGCGTTGGGGCTGAGCGGCCCGCTCAATCGCACGACGAGGGGAATCGTGTACAGCGCGCTCTCCGGCTGAAGCTGATCGAGGAACCACAGCCGTTGCTGCGCGAACGAGAGCGGCAGCGCACGGCCATCACGGAGAATCGGCACCAGCGGCAGGTGGGCATGGGGCGACTGCACAGCAAGGTGCGCGGCGAAGCCGGCGATAGTGGGCGCCTCAAAGAGCAGTCGCAATGGCAGATCAAGGCCCAGCACCGTTCGCAGCCGCGTGATGACCTGAGTCGCCAGTAGCGAATGACCGCCCAGCGCGAAGAAGTTGTCGTCGACACTGATCTGCTCACGACCCAGCACACTCGCCCACACTCCCGCAATCACCTCTTCCACGGGAGTACGGGGCGCGATGATCGCGCGTACATCCTCGTCTTGCACATCCGGCGCAGGGAGTGCCCGGCGATCGAGCTTGTCGCTTGGCGTGAGCGGCAATGTATCCAGCAGCACAAACGCACTCGGGATCATATACTCGGGCAGCCGCTCGGCGAGGAAGGAGCGAAGAGAAGCCGTCAGGCCCTCACCCCCTAGCCCCCTCTCCCGCTTCGCAGGCGAGGGGGAATCATCGGTATTTTGTTCCTTTGTTCTTTGTTCTTCGACAACGTACGCCACAATCCTTTTGTCGCCTGGCCGATCTTCGCGAATCATGACGACCGCGCTTTGGACGGCCTCGTGCTGCTCCAGCGTCGCCTCGATCTCGCCCAGCTCGATGCGGAAGCCGCGCAGCTTGACCTGCTGGTCGATCCGGCCCAGAAATTCCAGCGCGCCGTTCGTCCGGTAGCGCACGAGGTCGCCGGTTTTGTAGAGCCGCCCGCCTCCATTCCCAAAGAGATCGGGGACGAAGCGCTCGGCGGTGAGATCCGGCCGGCGGTGATAGCCGCGCGCCAGACCGATACCACCGACATACAGCTCGCCGGGCACGCCTACCGGCACCGGCTGCATCGCGCGATCCAGCACATACACCTGGATATTCGCCAGCGGCCGGCCAATCACGCTGCCCTGCGGCGCATCCACGCGCGCGCAGTGCCAGAAGGTTGTATCGATCGTGGCCTCAGTCGGCCCGTAGGCATTGCACAGTACCGCAGGCAGCCGGGCGAAAAAGCGCGCTTGCAGCTCACGCGACAGATTCTCGCCGCCACAGACAACGTAGCGCAGCGCGGTACAGGCTGTGATACCCGGCTCTTCGATCAGCACTGCGAGCTGGCTGGGACTGACTCCAAACACGCTGATGCCCTGCTCGGCAATCGCACGGACCAGCGCCGCGCTGTCATAGCGCACCTCGGACGGCACCAGCACCAGCTGCGCCCCCGTGATCAAGGGCAAGAAGATACTCCACACCGAGGGATCGAAGCTGATCGAATAGTTGAGCAGCATCCGATCATCCGTCGATAGGCACGAGGTCGCCTGATGCACCATCAGGTTGTTGATCACGCCCCGGTGAGCGAGCATCACACCCTTAGGCGTTCCCGTCGAGCCCGAGGTGTAGATCATATACGCCAGCTGATCCGGGCTGGTCACGAGCGCCGGATCGCTGATTGGCTGGGTGGCAATCTGCGCCCAATCCTGGTCTACGGCGAGCAGCGGCACATCCGCTGTGGGCAGACTCTCAAGCAATCGCTGCTGCGTCAACACCAGCGCGACCTGGCTATCGCTGAACAGCCAGTGAAGACGTTCGGCGGGATAGGCCGGATCAAACGGTACATACGCGCCGCCGGCTTTGAAGACGCCGAGCATCGCCACAACCAGCTCCAGCGCGGGCTCCATGGCAAGGCCCACGCGTACCTCAGGACCGACGCCCTGCGCTCGTAAGTAGTGGGCGAGCTGGTTGGCGCGGGCGTTCAGCTCCGCGTAGGTGAGCTGTTGCTCACCGAAGCGCACCGCGATCGCGAGCGGGGTACGTGCGACCTGCGCCGCAACCAGATCGTGGATGCCGCCCACCGCTGGCAGTTCCAGCGTATCGGCGTTCCACGCGACAAGAAG
>DASWTQ010000815.1:0-4966 GCA_036402055.1 Herpetosiphonaceae bacterium
CGGCAAGCGTGAGATGAACTCGCGCGCCTACGTGGCCAGCTTCAACTTCATGGGCTCCGATCAGCAGAAAAAGGTCGGGCAGCTTTCGGGTGGCGAGCGCAACCGTGTGCTGCTGGCCAAGATGCTCAAAGAGGGCGGCAACGTGCTGTTGCTCGACGAGCCGACCAACGATCTCGACGTCAACACGCTGCGGGCGCTCGAAGAGGCGCTGGAGCAGTTCGCGGGCAGCGCGCTGGTCGTCAGCCACGATCGCTGGTTCCTGGATCGCATCGCCACGCATATTCTCGCGTTCGAGGGCGACAGCCAGGTACGCTGGTTCGACGGCAACTTCTCCGACTACGAGGCCGATCGCCGGGCGCGGCTGGGCAAAGAGGCCGATCTGCCGCACCGGATCAGCTACAAGCGGCTGACGCGCTAAGCCACGATCGATCATTCTTGCTTGAGGACACGCGAATGCTCGCGTGTTCTTTTTTTTATCTGCAAAGCTTCACTACGTCCAATTGCCCGCCAGAAGATCGTTCAAAGGGCCTAGAGGATGCGCTGACAAAGAATCTGCGCCGTGGATTGATTATGGCAAGAACACTCAACAATAGCGCTCCGCGAAGGGGCTTGGAGGATTAGCATGGAGATCGATACACGCGAGTTTCGGCGGGCGATGGGCCTCTTCGCCACCGGCGTTACGGTTATCACGGCACAGCTCGGCGATGAGGTTCACGGCATGACCGCCAACGCCGTCACATCGGTCTCGCTCGATCCGCTGCTGGTGCTGGTCTGCATCGATCGGCGGGCGCGCATGGCAAGCTACATCGTCGAGGCCGGCCAGTTTGGCATCAACGTGCTGAACGCCGAGCAGGAGCATCTTTCCCGTCACTTCGCCGGTCGCCGCGACCCCAATCTACTGGTCGATTTCGGGGATCTCAACGGCGTGCCGGTTCTGCCCGAGTCGCTGACGAATCTTGCCTGCGAGGTGGAGCGCGTGATCGACGGCGGCGATCATATCGTGGTGTTTGGCCGCGTGATCGGCCTGGAGAGCGTTCAGGAGCCGGGCGAGCCCCTGCTCTACTACGCCGGAGGCTATAAACGGCTGGAGCAAGAAGAGCTGGCGCTCGCGATCTAATTCGGTTTTCGCTGAGCTGCGGCCTGGATATAGAGGTAGCCACTGCTAAGAAAATAAGCTTAGCGGTGGCTGTGTGTTTAAGCCGGTTTGCGCTGTCTAAATAGCCGCCCAGCTCACTTCCAGCTTGCCGCCCAGAAACCTGGCCAGCTCCTCGGCCTCAGCCTCCGCTCCCTCACGCACCCACGGCGGCAGCTCCTCGAACGGCTCGATCTCGACGTTGAGCCGGCCGCTCTTCAGCTCATGCTTCCAAACGCCGCGCATCTGCCCATCGACCAGCAGCACCGGCGAGATCCAGCCCTGTGGCCGGTGCACGCGCTCCTTGAATGTGCTCGCCAGCAGCCCTTCAGAGTCGCGAGACGAGCCGACGACGTAAGGATCGAAGGCGGGCAGCAGCCGCACATGCTCTTTGATGGTGGCTTTGGCTGCGGCTTCGATGTCCTTGACCAGCATCCATGAGTGCGCTCCCTCGACATCGACCAGCGTGATCTCTTCGTCCAGCTCTTTGATCAGCGCTTTGGCTCGCGCCGGAGTCGTGGCAAACCAGCGCGTCCAATCTTCGAGCGTGGCCGGGCCGTATGCGCCGAGATAGCGCCGGAACGCCTCCTGCTGCGCCTCCTCGACCGGCACGCTGCGCCAGTGCTTGAGCCATTTTTCTGGTCTGACGAATGTAACGTTCTGGCCCTGGTTTGGCCCGAAGCACAGGTTGCCCTGAAACGCCGAGGGCTTGAGCAGCGCACCCCATCCGGATCGCAGCAGCTCGCGTAGCTTGGGCGTCTTCATGCGCTCGGCGATGCCGTCGGCAAGCTGCTCGCGGGTGATGCCCTTGTCGGTCAGCGTGGTTTTCACGCCCTCGATGATCGCCTCGATCTCGTCCAGCGTGACGCCGTGATATTTGAGCCAGCTGCCTTTGCGGTAGCTCGCGTGGGTGCTCAGCGCCGATTGCCAGATCGGAAAATCGTCTGCGGGCAGCAGATGCAGCGTGCCGCGCATAGCCCAGGTCTTGACCAGACTGCGATCCTGCCAGAGCGCGCTCTGCACCGCGCTGGGAGCGAGATCCTTGATGCGTGCCCACAGCGCAAGCTCGGCCGAGGACATCAGCTGCGCGTGCAGGCCGCAGATGCCGCTGACAACCTTGATCAGCTCTTGCTGTGACGCACGCTTGTCGAGCCGGTGGCGCTGAAGTCGCCAGGCCATGACCTGCTGCCAGGTCAGCTCGGCCGTGGGCTGCTGCGTTGATTTCCGCTTATCTGCCTTGGCTGGCATTGCGTTGATCTCCTTAGAATGCGGCATAGTGCTGCCATAAAACAGATTATAGCAATTGCTGGATGCTTGCCGAATCGTTTGTACGCGTGCTACTATCCGGGTCGTCTTCTGGTGTTTATTGACATAAATATAGATGGGAAGGGCAGCGATGGCTTTGCGCGATGACCCGCACACCCGCAATTCGCTTCAGAAACGCGTTCTTTGGCCGCTGGCGCTGTGTGTCGCTGCGATCCTTCCTCCACTGTATCTCGTATGGATTGTGCTCACGCAGACGGTCGATCTGCCGTTCGCGGATCAGTGGGCGCTGCTGCCGCTGCTGGAGCGCTCCTACGCGGGCACGTTGACGCTGCGCGATCTGTGGGCGCAGCATAACGAGCACCGGCTGCTCTTTCCACGGCTGATCATGCTGGCGCTGGCGCGGCTCAGTGGCT
Organism: Herpetosiphonaceae bacterium; assembly: GCA_036402055.1. GTDB lineage: Bacteria > Chloroflexota > Chloroflexia > Chloroflexales > Kallotenuaceae > LB3-1. Next base: position 2,812 of record DASWTQ010000815.1, read on the forward strand.
GGAACACGCATGTCGAGATGCTGGTGAATATTGCGCTGGCGGCGGGAATCTTTGGCGTGCTGGCCTACCAGGTGCGCGCAACCGCCGGCATGACCAGGATGGCCTGGATCTTCCTGCTGCCCGCGCTCTCGCTGGCGATCTTTTCGCTCAACCAGGCCGAGAACTGGTGGGGCGGCTGGAATATTCAGATCTTTCTCAATGTGCTGGCGGTCAGCGCGGGTATTGTGCTGCTGACGCAGCCTGCGCGAAGCTGGTGGACGCTGGCGCTGGCGGCGCTGTGTGGCTTTGTCGCGACCTACTCGTATAGCACGGGGCTGCTGATCTGGCCGATTGGCGCGCTGGCACTGCTGCTCACGGCGGCGCGCGGCTCAATACGCGATTGGCTGCGTCTCGGGGCCTGGTGTGCGGCCGGCGTGATCGTGATCGGCTCGTTTTTCTACGCCTACATCTGGAACGAGCAGGCTCCGCCACTCGCGGCGATCGTGCGCAATCCTCGGCCGTATCTGCTCTACACCGCGACCTATCTCGGCGCGCCGCCGACACGGGGCGCGGTTGAGTATCTGTTTGGCGTCATCACCGGCGACGTGCGCGCGATCTGCAATCTCGGCGACAGCGATCTGTGCAGCTACGTCAACAGCGCGGCGATCACAGCAGGAGTTGGCGGGCTGGCGCTCTTCATCATCATCGCCTGGGCGCTGCTGCGGGCCTGCACACTCCCAACGATCCTGCCCTACCTGGCGCTGGGCGGCTACGCGCTCAGCACCGGCGTTTTGACCAGCCTGGGCCGCGCCGTGTATGGCAATCATCAGGCGCTGGCGCAGCGCTACGCCACCACGACGACGCTCTTCTGGATCGCGCTGCTGGCGCTGTGTGCGCTGTGTGCGCAGGTGTACGCCGATCGACGGCTGGTGCGGGTAGGAGCGCTGGGCATCATCGCGCTGGTGACGCTGCTGATTGGTCTGAGCACGTTGCAAGGCGCTGATCATTTCCGCTGGCAGTACGAATTTCTCGCTCCCGCGCGCCAGGAATTGCTGCTGCTCAACAACGACGAGCTGCTTCAGCGGATCTATCCCGATCCGCAGGTGGTGCGGGACGGCGCGGAGGTGCTGCGGCAGCATCGCCTGTCGGTCTTTCGGTAGATAGAAGACAGTCGGCGTTTCGCATACACAGATTCGCGACTCTCGCATCAGGCAGCCGAACGCGATTCGATAGCTTGACGCAGCACTTCATTGACCCAGGTATTGATGCTTTGATTCTCGCGACTGGCGGCAATCGCGATCTCTCGGTGCAGCGTCGGATCGGTGCGTACGAGGAATTTGCCGGAAAAAGGTTTTTCTGGCTCTTCTCCTCGCTCTGCGCAAAATTCCAGATAATCTTCCACCGATTCGGCAAACTCACGGCGCAATTCTTCAACTGATTGGCCTTGAAAAGTGATGATGTCGCGTATATTAATCACTTGACCGTGAAACACACTGGCTTCCTGATCAAATTCGATCTTAGCAAGGTAGCCTTTATATTCCATCATGGCTCTACTCCTGCGCCGATGAGAAAATCCTGGGACAGTCGGCGCGTTCGCACACGCCGACTGTATGCTGTACTGGCAATAAATATGATCTTCTGCGGCGATTAAAATCCATCACCACAGCGCACGCCACGAGATTTGTCGGGTAGCTCCGTGGAGAAATAGCCGCTCTGGAGCGTAATATTCATCGAGGCGCTAGGAGTTAGTGTGAAGGTGACCTGTTTAGAAAGGCACATACACACGCCGTCGATCACCAGCATCTCCGATTTTGTGCTGTTCGGAATCGTAACGTTCACGGTGTCGCCCTGGCGCGAGATCGTGACCGGCTCCGGGGTTGACACGGTAAAAGCAACGTTCTTGTTGATCGTGCGCTCACCGTTGATCTCCAGCGTAATATCGCTGCCCAGCTGATTCGTGATCTCAATCGTGAACGTGTCCTCGGTCGCCATGTGGTCCTCCTTGGTGAGAATGATTGATGGGGGGTGCTCTACGGCGATTCGTCGCTGGATTACGCGCTGCCAAGCGTGGTCAGCACTTCTTCCAGCATGTGATCAACTGGAATTGCGCGGCCCGCGTGGCGTGCGGTCTCGAATACCTCGGGCTGGGTCTGGCTGCGGATCGCGACGACCTGCC
>DASWTQ010000816.1:0-10312 GCA_036402055.1 Herpetosiphonaceae bacterium
AAGCTGGGCTTTATCAACTATGTCGACGACCTGGTGGTTGCATCCGACATCGTGGTGACCAAAGCGGGCGGCCTGACGGTCTCCGAGGTGCTGGCGCGCGGACGGCCGATGATCATTATCGATCCGATCCCGGGCCAGGAAGAAAGCAACGCCGACTACCTGGCGGGCGTGGGAGCCGCAATCAGCATTCGCCTGCCGCAGCACGTGCCGTTCTCGATCATGCAGCTGCTGGCCGATCCGCACCGCCTGCAAGCCATGAGCGAGAGCGCTCACCGCGTCGCACGACCGCGCGCCGCTCTGGATATTGTCGAGACGATTCTGGCCGACATCGGCGAGCGCGCAGTCTAGATGATCAGGCCCACTCGAAGCGCAGCTCGACATCGCCGATCCTGATGCGATCGTCTTCGCGGAGCTGCTGCGGCCGATGTGCCGGCAGCGTCACGCCGTTAAGAATCGTGCCGTTGACGCTGCCGACATCGGTCAGCACATACTGATCGCCGCGCCGCTCCACAACAGCATGCCGCCGCGAGGCATGGCCACGATCATAATCGGCCAGATCCAGCTCGGGATAGTGATTCTGCGATGGATCGCGCCGCCCAATACGGCAGGGCAGCGTCATCAGAGGAAATTCCCAGCTGCCGCGCGGCGTTGTCACCCGAAACAGAGCCGGTGGCAGCGTCGGGGCTGAGCTGGGCGCGGGTGTTAGCGAGCGAGCCGACTGCACCGGCGCAGCGACCGCCGGAGTGCTGACCGGAGCGGCCTGAAGCGGCGTGCCGCACGCAGCGCAGAAGCGAGCGGTCGCCTTGTTGCCGCGACCGCAGTTGACGCAAAAGATCTGCTGTCCGTCGGTAGCGCTGGGCTGTGGATTCCCCTGGCGCACGGTTGGACCAACGGCCGGAGTCGTCTGCACTCGTGAGCGGGGCGGCACCACCGGTGCGGAAGTGCGCTGCGTTGCGTCAAGATCCACGGCGGCCTGCTGCGCAACCGGCTGTAGATCCGGCAGCGGCTGCGTCAGGCAAGCCTGCATGGCACGCTCCATCTCGACCGCCGATGCGAAGCGCTGCTCACGATCCTGCTGCATAGCCCGAGTCACGATCTGCTCGGTGCGGCTCTGAACCGGTGGATTGATCGCCTGGATCTCGCCCGGCTTCGGCGTGTAGAGCGGACGCGGCGGTAGATTCGTCAGCAGATGGTAGAGCGTCGCGCCCAGGGTATAGATGTCGGAGCGGGCGTCGGTCTGGCCCTTGCCGTACTGCTCGGGCGGTGCGTAGCCAAATGTGCCGATCGCGACGGTATCTTTGGCCTTGCGGTCCTTGTATGTACGCGCCACGCCGAAATCGATAAATTTGATCGTGCCCTCAGGTGAAAGGATCACATTGGCCGGCTTGAGATCGCGGTAGATGATCGGCGGCTTCTGGCTATGCAGGTAGGTGAAGACACGCGCCATCTGGATCGTCCAGCGCAGCGCATCTTGCTCGAATGCCGGAGCGTTGGCCTCGCGCAGCCGTTTTTCCAGCGTCTCACCGTTGACAAACTCCATCACAAAGTATTGTCGACCCTGCCATTCGAACAACTCCAAACCGCTGACGATGTTGGGATGCTTTAGCTGTAGCACCATTCGGGCTTCCTGCTCGAAAAGCTGCCTGCTCTCGGCGATCTCCTCCGTCTTCAGCGGCTCAGCCGGACGCTGCTCTTTGAGCGCCCAGATCGCACCGTCCTCTCGCCGCCGCACCCGATACACTACGCCCATTCCGCCGCGCCCAACGACGTTAAGCACCTCATACTGCCCTTGTTGTCCCACGACGACGGTTCCGGCCGGCAGTTGATCGACCACGTGCTCCTCCTGACCACCCTTGCTTGAGTTGCTGTCCGACGAACATTATCATAGCACACCGGCTCGCTCTTTGAGAGCCAGCTATCAGCCCTTAAGCAGATATGTTCGCTTGTAATCGGCATTTATTATTAATTAGTAGCCGACGTCTATTCTCTGGCTGATAGCTGTAATCCAGCGCTGATGTTTGATTGTACGAGCTACATAGCCAGATGTTGCGTGATCACACAGTGCGTGAGAGCGAGATTCCAGAAGATTGTCAGAAAGTCGTAATCGATGTGGAACCTTTTTTAAAGTTTGATCGTTTAAGTAAAGATACATCATTTGGCTCACAGCAAAACACAGCTCTGTCATGTACAATAAAGCCGCGACGAGGATGATAGGATGATGGCACAAACTGATACGCTTCTTGCAGGACGTTATCACATGGGCCGGCTGCTTGGCAGTGGAGGCTTTGGTGCCGTGTACCTGGCGACCGATGAGCGTCTGCACCGGCCTGTTGCCATCAAGGTCTGCTCCACGCTGCGCCTCCCCGATCACGAAGCGGCAGAAGCGGCGCGGCTCTTCCAGAGCGAGGCGCTCACGCTGGCTCGCCTGCGCCATCCCGGCCTGACCGCCATCTGGGACTACTTCAACCAGAATAACGAGTGGTACCTCGTGATGGAGTATGTTCCCGGCGAGACATTGCGCGATCTGATGCGACGTGTGGCCGGGCCGCTGCCCCAGGCAGAAGCGCTCAACTATGCGCGGCAGCTCTGCTCGGTGCTGACCTATCTCCACACGCAGCATCCGCCGGTTGTCTTCCGAGATCTTAAGCCCGGCAATGTGATGGTCACGCCCGAAGGCCAGCTCAAGCTGATCGACTTTGGCATCGCGCGGCTGTTCTCGCCCGGCAAAATCGCGGATACGGCCCAGTTTGGCACGCCCGGCTACGCGCCGCCGGAGCAGTATGGCGGTCAGACTGAGCCGCGCTCGGATATTTTTAGCCTCGGCGTGCTGCTGCACCAGATGCTGACTGGACATAATCCAGCATCCTCGCCGTTTGCGCTGCCGCCCGCTCGCTCACTCAATCCAACCATCTCGCCGTCGCTTGAGGCACTGATCGCACGAGCGACCGCCTATGAGATCGACCAGCGCGTCGCGACTGCCGACGAGTTTTGCAGCGCGCTGGACGCGGCAATCGCCCGACCAATGCCGGCCGTTACCGTTGCGGCACCGCGTATTGTTGCACAGCCGAGCACGCCGCAGCACACCGGGCCGATCACCAGCCGGCAGCTGTGGTCGCCCAGTCCCCGCCAGCTACCTAGCCGGCCACAAGGTGGAGGCGCGGGCCGAGGCATCGTGCTGATTCTGCTGCTGGCGATTCTGCTTGGCTCGCTTGGAGGCGGCGCGTATCTGCTGCAATCCCAGATCGCCGGCATTGCGCGTGACATCTTTGCGCCGAGCGCTATCGCCGAGCCGCTGAACAACAAGCCCTCGTCGAAGATTGTTTTCTCGGTGCCATGGGCAGAAAATAGCGAGAATTTATACATCAAAACCGGCAACGACGTGAAAGCGCTCACGACGTTTCCCGAAGGCACCAGCGCCACCCTACCGGCGATCTCGCCGGATGGCTCGCAGATTGCGTTTACACTCGTGACTAACGGCTATCAGCAAATCTGGCTTATGAACAGCGACGGCAGCAATTTGCGGCCGCTGCTGTCGAACAGGCAGTTTGGCCGCGCGCCCGAATGGTCGCCGGATGGCACGCAGATCGTCTTTGAGACGGCTACGCCCGGCAACGAGATGAACCAAAATGATCTGGCGATTGCCGATGTCGAGACGGGCGAGCTACGGCTGATTGTGGCGACAACATCCTGGGAAGGTGGCCCGACCTGGTCGCCGGATGCCGAGCGGATTGCGTTTCATGCGCGCAGCACGGACACCAAGTGTATGCAGATCTACGTCGTCAGCGTAGAAACCGCGCATGTCCAGCAGATGACGAATCTGGACAATGTTCAGTGCCGCCCGCAGTCCTCCGACGGCGACTTCTGGCCCGACTGGTCGCCGGATGGCCGGTATCTCGCGGTTGGACACAAGCTCAACGATGTGGAGAAGATCGCGATCCTCGATACCGAATCCAATCAGATGAAGATACTGGATACCGGGTCGCTTCCAGCCGGGCATCCGCGCTGGTCAGCCGACGGCAAACAGGTGCTCTTCCACCAGGCCCACGACGACGTGACATCGCTGGCGCACTATGATCTCAAGAGCGGCAAAGTCACGGCGATCGACACGTCGCACTCCTACTCGCACCTGGCCGACTGGCGCTAAAGTCGGCCAGCTACTTTCGATCGCTCTGAGCGGCACCAAGCGCGGCACCGAGCGCAGTCCCGATCGCGACTCCCACGCCGATGCCGAGCGCGAGATTGTCGAAAAGCAGACCCAGACCAGCCCCCAGCGCAACCCCAACGCCGATGCCCATACCCATGAACTGGCCCTGTTTATTCTGTTGATTGTCTGGCATGTCGTGCTCCTCTCAGGCTACTTTGCGGCGACTGGCGCATAGATACAAGGGTAGCACAGAATATGCCAGATCGTTGAACAAGCTCCAGCAAGCTTCAGGCATGAATCAAAAGCGCCCGTGGAAAACCACGGACGCTTGATCGTTTGCTTCGCGAAGTTTAGTAGATCGGCAGGTAGCGATCCAGCTCCCACTGCGAAACATACAGCCGGTACTCATCCCACTCTTGCTGCTTGGCCTCGATGAACCGCTCGTAGATGTGCGGACCAAGCGCCTGCTGGATCACCTCGTCGCCCTGAAGCTTCTCCAGCGCCTCGCCCAGCGAGCCGGGCAGCGTGGTGAGCGCGCGTGATCGCGGGTCGATGTGGTACAGATCTTCCTCGGCGGCGGCGGGCGGCGTCAGGTTGCGGCGAACGCCGTCCAGGCCCGACTTGAGCATTACCGCAAAGGCGAGGTACGGGTTGGCCGACGGATCGGGGCAGCGCAGCTCGATGCGGGTTGCCTGCGTGCGGCCCTTGGTGATACGCGGCACGCGCACCAGCGCCGAGCGATTGGTCTGGCCCCAGCTGATGTACACCGGCGCTTCGTAGCCCGGAACCAGGCGCTTGTAGGAGTTGACCAGCGGCGCGAGCACGGCCGACATGGCCGGAGCGTGCTCAAGCAGGCCGGCAACATAGCTCAGCGCCACATCCGACAGGCCGCGCTCCTTGCCCTCGCCATAGAACGCGTTCTTGCCGGTCTTGATGTCGGCAAGGCTCTGGTGAACATGCATGCCCGAGCCGTTGATGCCCGCGATTGGCTTGGGCATAAACGTTGCGTAGAGGCCGTTCTTCTGAGCAATCGCTTTGAGCGTGGTGCGGAAGGTGACGGCGTTGTCGGCTGTGCGCAGCGCGTCGCCGTACTGGAAGTCGATCTCGTGCTGGCCGATCGCGACCTCGTGGTGGCTGGCCTCGACGACGATACCAAAGCCTTGCAGCGCCTTGACCATCTGGCGGCGAATGTGGGTCGCATAGTCGGTCGAAACGTCGAAGTAGCCGGCGGCGTCGTGCGGGATCGGCTGGAGCGAGCCATCGGGGCCGGGCTTGAAGAGGAAGAATTCCAGCTCCGGGCCGGTGTTGAACTTAAAGCCCATGTCGGCGGCTTCGGCCAGGACATTCTTCAGCGCGCGGCGCGGATCGCCGGGGAACGGATCGCCGTTGGGCGTGAACACGTCGCAGATGAAGCGCGCGGTCTTGAAATCGGCCTCGCTCTCCCACGGAATCAGCGCGTAGGTATCGAGATCGAGCTGAAGATACATGTCGCTCTCGGCGATGCGCGCAAAGCCTTCGATCGACGAGCCGTCGAACCACACGCCATGGTCGAGCGCATCTTTCAGCTGCGTGACCGGGATCGTGATGTTCTTGATGATGCCGACAATATCCGTAAATTGCAGATTGAGGAAATCGATCTGCTGTTCTTTGACCAAATCGAGAATTTGTTCGTTCGTGTAGCCCATGAGCTTAGCCTTTCTGTATGCACAGCTTGCGACACACGGAGGTTTCAGCAGAAGACTACCGACGATTGCTAAAGAAAGCTATGGCCGATCCGTACAAAAAGAAATGAGCGATTCTTGTACGATCGGTACAAATCGCTCATCGAAGTTGACAAAGCCGCCAAACTACGGCAACGGAACCGGCGTCGGCGCGAGCGGCTGGACGGGAGTGGACTTTTCTTCGTTCAGGTACAAGGCACGGCCCAGCAGGCCAAGCTGAACCTCGTCTTCCGTTCCGGCGTGCTCGGGATGCAGCTCAAGCCGGCCGCGCTGGAAATATTGAACCGTGTGATAGCGCTGAGTCTCCGGCAGAATCTCGACAACCTCGTCGCTAATCGGATAGCCCAGCAGATCTAGCCCGCCATGCGCGATCCAGTAGTCCAGGAACTTACCCCGCACGCCGTGTGAGGTTTCGCCGAAGAACCACAGGCCGGGCCGGTTGGTAAAAAACGATTGCCTGGGAAAATCCCGCCCATCCGTATATTCCAGGCCAACCAGGCCGGACTGCACTTCGTACGGCGTTCCGGCGTACTCGGGCCAGTGCTCAAGACGTGTGCGCTCGAACCACTGCACCTGGCGCCCGTTGACCTCAAGCAGCGGGCTGATCGACCTGCCGAACAAACGCAGGCCGTCGTGTTGCAAATAGTAGGGCGCGAAAAGCTGGCTGACTTGGGAATCGATGCCCGACGCGACGGTCGGCACGACCTCAGCGCCGGCGTTGGGCAATCCTCTACCCGTTTGATCGCCGGCAGTGTTGATGCTATTCACGTCGCCGCCGATCGGGGTAGCGCGCGGCCCGTCCAGGACCGGAGTCAGGCTTTGCGCGGCGCTGTTGGTTGTGCTGTTCGAACTGGGATTGCCCAGACCTAAGCCCGGCAGCCGGCCCATCACGGCCCAGAGAAACAGCAGCAGCAGCAGCAGCACCAGGCCCACAACCAGCTTCGACGGCGCTTCGCGATTGGCCTCAGCCCGCGCGTCGCGAGCACTTTCAATCGTCGCGCTAGCCACTTCCGAGTCAAGCTGCTCACTGATCGCCTCGCGCTGCTGTTCCAGCTCAAGTTCAGCCGCCCGCTGTGCAGCAGCCTTGATCTCTTCTTCGCGCACATTGGGCAGCTCAGAGGCCAGCTTCTTTTGGAACTCAAGATCGAAGAGAGCTTGTTCTTCGGCGGTATAGCGCTCCTCAGGCATCGCTTATGCTCCTTCGCCACCGCGCAGCTGAGCCGCAAGCGTAGCAAAAGCCGCGTGATCAGTCGCGCCGGGCTTCCACATGCCCAGCGCCCGATCGCCGGACCAGCGCGGAATCAGATGCACATGGTAGTGAAAAACTGACTGCCCGGCTACCGGGCCGTTGTTCTGCAAAACGTTGATGCCCTCGGGCCGCACGCCGCGCTGAAGTAGCCGCGCGACGGTTTGCGTGGTCTTCGCCGTGTCCGCGAGCGCGTCGGGAGAAAGGCTGAACAGATCGGCGGCGTGCTCCTTGGGGATCACCACCACATGGCCACGTGAGGCCGGATTGATGTCCAGAAACGCCAGCGTCGCATCGTCTTCGTACACTTTATGCGATGGGATCTCGCCTGCGATGATGCTGCAAAAAATGCAATCCATAGTCACTCCCGTGCAATAGCTCCTGGTTGGTCGAGCAAGATCTAGCGTCGAAAGCGCTCGACAACTTCTTCCCACGTATGGCAGTTTACAATATCTTCGGCTCTAGCCCAAGCGCGCCGGGCTGTCATCACGCCGTACTCGATCCCGGCCAGCTCACTCGTCCTGTGCGCATCGCTGTCGACGACGATCGGAATGCCCATCGCGATCGCGCGTTTGGCCTGCTCGGCATCCAGATCCAGGCGTGGATACGAGCCGTCGATCTCCAACACCTTGCCGGTCTCGGCGGTCGCCTCAAGAATGGCGTCCATATCGAGATCCGCGCCCTGACGCCGGAGCAGCAGCCGTCCCGTCGGGTGGCCGATGCAATCGACGTGCGGGTTGCGAATCGCGTTGAGCAGCCGCTTCGTCACGGTCTCGCGATCCTGGCGCAGGCTCACGTGCAACGACGCGACGACCCAGTCCAGTGTCGCCAGGACGTCGTCGGGCAGCGCGAGCGAGCCGTCGGGTAGAATATCGACTTCCGATCCTTGCAGCAGCTTGAAGTTAATACCCTGGCGCTGCATCTCGGCGTTAACCGCGTCGATCTCGGCGCGCTGCTGCTTCAATCGCTCGGCGTCCAGGCCGTTGACCATGCCCATGTAGAAGCTGTGGTCAGTGATCACATAGTACTCGTAGCCGCGCGCCCGCGCTGCTGCCGCAACTTCCGCGACCGTGCCGCGACCATCGCTCCACTCGCTGTGGGTATGCATGTCGGCGCGAATCTGGCTAAGCTCGACCAGACGCGGCAACGTGCCGCTCTGCGCGACCTCGATCTCGCCCCAATCTTCGCGTAGCTCGGGCGGAATCCAGTCCAGGCCCAGCGCCTCGTACAATGCTTCTTCGGTGGGCGTGCGCATAAGCTCGTCGCCACGGCGCAGCCCGCGCTCTTCGAGAATCAGCCCGCGCTCTGTCGCCAGCGTCACCAGCCGCGCTCGGTGGGCGGCGCTGCCGGTCCACAGCGCCAGCGCCGCGCCCCAGATCTCGGGCGTGACCGCCAGCAGCGAGCAGCTCTTGCCGTTATGCAGTCGCCCGTCGATGCGCAGATCCGATACCTGCTCAGCATGGGCGATCTGCGGCATCTGAGAAAACGCCTTGAGCACGGCCTCGGGCTCGATTGCCGCCGCGACCAGATCCAGATCGCCGATGGTTGGCGCAGCCCGACGCAGCGATCCGGCGAAAGTGGCCTCGGCCAACTGGGGATACGCGGCGCGCAGCCCTTCGACAAGCTCACGCCCGAGCGGCAGCATCTCGCCGAGCAAGAAACGATCGGGCGCAGAAGCCTGGGCGGCCAATCCTTCCAGAATTTTGGTCTCAAGCTTGGGGCCAAAGCCTTTAACTTTGCGCAGCTCACCGTTACGTGCCGCGCTCTCAAGCGCCTCGACATCGGCGATCTCAAGCTCACGGTAGAGCCGCAGCGCCGTCTTGGGGCCAACGCCCGGCACGCGCATGATGGTCAGCACGCCATCGGGAACTTGCTCGCGCAGACGCTCGCGGAACTTGAGCGTTCCTGTGTTGAGAAGCTCGGTGATTTTGGCGGTGATCGCCTGACCCACGCCGGGCAGATCGTCGAGCGTTCCCGCCGCAAGATGATCATAGAGGCTCGTCGGCAGCTCCTCGATGGTCTCTGCGGCGCGGGCATACGCCTGGGTCTTGAAGCGATTCTCGCCCAAGACTTCCATCGAGTCTGCGATGTCGCGAAAGACGAGCGCAACCTGTTGATTCGTGAACTGCATAGCAGCGATCTCGTTTCTCTCAAAGCTAGTATAGCAGTGCTTGCAAGATTAACGCCGCGAGGTTGGTAGGCCCTCACCCCCAACCCCTTCCCCGCCGTCACGGGTCCCTTTCCCGTTCCTGTGCGGCAGGCGAGGGGAGTAGTGGTACTTCCTTTTTTCTTTGTTCGTTTGTTCGCTTGTTCCTTTGTTTCTCCCGGTTCTTGGTTCTTAGTTCTAGGTTCTCCGTTCTCCGTCCTTCCTTGACTCCCTCGCCGATCGAGCCTACACTCCAACTAGTGGAGCATTTCACAAAGTCATGAAAGGAGCAGCGCTATGAGCGAGCGCGTGCCTGTTACGTTTATTGTTTCCGGTCAAGAGTTTAGCGGCGAGGCCGAACGAACGCAGATCATCCACCAGGCGCTGGAGCATATTCTGCCGCCCGAGCACCTGGTGGCGCAGCGGCTGAGCGTGCGCCGCGACGATGGGACGCTGATCTATCCCGATATGTTTGTCGGCGAGATCTTCGATCACTACGGCGATGCGCGGCTGGCTGTCGAGGTAACGCCGCTCGACGAGGCCGCCGGCGAGTGGACCAACTATGGCTTCGATCATCTGGCGCTGGCGACCAACGCCCGCGAGTCGGCCCGCGACTTCTTCCACAAGGCGCTGAAGATGCAGATCGTGCGCGACGACTCGCATCTGACGGTTGTGACGACGGGCAATACCGCGATCTTTTTGTTCGACGCCGATCCGAACGCGCCGCTGTCAGATGGCATTCCGTCGCGCATTCATCACATCGGCTTTGTGGTCGATCACCTTGAGGCGGCGTACGGCCACATCAAGCGCGAGTATCCGCAGTTCGTCTCGGATTTTACGCTGCTTGAGCGCGAGGAACGATCGTCGCTGTATGGTCACGTGACCTTCGGCGATGTGCGCTTCATGATCCAGCTTTCCGAAGTGAAGCCGCAGTATCGAGGCTTCAAGAGCGGCACGCCGTTTGTAGACGTCATGTACGATTACGCCTCCAAAGATTACGGCGTGCGGCTAGGCTAAGCGGTGGACGAGCAGATCAACCCGGCGAGCGCTGCGAC
>DASWTQ010000817.1:0-4126 GCA_036402055.1 Herpetosiphonaceae bacterium
CAGCGAGGACCAGCACGGACAGGATGAATGCGACCAGGACACGTTTGATGGACATGATACGACCTCCTAGACGGTATGAGTCGCCGCAAAACCGAGAAGGAGCAGGCATGCTGCGGGACAGTGGGGGTGATGGGGGGCAACCTTCTAGCAAAAAGGAGTCCGGCGTCAAGAAACCAGGGGGGATGAACATGCGCGGGGAGGGTGACCCTGCCCGCCAGCCAGGGACTGGCTTGGCAGGCGACCGCCTGAGCAGGCTCGCACACCAGCTACCCGCCGCAACGGTCTCGATCGCGGGACGAGCCCGCGACGCTGACGCGCCGTTGCCGCCGGATGCCCGCCGGCGTGCCCCGTCGCCTGTAGGGTCGCTGCTCGGCCCCGGCCCTGGCTGGCACGCTTCGACGCGACCACGGAGGGAGCGACCAACACCCCATGGCGGCCGGGATCGGAGCCACGCAGCGATCACACAACTGTAAAGAGTTATTGTCATATCGTAAGCACTTTATACTGTTCTATTATGTCTATTTATATCCATTCATCCACATATAATCGTCAACCAATTTCACCGAAAACGCACAAAAACACTTGACACTTTTTCCTCTTTCTGCTATACTACACCTACCGAAAAACAAAACGGCCCGCACAGTGTTACCGTCACTGTACGAGCCTGACAACACCACGGAGGAAACCCGTCATGTTGGCTCAGACGATTGTACCATCGAACACGCCCGTGTTCAATCCCCCGCTGAATGCTCCCGCTACTTTTGATGAAGTCCATTTCCTCGCCCTCGAACTCTGCGAAGCCGAAGGGCTCACCTACGCGAACGCCCTGCGCCTGGCCTCGGACGATCTCGACTTTGAGCTTGGCTATGCCACGCGCTGGGATCGCGCCGCCTTCCGCGCCGGCAACGACGCCGCGATGCCCTTCTAGTCGCAGCCTGGGCGTCTCCCCCCGCGCCCACCATCCTTCGAGGGAGTTCTATATGTCAACCCAACCACAACCAGTAGCCGCCGTGCGGTTTAACCCTGGTCAGGTCGTCGCCACCCCTGGCGCGCTGGAAGCCTTGGAGACGAATCAGCAGAATGCCGTGTACTTCCTCGCCCGCCATCTGCGCGCCGATTGGGGCGAGCTTGACGAGGCCGACAAGCAGGCCAACGATCACGCCCTCATCACCGGAGGCCGCTTGCTCAGCGCCTACCACCTCAACGACGGCACCAAGCTCTGGATTATCACCGAATGGGATCGATCGAGCACCTGTCTGCTCCTGCCCTCCGAGTATTGATTGAGCGGGCGGCCTCCCCCAGCCGCCCCCACGTTGAAACGAGTACCCACATGAGCACGAGAACAACCAAACGCCAGCGCCTTGCCGCCGCCCGGATCGCCCTTCGCGATGCCCAGGACCACCACGACCTCATCAAAGCCCAGGCCGAGCACCGAATCATCGAGAACGCCGGCGGCGCGAAGAATCTGGGCGCGAACGCCGACGATCGCACCCGCGCCGTGACCCTCGCCCTGGCCAACGATCCCGCGTATTGCGCCGCGCTGGCCGCACTTCGTGAAGCCCAGGCCGAGGTCGATCGGATGCAGGCCGACGTGGACGACGCGATCGACCAGCGGCGGAAACTGGATCGGCAGAGCCGGGATCGGGCCAGTGCCGCCCTTGAAGCGCTGGCCCTGCTCCCCCCCGACCGTGTGCCGCTGGCCCTGGTCGATACCACCCGCATCGCCGCCTAACCCGCACACGCAACTCGTGGGCGCTCCCCCGCGCCCCTGTTTCCTACATAGGAGATTATCGTTATGTCACGTGATCTGAATAAAGTCCAGTTGACCGGACGCCTCGCCCAGGACCCCGACGTGAATTACACCCAGCAGGGCACCGCCCGCGTCAGCTTTACCCTGGCAACGAACCGCAGCTGGAAAGACGGCGACGGCCAGATCCGCGAAGAAGTCCAATGGACCCCGATTGTCGCGTGGGATCGGCTGGCCGAGATCTGCGCGGAGTACCTGCGCAAAGGGTCGCGAGTCTATATTGAGGGCCGCTTGCAGACCCGATCGTGGAAAGATGCTGAAAGCGCCGAGAAACAGTACAAGACCGAGGTTGTCTTGAGCGAGATGATCATGCTGGACAGCAAGGGCGAGGCCGACGAAGCCGAGCAGCCAGCGCCGGAGCCGACGCCACCGCCTGCGCCCACCTCGCGACGCCGCACGCGAGTCACCGCCGCGGATGTGCTGTAGATCGATTGCTGCACGGGGCGCGCTCGACGTGCCCCACCACCCCGGAGGAGACGCGATGCCGGATAAGGGACGCAGGCGAGGCGGGCCGGGATCAGCCGGCGGCCAGGCGGTTGTGGCGAAGTATGGACGCGACCACATGGCGCGCATCGGTCGGCTCGGCGCACAGGCGCTGCTCGATCGCCACGACAGCGAGCACATGGCCGAGATCGGGCGCAACGGCTACTACACAGCCATGCAGCGCTATGGCGTCGAACGGCCCCAGCCGCCGATCCCGTGGAACCTGCGCCGTCGCGAGGCGCCGCCCACGCCCACCAGCACCCAACGCACGTTCATGGACGACCTGGAGCAGGCCGCCTAGCCCGGCCGCTCCACCAGGAGCACCGCTATGACCAGGACGCTGATCGCCAAGCTGCGCGCCCAGGCCGACGCGCTGACGCACCGCATTAATGCCACGCGTCCGGCACCCATCGGCACCCATGCCATCACCGAGCGCCGCGCGCATATGATCGCGTACCGTTCCCGTCAGGTCGCGGCGCTGGAGCACCGCCAAGCCGTTCTCCGTGCCCTCGCGACGGCCCATGCACGCGGCACCCTCCCACTGTCACTGCGCGGCCTGCGGAATCAAACCCAGGTTCGCACGCTCCTCAGTTGGGACATCTACCCGGCGGGCGCCTACCGCGAACGGGCACGCGCCCATCTCCGCGCTGCCGGTATCACGGCGGCGACATTCCAACAGGCCAAAGCGGATCTGCTGGCCCTTGATCGCCTGGTCCCTATGCAGCAGGAGGCACCACCGATGACACCACCCATATCTTCCCTGCCGGCAACCGTCCGCTTTGCCGGGCCGTGGTCCGAGGAGGACCGCGCCCAGGTGATCACGACCTTGACCCCACTCATCCCGGCCCTGTCCGTGCCGTGGCTGCTCACCTACGAGCACGACGCGACCGCGACCGCCCGCACGCGGGCCGTGATTGCCCACGCCTACAGCGCCACCGTGGAGCGCGACGGCGAAGCCCAGCCAGTGCTGTCCCGCTGCTGGGATCTCGGGATGTATCTGCGCCAGCTTGCCGCCTATGTGCGCGCCCAGGCCGAGGGGCAGACCGCGCCCGCCGTGAAGCCGATCCGTCGCAGCCCCTTAGAGATCGGCCAGTGGCTCACCAAGCAGAAGTTTGAGCAGCGGTATCAGCCGCAGCGCTGGCTCAACGTTGTGGTGATTGATGGGGGCACGCGCCGCGTCCGGGTGAGCCCCTACAAACTGATTACCCTGATCCGCACGCATGCCGCTGCCTACTTTCAGTTCGCCTGGAACGACCAGCCGCACACCCGCCAGCAAAAGATCGCCGTCAAAGGCCGCCGCAGCGCCGAACGCTTCGAGACGATCCCGGTCACAGACCCGCCGTACACCACGGTGAAACTGCGCATCTGCTACGCGCTCACGCCGGAGCGTGACACCGAGGTCACCTTGCACGACGGCTATGGCCTGCCGGAGATCGACAGGTGGTGGGAGCGGATGACCATGAGCCACATCGCGCTCCCGCTCCCCGCCGAGGCGCAAGCCATGCCAGAACTGGCCTACGAGGTCGCCGCCTCGTGACGATCAACCGAGGACGATATGGTCCTCGTCCTCGGTCACATCCATTGCCACACATCAGTCCATACCGCCCACGATCGCCGCTGTGTTCCCTATCCGATCGGTCGCAAGAAGTTCGGCCAGATATAGTCCGCGATCTGTTGGCCGAGGGTTTTGCCGCGCGTATTGTCGAACTGCCAGTGGACGCCAAGATAGATGCGACTCTGGCCGTTCTCATCGATCGCCGCTTGAAACGTCGCGTAGCTGCGCGGGGTAGCAACCTCATCGGAGGGCAGGGTAAAACTGATGGTATTGGTACCGTA
>DASWTQ010000818.1:0-5417 GCA_036402055.1 Herpetosiphonaceae bacterium
ACCATTAGCTGACGTGTACGAGCACATCACGTTCGAAGATGAAGATCAATAAGACCAACTTTGCAATACATCATGGTCTGAATACAAAGTAGGAAATATACACATGACAGCATTGACCGACGAGATCGCCGGCGTGAGCGAAGGGCTGCTCTTTCCCAGCGAGACCGACGCGCCTATCCACCCGTTCGTGTGGGAAGAGTCGACGCCGTTTTCGATCGCGGCGCTACGCAAGGCCAAGGGCTACGACGACAGCACGCCGATCGCGAAGCTGGACGTCGACGAGTTTTTCGGCCCAGCCACGCGCGCCTACGATTGGCACGGCCCTGAAGAGCGGGAGCGAGTGCGGCGCTTTCAGGCGCTGCTGGAAACGCTCAAAGCGCGGCTGAGCGACGTTGCGGCATATAAAGTCGGCGCGAGCGGCACGATCGATGTGTTTGTTGTCGGGCGCGCGGAAGACGGCACCATTGCCGGCGTTACCACACAGGTCGTCGAGACTTGAGCCGATCCGCATCCCAGGAATCAGCAGCGCCCGCTCAGGTTCTTGAGCGGGCGCCAGCGATCTTTGAGGGCTGAGTGCGACTATTGGGTATCGACGCGCGCCTCGATTACGCTCTGGACGCTGGACGAGACATTCGAGAAGAAGTTGTAGCCGGTCCAGGTCTCGACCTGATCGACGCTGTAGCGGTATTGCCGCCAGTCGTTGGCGCGAATGCCCTGGCGATTCGGCATGCTCACGGCGATCACACGGGTTGAGGTCGTGACGCGCGACAGGTCGTTGCTTCCGCGTGGCAGCACGAGGATTACCTTCCAGGTGAAGTTCGGGATCAGCACCTTGCCGCCCGCGATTGTGCCCTGCGAGTCGTCGCCACCGGCGATGATGTACAGCTCATTGCCGGCCTGAGCCAGATCGCGGCAGTAGTTTTCCAGCGCGGCCCACGGTCCCTGGTTGTTGTCGGGTGCCTGGGGAATGATATTGCTCATCAAAAAGGTTGACTGATTGGCAGTCGTCGTCGCCGTCCGATCGCCCGACGGGATCATGTGGCCGCGATCGTAGCCGCTGTTGGTGTAATCGCCGGGCTGCACGCGATACCAGCCGCTGGGCAGCGAGTTGTCGGGCTGGAAATCGCTGCGACCTGAGCCGCCGCTATCGCTGGCTTCCAGGTGCCAGCTGACCCAGTTGGGAATGCCGTTATAGCGGTGATAGGACATCGCGTACTGCGGACGCTGAATCAGATAGTTTCGATCGTTGGCGGTGCTGCTGGTCGCGCCGCTGGGATTACCCATCGTCAGGTGAGCAGCCGGATCGGTGTAGGAGGCGTGGACGCTGGAGGCAGCGCCGACCAGCATCAAGGCGGAGAGGACGATCCCGGCGATCCGGGCGCGAAGGCTAAGCATGAGCCAGAACCTTTCCTGCGGAGCGGCAGAAATAGATCGAATAGCTACTTGACAGTTTGAGCAGCAGCATATTAAGCCGAGATCAATAACTTGTCAAAAAATAGTTAATTACTCAGGTACTGTTTGCTCGTAAGAACAAAGAACAAAACGGAAGAACCTAGAACCAAGAACCTAGAACCGGGGACGAGAACAAAGAACAACAGAACAAAAGAACAAAGGAACAAAGAAAGTACCACCGATTCCCCTCGCCTACCGCAGTGGGAGTGAGGCAAAGGTGAGGGCCTGTATCAAGAACCGAGATTGCATTCCCCGCAGCTCAGGATCTAAATCCTCGCTTGTGCAAAGCGCCGCATCTATAGTACACTCGCGCTACATCAGGAGTGAAGCATGACCGACACCTTGTTGACCGAGTATCGCGACGGCGTCACCACCTTTACGATCAATCGGCCGCACGTGCGCAATGCCGTCGACGCTCCCACGATGATTGCGCTGCGTGAGGGCATCGAGGTGTGCGAGACCAACGGCACACGCGTGATCGTGATTACTGGCGCAAACGGCTCGTTCTCCTCCGGCACCGACATCAGCGTCGCGCTTCAGCCCGGCGTAACTCCCGACACTGCCTATGAGATTTTGACCGCTGCCTACGGCCCCACGCTGCTGGCGATCCGCAGCTCGTCGTGGCCGGTCATCGCCGCAGTCGACGGCATGGCCGCCGGTCTGGGCTGCGATCTCGCGCTGGCCTGCGACCTGCGGCTGATCTCGGATCGCGGCAGCTTCAGCGAGCTGTTTATTCGGGTCGGCCTGGTGCCCGATGGCGGCGGCACCTATCTGCTGCCGCGCATCGTCGGGGTGGGCCGCGCGCTCGAAATGATGTGGACCGGCCGCACCGTCGAGGCCGACGAGGCGCAGCGGATCGGCCTGGTCAACGCGTGTTTTCCCGCCGAGCGCTTCGCCGAAGATGTGCAGCAATACGCGGCGCGGATCGCGCAGCAGGCGCCGCTGGCTCTGACACGCGGCAAGCGCGCGGTTCAGGCTTCGCTCGACGGCAGCTACGCCGAGGCACTACAGCGCGAAGCGCAGTACCAGCGCGAGATCTTCGCCAGCGAGGACGGCTGGGAAGGCTTTCGCGCGTTCAACGAGAAGCGCAAGCCGGTGTGGAAGGGGAAGTAGCGAGGGAACAAAGGATCAAAAGAACAAGCGAACAAAAGAAAATACCGAAAAACAAAAAGAGATGATCCAACCTTTTTGTTCCTTTGTTTACCTGTTCTTTTGTTTGTCTACAGAGTGACGGCCTACAACATTCAGAGTCCGCGTGTGTACAAGGAGACGAAGATGCTCAATCTAGCGATGGTCATCGAAGATCATGCCCAGAAACGACCGGACCGCGAGGCAGTCGTATTTCAAAATATGCGCCTGACGTACGGCCAGCTTAACGCAATGGCCTGTCAGATCGCGAATGGTCTCGTGGCGCGGGGCATCCAGCCCGGCGATAAAGTCGCTCTGTCCTGTCTCAACCTGCCGTTCTTTCCCATCGCCTACTACGGCATCCTCAAGGCCGGAGCGGTCGTCGTGCCGCTCAACGTGCTGCTCAAGCCCCGCGAGATCGCCTACCATCTCAAGGACTCCGACGCCAGGGCCTACCTGTGCTTCGAGGGCACGGCTGAGCTGCCGCTGGGCCAGATGGGCTACGCGGGCTTTCAGGAGGTCGAGAGCTGCGAGCATTTCTTCCTGATGACGGCCAATCCCGCCGCGCCATCGCCGATTGAGGGCGCGCAGACGCTGGGCATGCTGATGCACAATCAGCCGCCGACCATCGCAACCGTCGCGCGCTCGTCCGAAGATACCGCCGTGATCCTGTACACCTCGGGCACCACCGGCTTTCCCAAAGGCGCTGAGCTGTCGCACAGCAATATGCTGCTCAACGCGATCGTTTCCCGCGACCTGCACGCGATGGACCCGACGCGCGATCGCAACATCGTCTTGATCGCGCTGCCGCTCTTCCACTCGTTCGGCCAGACCTGCCAGATGAACGCCGGTCTGTATCACGGCTCGACGCTGGTGCTGGTGCCGCGCTTCGACGCCGCCCAGGTCATCGACGCGATGCTCAAGGAAAAGGTCAACTTCTTCTCGGGCGTGCCGACCATGTTCTGGGGCCTGCTCAACTACGCTCAGCAGAACCAGGTCGATACCGCGTCGATCGCCGAGCATCTTGAGCTGTGCTCGTCGGGCGGCTCGGCCATGCCGGTTGAAGTGCTGAACGCCTTCGAGAAAACATTCAACGTGAAGATCCTGGAAGGCTACGGCCTGTCCGAGACCTCGCCGGTCGCGACGTTCAACCAGCTGGGCCTGGAGCGCAAAGTCGGCTCGATCGGGCTGCCCGTCTTCGGCACCGAGATCCGCATCGTCGACGATCAAGATCAGGACGTGCCGGTCAACGAGCCGGGCGAGATCCTGATCCGTGGGCACAACGTCATGAAGGGCTACTACAAAAAGCCCGAGGCCACGGCGGAAGCGCTGCGCGGCGGCTGGTTCCATACCGGCGACATCGCCCGGCGCGACGAAGACGGCTATATCTTCATCATGGATCGTGTCAAAGATATGATCCTGCGCGGCGGCTTCAACGTGTATCCTCGCGAGATCGAAGAGTTTATGCTGACACATCCGGCGGTCTCGATGGCGGCGGTGATTGGCGTGCCCCACGAGTCGCTGGGCGAGGATGTCAAGGCGTTTGTGATTCGCAAGCCCGGCGCGGAGGTCAGCGAGGAGGAGCTGGTGGACTGGTGCAAAGAAAATATGGCCTCCTACAAGTATCCGCGCACGATCGAGTTCCGCGAGCAGTTGCCGATGACGGCGACCGGCAAGATCCTCAAGCGTGAGCTACGCGAGGCCAAAGAAGCCTAGCACGTGGCGGCAGGAGAAACAGAGCAAAGCTATGACCAGTGCAGGGACATCGACGATCAAAGAGCGGCTCAACTGGGAGATCACGCCCGAGCTGTACCAGAAGATTCGGCGGCTGTGGATCAAACACTCGATCGCGGAGGACAAGCGCGATCTCGACGGTCTGATCGCGACGCTGGCCGAGGATTGCGTGTATGAGATCGTGCCGACCGGCCAGCGCTGGGAGGGCCACGACGGCGCGCGCACCTTCTACACAACCTTTCTCGGCGCGTTTCCCGACGTGAAGTTCAACCTGACCGACATCGTGATCGGGCCACAGGGCGTGATCGAGGTCGCGGATATGACCGGCACGCACGACGGGCCGTGGGAGGGCATCGCGGCGACCGGGAAACAGATCGCCTGCCAGATCATGATCTATTTTCCCTGGAATCCGGAGGCGGCTAAGTTTGCCGGTGAGAAGGTTTATCTCGACTATCACACCTTGATGAGCCAGATCCAGGCGTAGCTCAACACTCAACCGCAGCGCAGGCAGTCTTTACCGGCATGTGCCGCAGACTGCCTGCGTTTGTGTTCATGGAAAGGACCAATCATGACGTACTCAATCGTCGCGTACGATGCCACCACCCAGCAGTTCGGCGTCGGCGTCCAGACGCACCAGCCGGCGGTGGGCGTGGGCGTGCCGTGGGTCAAATCCGGCGTCGGCGCGATTGCCACGCAGTCGGTAACCAATCGGGGATTCGGGCCGCTGGGTCTTGAGCTGCTGGCGGGCGGCCTGAGCGCCGAGCAAACCCTGGCCGCGCTGCTGGCGAGCGATCCCGAGGCCTCACTGCGTCAGGTTGCGATCGTGGATCGCGAGGGGCGGGTGGCGGCGCATACCGGCGCACGCTGTATTCCGTTTGCGGGTCACCGGCTGGGAGACGGCTATAGCGTTCAGGCCAATATGATGCTGCGCGATACCGTTCCCAATGCGATGGCCGAGGCGTTCGACGCCGCGCAAGGATCGCTGATGGAGCGGCTGCTGGTGGCGCTGGAGGCAGCCGAGGCCGAGGGCGGCGATATTCGCGGCGCGCAGTCGGCGGCGCTGCTGGTGCTGAGCAGCAATGGAGGGCCGGAGTGGCACAACG
>DASWTQ010000819.1:0-13938 GCA_036402055.1 Herpetosiphonaceae bacterium
TGTTCGGATACCACTCGAAGCGCGCGCGCTCAAACCATTGGGTCTGCACGGTCACGCCGCTGCTGTTTGTGTAATGGTAGGGCTCGGTGATCGGCAGGCCGAAGAGCGCCAGGCTTTCGGCGTAGCTTTTCCCGGCGCGGCCATCGAACTCCAGGCCGTGTGTAGTCCAGTAGCTCAAGAAGCCGCTCTGCGCCTGCTGATCGCAGACGTTGTGGCGGGTCTCGGCAAAGTAGGTGCAGCCGGCGACAGGTCCGGCAGACGTCGGCTGACTCTGCCAGCCGGGCAGGATCTCGGCGCCGAGCCGGCCAAGCTCGACATCGTACGGTGGCTGATTCTCGGGATGCAGCTCGAAGCGCTGGCGCTCAAAGTACTGCACGGTGCGGCCGTTCTCGGTCAGCTGATCCGTGAGTGGATAGCCAAAAACCGCCAGGCCGCCCTGCTGTTGCCAGAACTGAAGAAAGCGGCCGCTGACGCGATGACCGGTTTCGGGAAACACAACTTCTTCCTGGGCGCGAGTTGTGGTAAAGACGCCAAAGGCCAGCGCCAGGCATAACAGTACGCTAAAGACGGATGTACGACGCATGATATACACTCCTTGCATAACGATCGGCCGCTGCTCGGCGAGAGCGGCTGGTGTTGAGCACGATCGTTGTGCAATATCTAGATACAATTAAAGCATATACCCGAATTGAGCGCCAAGCCCTACAATTGTCTGATGCCTGACTGACAGCGACGCTGCGGCGGAATCTGTATCGGTTTGTGTATCAATTTTTGTAGTAGTTAAGTGTATTAAAAAGAGCTTCTCAGATCTGGCCGCTTCTGCTTCAATAGACATATAACTTTAGCTTTGAGGCAATACTTCGATCCCCAGCATGACACCAGCCAGACCTACCAAGCTACCTCTACCTTACGAGGAAAGGAGCGTCAGATGCGCCCCCGCCCGGCCCTGACCAGTCGCGAGCAGGAAATTTTAGCGCTTATCGCCCAGGGAAAACGCAATCAGCAGATCGCCGATGCTCTGGGAATTGCCCGCTACACGGTGGAAACTCATCTCAAGAACATTTTTCGGAAGCTCAAAGTGCAATCGCGGACGGAAGCGGCGCAGCGCTACTGGTGGCTCACCGCCGAAGGAACAACCATCCCTAGCGCATAGAGGAGCTTCTGAAGCGCCATGCATAAACGCTGTGCCAGATGCGGCACAGCGTTTGTTGATTCCCCGATCGTAGCCGGGCGATCTATGATTGGCTCAGCAGCTGATCGGCGATGCGCCAGACCAGCTCGGGCACGATCTCGAATGAGTACGGCGCGTGGACGCGCTCCAGGCGCTGGTGGTAATCGCGGCCCCACGGCCCGATGTTGATCGTCGGCAGGTCGAGCGCGCTGATCGCGGTGTAATCGAAGCGCAGCCTGGCCTCCCAGGCGGGAGTGTTCAGCGCGATCGCGGCGACATCTTCGTCGCTGATGGAGCTGCCCAGAAAGCTCATATCGGAGATGCCCGCGAAAAACGGCTTGAGCTGGATCGCGACGCCCGCCTGACGGCTGAGCGCTGTGGCCTGCTCAGCGGCGGCCTCGCGCAGACGGCGCTGGCGCTCAGTCTCGCCTTTGATGTAGGCGGGCGGGTAGTACAGCGAGCCGAAACCGATCACGACTGCCGGTCCTGCCAGCCCGCTAGCGGCCCACAGCGCCTCGGTCAGCCGCCGGTTAAAGGTCGGTAGATCGATCCCCGGATCTGCCGCCAGACGCTGGGCCAGCTCGGCGACGGCTGTTTGTGCCGCCGGATTGTTCTGCTGCGTAACCCGTGCCTGAAGCTCGGCAAAAGTCAGCACCAGCGGCTGCCAGACCGGCGGATCGGCGGGCTGGCCTGCGAGCTGGCTGTAGCGCCGCGCCTGCTCGTGGAGATAGCCCAGCGCGCTGTGCATGGCGTCGTGTACCAGCGCGGTGATGCGCTCCAGCACGTCGCCGGCCGATCGTCCGTGGGTGAGTACGTTGTAGTAGCACCAGGCGGCGGCAGGCGTAGTGACATCGTACTGGGTTTTAAGATCGCTTTGCTTCAGGCTGACCGGCGGCGGTGAGACCGCGCCGTCGACTGTATCGCTCAGCGCGGTGTTGCACTCGATCCGGCGGGTGATCTCGGCGGCGATCAGATTGGCGTTCACGCCGTCGAACGGAACGCCCGCGTGGGTGTCGCGGCCCACCACGTAGACCGAGGGCAGCAGCTTGCCGACGGTGCCGAGATACACGACCTGGCCCGCGCTGCCGTCGCCGCGATCGTTGGAGGCGTCCAGGTTGATCGCGGCCTGAAGCTCCAGCGCGCGCTCCTCGGCGATCTCCGGGAGTCGCAGAGCGGCGGCGCGCATTCCGTGCGACGAGTCTTCCTCGTCGGGCGTGGTGATAAACAGCAGGTTGCCCCGGCGATCGTGCTGCTCCGCGAAGTGGCTCAGCACCACAATGCCGGCCGCCAGACCGCTCTTCATGTCGAGCACACCGCGTCCGGGGAGAAAATCGCCACCTTGCAGATCGCGCAGCGCCAGATGATCCGCTTCGCTGCGGCAATCGGCCTGAAGCTCGGCGATCAGTCGCGGCAGCAGCGCCTCGGGATCGTAGGCCCACGGCGCGAGATGCCCGTAGTTATCGATGCTGACCACGTCGTAGTGGCCGGCAAGCACCACCGTCGCGGGCGTGCTGCCGCGCACCAGCGCGAACAGGTTGTAGCGCTCGTGCAGATCGTTGGTGGTGCGCTCAAGCCAGAGGTTTTCAGGATGGGCCTGGAAATACGGCAGCCTGGCGAGCAGATCGTACAGGCGCTGGGGAAATTCGGTCTCGCCGGGTGTGTTCGTGACGCTTGGCAGCCTGACGAGCTGGAGCGTCCAGTCGCGCACACATTGATACCAGTAGCTCATGAGTACGTCCTTGATACCAGAGCTGGCGATCGACGCCGTTGTCGAACGCGATCGATGGTCTCTGGGCAGCTTGAGGATAGATCGTCAGTGTACTACGTTTTGGCCCGCGCTGAGGTGGCGGAACGTCCCGTGCCGGCGCGGAGAGATCGCCCGGCGCGACTCCCACCGGCTCCCTATGGCAGAGCTTCCGCACGCATGCCTCAAATGAATGCTTGACATCACTCATGGCTTGTGATAAACGTAACAAATACGATGACAACTGGTTGCGTCAGGCGAGGAGGCTCGTATGTGGTTAGCTCGTCACAGGCCGGTGCTCCTTTTTATCGGCGTAGCGCTGCTGCTGAGTGCTATCGAGACCTGGATCGTGCTATCGGTATGGTTTCCCCGCAACGCCGATCTGCTCTCACTTGCGATCACGGCGGATCTGACGCTTGGTATTCCAGCGCTGTATTATCTCTTGCTGGTTCGGCCCCGCAAAAGCCCGTCGATCGCGCTGGCACCGGTGTTTATCGTCTCAATTCTACTGGCGCATCTCATCTTGCCGCCCACGCAGCAGTTCTATCTCGATCGGATCAAAGACGTACTCCCGCTCGTCGAAGGCGCGCTGCTGGTCGTTGCGGGAATCAAAGTGCGAGCGGTGATGCGCGCCTACCGACGGCTGCGACCAGAGTATGTGTATGCAACCGATGCGCTTGAGGCCAGCTTACGGGCTACCTTTGGCAAGCAGACCGTGGTGAAGCTGCTCACAACCGAGCTGTCGCTGCTGTATTATCTGGCCGTCGGCTGGTTTCGCCGCTTCCAGCCGAGCAGCGCGACCGACCCAACGTTTTCGTATCATCGGGCCAACGGCTACGCAGCGGTGCTGGGCATGTTTGGCTTTGTGATCGCGCTGGAAACGATCGGCCTGCATCTGATCGTCCAGCACTGGAGCGCGGGGCTGGCCTGGGTGTTCACGGCGCTGAGTCTGTATAGCCTGGCCTGGATCATCGGCGATTACCATGCGGCGCGGCTCCATCCGATCGTGCTCACTCCGCAAACCTTGCATCTTCGCACAGGGCTGCGCTGGCGGCTCGACCTGGATCGGAGCGCGATTGCGCGGGTTGCCCGAGCCACACCTGGCACGCGATCGGGAAAGAGCTATCTCAACCTTGCGCTCTTCGGCGAGCCGCGCCTGATTCTCGATCTCAAAGAGCCGGTGGTCGTGCAGGGCCTCTTCGGCATCCAGAGAGCAGCAGCCCGGATCGGCCTGTCAGTCGACGACGAGGCACGGTTCCTGACTGAACTAAACAAACTGATGAGCGCCGCTGGCTAGCTCACGTCTCATGTCCCGGGCCTGGTCTAATCGCGGCGACCGGCGATCAGCCGCTCGCTGAGCGCGCGATTCAGCGCCATGTCGATCGCAGTCCAGGCCATAGCCAGCGAGCCGTCGACGATCGCCTGGTCGGCGTCGGGCGTGATGCAGTGCGCGGTAAACTCGGGCTGGTGATTGACGGCCGGCAGCGAGTTGATGCCGATCGACGGGTGGATCGAAGGGATCGCGTGCGAGATGTTGCCCATGTCGGTCGAGCCGGCGGCGCGCTCCGGGTTTTGATTGGCTGCGCCCCGGCCCAGCGCGGCGGCGTTGTGCCCATAGATCGCCGCGATCTCGGGATCGTGCTGCATCTCGGCGTAGGGCTTGTTGCCACCGGCAAACTCGACCCGCGCGCCGGTGGCCAGGGCTCCGGCCTCGAAGCAGCGCTGCACGCGTGGCCGCAGCTCGTCCAGCTCGGCTAAGGTCTGGGCGCGAACAATATATTTGGCCGACGTGTGCGCCGGAATCACGTTCGGCGCGTCGCCGCCACGCGTGATGATGCCGTGAATGCGATCCGTGGCGCGAATATGCTGGCGCAGCAGGCCGATCGCGGTCTGGGCGATCGTCAGCGCGTCGGCGGCGTTAATGCCCAGCTCCGGGAATCCGGCGGCGTGCGCTTCCTTGCCCGTGTAGTGAACGTCGAAGGTCGAGGCGGCGATGATCTTGGGCGTGACGGTATCGTAGGGGCTGGGATGCACCATCATCGCGGCGTGAACACCGTCGAAGGCGCCGCGCTCCAGCAGCAGGATCTTACCGCCCGCATCGCCGCACTCCTCGCCGGGCGTACCGATCACGCTGATGGTCAGGCCCACATCGTCGGCGACTTTGGCGGCGGCGATTCCCGCGCCCACAGCCATCGCGGCGATCAGGTTGTGTCCGCAGGCATGGCCGATCTCGGGCAGGCAATCGTACTCGGCGCAGATCGCGAGATGCAGCGGCCCCGAGCCGGCGCGGGCGATAAACGCGGTCGGCAGATCGCAGATGCCGGTCTCGACGGCAAATCCCGCATCGGTCAGCGCCTCGGAGAGCCAGGCGGCGGCGCGCTCTTCTTGAAATCCCAGCTCGGGATGCGCATGAATCCGGTGGCTCAGCGCGATCACGTGCTCGCGGACATGATCGAAACGTTCTCGGGCTCCAGCCTTGACGTCCACAGGCGGCTCCTTTGCTTGGCTAACGAAGAGCGACGCGGCGATATATGCCCGTAGCAGCAAACCATATGCCACTCTGCACGGCTGCACGACCCGCACGATCGCGGCCTTTGCGAAGCTCGTCAACAAATTTCTACAATAAATTGTTTTTAAACAAGTTGGTAAGGTTGCTGGTAAGGAAGACCTGCTAAAGTAACGACAGACCAGTCAAGTAGCCCCCGATACTCGACTGACAATCCAGAAATCGCGCGGGTCTTCGACCGTAGAAACAAAGATAGACAACAACCAACGCATAGCTGCCAAACAAAATGCATGACGGACGAGCCGGCCTGACGCGATGATCTGAATAATAATGTGGTCAGCATTACAACGTGCCGCAACCTCTTCCTCACTTGCGTTACGTCCACAACGCCCACATTCCGCTCAACGGTCTTCCTCAACCGTGGCGGAGAGCCAACACCAATGCGCACGTAAGCTGCCGGTAAGGCTGATCACCAAAGGGCTCTGTGCTAGCACAGAGCCCTGTTTCTTGTTTCGTGCGGCGCCGGCTCCTGGTGGTCGAGGCGGAGGTGAGGGTAGGCGAGTGCAGACGGATTGGGAGGAGAGCGAGGAGTGTATTAAATGCAATGAGCGGACTACAGCGCGTGGTGCAATCCGCTCATGCGAATCCGACGCGGAGGTCGGGCGGAAGAAGTTTTCGAGATCGAGCTGAGCGCCGGCTTTCATGACGAGTGCTGAGCTGGGGCGATCAGTCGCTCATGACTCACTGCCGGCGCTCCGAGTGCCGGGCTCGCCGGCGAGCGGCGGATGGCTCAGCGCATGCGGAGCGGTTATACCGAGCATTGCCAGAACGACTTCCGTAAGCTTGCGTGTATCGCGCTGAGCGCCGGATGTTGCGGGCTCGTCCGGTTTTGCAGCGGACACAGGCTGTACATTGGAAGGCAGCACAGGCATCTCTTTTCGGGGGCCAGACGTTACAAACATCGGAGAGTCGCGCAGGCGACCGGCTCAGATGGCTTGCAAGCACAGGCAATGCGCGGTACGATCATTCTTCACCCCCCAAGATCGAAGGGTCACTGTGGTTTTTGATCATTCTCGAAAGGCCGGACAGCCGCTCGAAGCTGTCGCAACCGGCTACCCTCTATGCTTGAGCCGTCCCACCGCTGCGGATGCACGATCCAATCCACGGTATGCTGTTAGAACCAGGCTATGTGTTAGCGTGTGTCTAGTAAAGCAAAGTTTCCACCCCACGAGAAGGACTACGTAACACAGTTGAGTGATACAAAAGTGATACAAAATCTGTACACCCAGAGCTAGCGCAAAGATTCGAGATGGAACACATGGATCGAGCGGCGCAGCCTCAAGGAGGCAGGATGCAAAGCGATATATCTTTTGGTCGCTGGCTTAAGCAACGACGCAAAGCACTTGATCTTACCCAGGACGATTTGGCACGGCAGGTCGGCTGTTCGGTGGTGACGATTCGCAAGATCGAAGTCGACGAGCGGCGACCGTCCCGGCAGATCGCAGAGTTGCTGGCGCTGCATCTGGCGATCCTACCGCATGAGCGTTCCGCATTCCTCCAGTTTGCTCGCGGTGATACCGGCTCGATCCTGCGCCTCCTGCCGGATGCAGCCGTCGAAACTCCTCGTCAGGCCGAAGCCTGGCAGCTCCAAAAACATCCTACCAACCTGGAGCGTCCGCTCACGCCGCTGATCGGGCGAACAGCGGAAGTGCTGACGCTGCGCCAGCAGATCACCAGCGGAGCCACACGGCTGCTGACGGTGACCGGGCCAGGCGGGATCGGTAAGACGCGGCTGGCGCTCGAAGCGGCCGCCGGACTGCTCGACGGCTTTAGCGACGGCGTGTTTCTGGTCTCGCTCGAAACCGTTTTCGATCCACAGCTGGTGGCGGCGGCGATCGGGCAGGCGCTGGGATTGGTCGAGGTGGATCAGGAGCCGGCGCGCAGCCGCGTGCTGAAATTTCTGCGCGACAAGCATCTGCTGCTGATTCTCGATAATTTCGAGCAGATTCTAGCTGCCGCGCCGCTGGTCACCGAGCTGCTCTCGGCCTGTCGCTGGCTGTATATTCTGGTGACCAGTCGCGCCTCGCTGCATGTGCGCGGCGAACGTCTCTTCGTGGTGCCGTCGCTGGATCTGCCCAGGACCGCTCAGGCGCTGCCGCTGGACAGCGCGGCCGAGTACGGCGCGATCGCGCTGTTCAACGCGCGGGCGCAGGAGGCGTATCCGCGCTGGACGCTGACCGAGCAGAATCTGCCGGCGGTCGTGGCGATCTGCAACGTGCTGGACGGTCTGCCGCTGGCGATCGAGCTGGCGGCGGCGCGCAGCCGTCTGCTCTCGCCGCAGGATATGCTGCGCCAGATCAGCGCGCAGTCGGCGCTGCTCACCGGCGGCTTTCGCGATCTGCCGGCGCGGCAGCAAACCCTGCGCGGCACGATCGAATGGAGCTACGTGCTGCTCGATCCGGCGAGCCAGCGGCTGTTCGCGCGGCTGGGCATCTTCAACGGCGGCTGGACGCTTCAGGCGGCGATGGCGATCTGCCAGGATGTAGCCGCCTCCACCGGCGCGTCGATTCTCGACGGGCTGATGACGCTGGTCGATCAAAGTCTGGTACGTCAGGAGACCACGCCCGAGGGCGAGGCGCGCTACGTCATGCTGCATACGATCCGTGAGTATGCCCATGAGAAACTGGTGGACTTAGACGATCTGGCGGCGCTGCAAGCGCGGCATCTGCGCTACTTTTTGGATCTGGCCCAGACGGCCGAGCCACGCCTGCGCGGCGGCTCACAGCATCACTGGGTCATGCGGCTGGAGCACGAGCACGATAATCTTCAGGCCGCGCTGGCCTACTGCTGCTCGACGCCGGAGCGTACGCTGGATGGCCTGCGGCTGGCGGGCGCGCTGGGCGAGTTCTGGTTTATCCGCGCGCATCTGTCGCTGGGGCGCGGCTGGCTACAGGCCCTGCTTGAGCAGCGGGCGTATGAGCCGACGCCGATCTATG
This sequence comes from Herpetosiphonaceae bacterium, assembly GCA_036402055.1. Taxonomy (GTDB): domain Bacteria; phylum Chloroflexota; class Chloroflexia; order Chloroflexales; family Kallotenuaceae; genus LB3-1. The sequence goes on from DASWTQ010000819.1 coordinate 8,418, forward strand.
CCAAAGCGCTGCGCTATGCCGGTGTGCTGGCAGGCGCGCAGGGTGATGATCCGCAATCGATGATCTGGCACGATGCGGCGATCGCGATCAGCCGCGCGCTCGGCGATACCAAAGGTCTGGCCTACGCGCTGATCGATCGCTGGGCCGTGCAAGAGTGTGAAGATCCCAACTCGCCCGAGAGCGCGCCGCTGCTGACCGAGGGCCTGGCCCTCGCCCGTGCCGCCGGCGATCCCTGGCTGCTGGCGCGTGTAACCTGGCGGCTGGGCGTGCACTACTACTACACAGGTCGCCATCAGGATCAGGCAGCCGGCCTGCTGGAGGAAAGCCTGGCAGCGGCGCGCATCGCCGACGATCGCTGGTGTATCAGCAATATCTTGCCGCATCTCAGCAATATGGCCTGGGAGCGCGCCGATTACGATCGCGCGGGCACGCTTGCCGAGGAAGCGCTGGCTATGGCGCGGTCGCTGGGCAACCAGCGCGGCATCAGCAACGCGCTCAACACGCTCGGCCGCGTTGCGCTGGCACGGCGCGATCCTGCACGCGCGCAAACGCACCTGATCGAAAGTCTGGGCCTGGCGCAGAGCGTGGGCCTGACGCTTCAGATCGCGCTGGCGCTCCAGCTGCTGGGTCGAGTCGCGCTGGAGCAGGGCGCGGACCAGGAGGCGCAGCAGCTGTTGAGCCAGAGCTTGCTGCATTATCATCAGCTGCATAATACCTATGGCTACATGGCCTGCCTGCTGGATCTGGCGCAGCTGGCGCAGCGTACGGGGCAGACCACACGCGCGGTCTGGCTCTTGAGCGGGATCGATGCGCTGCGGCGGGCAACTGATACGGCGCTGTTCGTGCCGGATCACCAGAAGTACGAGGCGCTGCTGGCCAGGACGCGCGCCGCGCTGGACGCCGCTCTGTGGCAAAGCGTCTGGAGCCGAGGGCAGCACATGCCCCTGGAGCAGGTGATCGCCGAGGCGCTCTATTAGCGTGTGGCTGAGATCGGCCCAGAGCGCGCTAGCGATGCAGCTGCGACCAACCTGGACTTACGACCGGCGACATTATTCTTTCGTCCGATCGACAAAGCCGGGGCGCTGCTGTAGCATGAGATCAACCTTTCTACCTCATGGAGCAATCTCGTGGTACCGCAAGAAACAGTGATGCAACTCAATGAGCTGCCTGCCGTCGAGCGCGCCGAAGCGATGCGGCCGAGCAAGCCGCAGCAGGGCCTTCAGCGGCGGGTACTTGAGCTAGCCGCGCCCGTGATCGGCGAGAATTTGCTCCAAACGCTGCTCGGCGTGGTCGATACGATTCTTGTCGCCGGGCTGGGAGCGGTCGCGCTGGCCGGTGTGGGCTCGGCGCTGCAAGTGATCCTGGTGCTGATCGCCGCGCTGACCGCGCTTTCGGTGGGCGCGTCGGTGCTGGTGGCGCAGGCGTATGGCGCAGGCGATCTCAGGGCCGCCAGCCGCTACGCGCAGCAATCGATCGTGTGGAGCGTGATTATTTCGATCCCGCTGGCGATTCTGGGCCTGCTCTTCAGCGTGCCGATCCTCGGTCTGTTTGGTCTAGAGGCCGATGTGACGCAGGTCGCGGCGCAGTATCTGCACGTCACGCTGGGCACGGTCACCGCGATCATGGTGCTGCTGATCGGCGGCGGCGTGCTGCGTGGCGCGGGCGATAGCCGAACGCCGATGCTGATCACGGCCTTCGCCAATATCCTCAACGTCTCGCTGGCCTACACGCTGATCTACGGTCATTTCGGCCTGCCGGCCATGGGTGCGGTCGGCAGCGCCTGGGCGACCTTTCTTTCACGGCTGTCCGGCGCGCTGATCCTGGTCTGGGTGCTGTTCCGGGGCCGTAACGGCGTGCGCATCGGGCGGGGCTTCTCGTGGCGGCCGCAGTTTCACGTGGCGCGCGAGGTGCTGCGCATCGGGCTGCCGGCGGCGCTGGAAGAAATGCTGGTGATCATGGCCTTCGCCACGCTGACGCCGATCGTCGCGGGGCTGGGCACGGTCTCGCTGGCGGCGCATCGCGTGGTGATCAACGTGCTGTCGCTCTCGTTCTTGCCCGGCATCGGCTTTGGATTGGCCGCTACCGCGCTGGTCGGCCAGAGCATCGGCGCGCAAAAGCCCCAGGAGGCGCGGGCGATCACCAGAATCGCGCTGCGCTGGGCTATCATCTGGATGGGCGCGCTGGGTGCGATCTTTATCTTCTTCGCGCCGCAGATCATGAGCCTGTACACCGACGATCCCCAGATGATCGCGCAGGGCGCCGCCGGTATTCGCGTCGTGGCGCTGGCTCAGCCGCTGTGGGCCGGAACCTTTGTCTTCGCGGGCGCGCTGCGTGGAACCGGCAATACACGCCTGCCGCTGGTGATCACCGGCGTTGCGATGTGGGCAGTGGTCGGGCTCGGCTGGCTGGCGGTGACGTTTGTGCACCCAAGCCTGATCGCGGTCTGGGCCGCCTTTCTGCTGATCGGGCCGTTCGAGACTGCCGGATTCGCGCTGGCCTGGCGCTGGTGGCGGCGCACGATTCAGTAGCAATCAGTCAAGCTTTCGACGTTCAACGAGGCGATCGATCCAATTGGATTCGATCGCCTCGTTAAGATCACGGCTGTGAGTCGGCGCTAGGTCGGCTCGGTGTTGGGTGGCTGCTCCTCCTCGGGCGCGTGCAGCCGCACATAGGCGAAGGCCTCGGCGAACTCGCACTCGACGCCATGTTCGCGCGCCTGCTCCGCCGCTCGCGCCATCCACTCGCGCACCATCGGCTCGGGGTCCCAGCCGCCCATCTGGCTGGTGTGCGCTCGCAGCGACTCGATTTTGCGCTCGACGTCCTGCTGCGAAAGCGGCACCCAGACCGTGGGCGCAACCGCCGCCGACAGGTAGACCTCGCTGACGTCGTGCGGCTCCAGCCCTTCCGCGTTCAGCTCAGGCGCCGAGAGCAGCGTGTTGGCCGTGGGCATGATCGCCGCCAGCGTGGCATCGGCGACGGCGCGGTGATCCGGGTGGTTGATGTAGCTCGGGCCGTAGCGGAAGTACGGATCTTGGGTGATCACCACGTCCGGCCGCACCCGGCGAATCTCACGCGCGATCGCCAGGCGCAGCTCAAACGTCGGCTCGACACGACCGTCGTGGTAGCCCAGAAAGGTTACATCGTTCGATCCCAGCACGCGGGCGGCGTTGACCTGCTCTTCACGGCGGATGCGCGCCAGCTGTTCCTGCGTCTGGTTCGGATCGCGGCTGCCGCCGATGCCGTCGGTCACCAGCAGGTAGTGAATGCTTGCGCCGCCGGCCTGCCAGCGCGCCATCGTGCCGCCGGCCATGAACTCGGCGTCGTCGGGGTGTGGTGCCACAACCAGCACGCGCTTCGGCTGGGGATTAGGGGAAATCTCAGGCATAATCGCTCCTTGTAGTATGTATGCCGCATCAGCATCAGATTAGATCGCGTCCTGCCAGGCGCGCTGTAGCTCCGGCAGATCCGCAAAGATCGCGTCGGGCTTGACCTGCTCGTGCTCGACGTCGGCCACCTTTGACACGCCCGTGAGCACCATCGCCGTACGCAGGCCGGCCTGCGCGCCGCCGAGAATGTCGGTATCGTAGCGATCGCCGATGACCAGCGTCGTCGGTGCCTGCGCCTCCAGCAGCGCCAGCGCGGCGATAAACATGCCGGGCTCCGGTTTTCCGATAATCATCGGCTTTTGATCGGTTGCCGCTTCCAGCGCCGCCAGCAGCGCGCCGCAGCCGGGCACGATCCCATCTTCGGCCGGAAACGTTTTATCAGGATTGGTGCCGATAAAGCTGGCTCCCGCCCGAATTGCCAGACAGGCCGCGCGCAGCTTGGCATACGTGACCTCAAAGTCCACGCCCACCACCACATACGCCGGCGCTTTCTCGTCAAGCGTGAAGTAGCCGTCGCCGAACAGCGGCTCGATCAGCCCGTTCATGCCGATCGCGTAGACGGTGGTGCCGCGCGGCGCGACCGAGCGCAGATACACGTTGGTCGCGACCGACGAGGTCATGATTCGATCCGCCGCGAGATTCAAGCCCATCTTCTGGACTTTCGCGGCGAACTGCTGCGGCGTGAGACTGGCGTTATTCGTGATGCTGGCGTAGCCGATGCCGTGCGCCTCAAGAAACGCCAGCATCTCGTTGACGCCCGGCAGCGGCTGCGCGCCTCGATAAAGCACGCCGTCCATATCGAAGAGCACCGTGCGAATAGCCCGTAGATCAAGTGCCATGACGACTCCACGGATTAGGTTTTTGAAGAGGCCCTCACGCAGGCCTTTGGGCGAACAAAGGAACAAGAAAACAAGGGAACAAAGGGATTGACACCAGGCTTTTGTTCTTTGTTCTGGGTGAGGCCCTCACCCCCGGCCTTTCAGGCCACCTCCTCTCCCGTTGCCTGCGGCACAGGCGAGGGGGAGCGGTGGTACCTTCTGTTCTTTGCTCTTTGTTCTTTGTTCTCCGTTAGGTTCTTGGTTCTTGGCGCTCCATTCTCCGCTACATCCGCTCCGGTGCTTTGATCCCCAGCAGCCCGAGGCCGTTGCGCAGCGACTGCGCGGTTGCGGCGACCAGATGCAGGCGCGCGGCGCGCAGCTCGGGCGTCGAGGCTTTGAGCACGCTGTGATCGCGGTAGAAGCGGGCGAACTCGCGGGCCGTGGTGTACAGCCAGTCCGCGATCACGTAGGGCGCGTACGACTCGCCGGCGCGGCGAACCACTGACGGAAAGCGCGCGATCTGCTTGATGACCGCCAGCTCTTGCTCGCTCTGGAGCTGAGCGGCATCGAACGCGGCCGGTATATCGCCGGCCTCGCGCAAGATCGAGCAGCAGCGGGCGTGCGTGTATTGCAGATACGGCGCGCTGTTGCCCTCGAAGGAGAGCATACGATCCCAGTCGAGGGTGATATTGCGTTTGGTATCTTGAAACAGATCGTTATAGATCACCGCGCCGATGCCAACCTGCTCGGCTACCTCGTCGACCTGTTCGCTCAGCAGATCGGTCTTACCCTCCGCGATCTTTTCCTCGATCAAGGCTTTGACCCGCCGCTGCGCGTCGTCCAGCAAGGTTTCAAGATAAATCATGTTCCCTTCGCGGGTCGAAAGCTTTCTGCCAAACTCGTCAAACACCGTGCCGAAGGTAATATGGATCAGCTCGATGTCTTTGGCATAGCCCAGCGCCTGCACCAGCGTAAACACCTGGCGGAAGTGCAGCTCCTGCGGCTGGCCCACGACGTAGATGAGCTTCTTCGGGTGATACTCGCGCTCGCGGTAGATGATCGTCGCCAGGTCGCGGGTCAGATAAAGCGTCGCGCCGTCCGAGCGCTGGATCAGAAACGTCGGCAGCTCCTTGTTGTTTTTGTCGCGCAGCTCCTTGACGATCAAAGCGCCGTCCGCCTCGCGCTGGCCCAGCCCGGCCTCTTCGACTTTGCCGATCACCGCCGGCAGCATATCGGCGTAGAAGCTTTCGCCGTGCTGAAGGTCGAAGGAGACGCCCAGCCGATCGTAGTTGCGCTGATTGGCCTGCTTCGTCGTGG
>DASWTQ010000820.1:0-3737 GCA_036402055.1 Herpetosiphonaceae bacterium
CAATCGGCGAAGGCTTGCGCGCTCGGAGGTCGCGGCAGATAGTCGCTGTCGCTGGGCGGCGCGAGCGGTGGCAGCAAACCGTCTTTATCCAGCAGTACCTGGCTGAGACTATCGGTTTCGAATGCGGCGGACATGGCGATCGGAGCCAGGCCGAGGTCGATGCGATTACCGTCGGTAAACTGCATCAAGTAGATAAACGTACCATTATTCTGCGGCGGCGGATCGTGCATCGCCTCGGGCATTTGCAGCATCATCAGCTCGCCAAAGCGCTCGATCCATGTGTGATCGCCGGTAAACGATGCGACATCCGTAACCAGGTAGAGGATGTCAAAATCCTGGAAGATGTCGCGGGGCGCGTTGGGATTGGTGCGCGAGCCGCTCAGGATCACCGCACGGATACGATCGTCTTCTCTGGCAGTGGCGAGAATCAGCTCAAGGATGGCTTGTTCGCTACGCATACACTCCAGTGTAGCAGCTATCGCGTCATGTGTGGCAGGTACACATCGTAGCCGGGAGCGCCGGCCTGCACCAGGATCGAGCCGAGCGGGTAGTGTCCGCCAGCGGCAGCGCCGGTGCTTGCCAGCGTGATCGTCGTGCCGGTTCCAGTCGGCTCGCGCACAATCAGACTGAGATCGTAGCGGCCGGGCGGCAGCCAGCGCGGGATCATCAGCTCGTCGTGGAGCGGCTGCGGCTGTGCGGTCGGCAGCAGGCGTTCGAGATCCAGCCGTGAGCTGCCGCGCCAGACCACCGTCGAGTCGCTCTGCCGCTGGAGCTGGAAGAGCACCGCAGCCTGTTTGTAGAGCGGCGTTACGCCCGCATTCGACCAGCCGCTATCGATCGCGAAGCGCGCTCCGGCCGTCACCTCGACCGGATACGTCAGCGTGTTGAGCTGAAAGCGATAGCCCGAGTGCTTACCGAGCATCAGGAGCTGCGCCTGCTCGGCGGCGGAGTAGCTCTGCCAATCGCCGAAGTTACCGCTGGCCACCGAGGCAACATGCCACTCGCGCACCTGCCGATCGCACTGCGGGAGATCGGGATGGCCACCGCCGACGTACTCGGAGACGATCGGCGCAGTCTTCCAGCGCGTCTGCATCAGTGCTTTTTTGGTGGGATCGGTGTTGAACTGCTCGTCGAACCACACGCTGCACAGGCTATCGACGCGCACGCCGATCTCAGGCGATCGATTCAGCGCGTAGGCAAACGTCTCGCTATCCGCGCCCGCGTTCATCAGCACCGGCGAGTCGGGAAACGCCGCCAGCTGCATATCCACCAGCGCACGTTTGGTCGCCGTGCTGCCGGGTGGCGTGCATAATCCGCCGGTATGCCACTCGCCCCAGTGGCCGTACAGCCCCAGATCGTAGTAGGCCAGCCAGCGCTCGCCGTTGAAGCGCGCGCCCAGCGCCTGCATCAATGCCCGGGCCCGCTCGACGAACAGCGGATGATTCCAGTTGGGCACCCACACCGTCTGGCCGTTGTAGGAGCAGTACGCGCCACCGATCTCCTGGCGCAGATATTCCGGCACTTCCATCGGCGAGCTAAAGCCATTGACGGCCATCACACGGAAGGCAAAGGATGCATTCATATGTCGCGCCATCAGCAGATCATGCTCGATCATCGAAAAATCGTACTGGCCTTTGCTCGGCTCAAGCGCACGCCAGCCATAGCGTATGTAGTGCTCATACGAGGGTCGCGGCTGCGGGATCGGCTCGCGGCCATACCAGCGGTAAAAGCCGCGCTGCGGGTTAACAATCTCGGGCTCGGAGAAAGGGATCGCGGCCGGCGTTACCGTGAACGTCTCGCTCGTCGTGGTGGCGGCCCAGGCGCTCGACGTGAACACCAGCGCCAGCATAACGACCAGACTCAGGTGGACGCGTATGTAACGATGGCCTGCGCTTCGGCGCGATCTCCTTGCAGCGATCTTCTCCATGAAATTGTCCTTTGCATTCCGCTCAGCCGGTCACGAGCCGCGACGATCGCTTGCGCGGGTCGCCGCCGGTAACGCTGGGCAGCATACCGACTCGCCGCGAGCATCGTCCATCCCCCATTTGTCCTGGCAGCGGAATCAGCGGAGCAGGAGCAAGCATAGGCTCAGGATGTACTCCTACGACAAACAAAGATAGGACCATCGGCGCGCCATTGCTCTAGAGCGAGAAGCAGAAGTATTGGACCGGTAGGGGCGTATCGCAATACGTTGACCTGCCCCGCCGGTGACCGCGTGGGATGGATCAGGCGGGGCGGAATGGTTTCAGGCTATTGCACATCATTGAGCGGTGTGGTGGCATAGGCGGCGAGGAAGCCGCACGCCTCACACCGGAACATGCTGACGGCATAGCGCCGGACCCGCGTGGTGTTGACTGTACCTGTATTCATCCATAAATTAATGGCACTCCGCCGGCTGCGTTGAGGCTCGCCTGCCGCCCACTCGCTCTGATACAGGGAGTTCGTCTCGCCACGGTCGAGGAGATACCCCGCTTCCATCCTGCCCTGACACATCGGGCAGGGCGGCTGCAACCGTACGGTTGTGCCTTCATACGCGTCGCTCATACGGCTCCTATTCACTACACAGCGTCGCTCACTATACATCAGCATGCCCGGAGTCTGTCGGTGCTGACCCAGGACGCACGAACGCTCCCCGCCGAGCCAGGGCGCAGTCGTCGCAGATCTTTACCTCACCAACTCGTTGAGGCCATTCTAATCGATCACATGGTCCTCATTACCGGGAGCACGTTAACATCACTACGGATCAATCGAGACGCTCGTTGCTCCGGGTAAGCTGTCGCGATCTGTCCGGTCTGCCTTTCAAACACCACGAAAGGCGGTATCATTCACAGCAGTAATAACGTCGCTATGCCGCACAATGAGGACGCCAGTGAACCAGAAAGATTCCACCAAGCCGTTGGTTCTCGCCCGTGAGCGCGCACGAGCAAACCCGGATCTTGACGCCAACGCGCTGCTGATCGCCGAGTTCGAGTACATCGCACAGACGGCGTTCCAGGCAACCGAAGATCGCTCGCGAGCCACGACGCTCTACCTTGTCACCACGGGCAGCCTGATCGCCGCGATCCTCAGCACCCAGGTTGAGCAGCTGCAAGTGGCCGAAACCTACTGGTCGTTTGCGATCTTGTTCTGCGGCCTCAGCTTCTTTAGCCTGCTGACACTGCTTCAGCTGGCGCGGCTAAGGCTGGCGTGGCTCAGCAGCGTCGCGGCGATGAACCATATCAAACAGTTTTATATCGAGCACAGCCAGCTCCCGGATCTTGAGAGCGCGTTTCTCTGGAATGCACGCACGCTGCCATCGCCGTCGAAGCCGTGGAGTGTCGCCTCGCTGCTGATGCTGCAAGTCGCGCTGCTGGGTAGCCTGGCCGCCGGAGCCGCGATCATCTTTTTTGGCCTCGCCAACCAGCTACAGGCGTGGTGGTGGGGCGGCGCATCCGTAGTCGGCGCGTGCTTCTTCATCATTCAGATCGGGCTGTACTATGCGCTCCTGAGAAGGAGCGCAGAAAACAAAGGAACAAACGAACAAATGAACAAAACGGAGAACAAAGAACCTAACGGAGAACAAAGAACCTAACGGAGAACAAGGAACCGAGAACAAGAAGTAAAGACGCACCATAATTCCCCCTCGCCTGCCGCAGCGGGAGAGCGGGTACCCTCTGGGTGTAGGGGGTGAGGGCCTGAAACTACGAACAAAAAACCCACAGCCAAAATCCTTGTTCCTTTGTTCCTTTGTTCCTTTG
>DASWTQ010000821.1:0-2217 GCA_036402055.1 Herpetosiphonaceae bacterium
CCATCCGTAGTATCGAACCAACGACTGGATTGCTGGTGAGCTTTGAGCACGTTGCGCGCGCCCTGGTCGCCGCGAATCGCTTGCAGTTCCGCGAACAGGCTGCGATCGAAGAGCACGGGGTTGCCGCGCTGCCCCTCATGGCGCGGCACCACGATCGGCGGCTGCTCGCGCCGATACAGGTCGATCAGCGCATCGATCGTCGCGGGCTGAAGCAGCGGCTGATCGGCCAGCAGCACCAGCGCGGCTGAGACTGACTCGTCCAGCGCGGCGATGCCGGCGCGCAGCGAGGTACTTTGACCGTCGAGAAAATCGTCGTTGCGAATGATACGCACAGCCAGACCGTCCAGCGCGGCGATTAGATGCTCGGAGCGATGGCCGGCCACGACGATCAGCTCGTCGAGCTTGGATTTCAAAATCTGCTGAGCGACAAAGCGCACCAGCGGCACGCCCTGCCAGGGCAGCAGCAGCTTGGGCTGGCCCATGCGCTGCGATCGTCCGGCGGCCAGCAGCACGCCCGCGATCATGATGTAAGCGGACCCAGCCGCTTGCCGCGTCGTACGGCGATCATCTCGGCCAGAATGCTGATCGCGATCTCGGCGGGCGTTTTGCTGCCCAGCGGCAGCCCGATCGGGCCGTAGATGCGCTCAAGATCTTCAGGCGGCACGCCCGCCTCCAGCAGCGTCTGCTTGCGCTTGGCCTGGGTTTTGGGACTGCCCAGCGCGCCGATGTAGCGCACCGGATACTTGAGCGCGATCTGTACCGCCGGATCGTCGAGCTTGGGATCGTGGGTCAGCACCGCGACGTAGGTCGAGCGATCTAGCCGCAGGTTGGGCAGCGCCTCGTCGGGCCACTCCACCACCAGCGCGTCGGCGTCGGGAAAGCGCTCGTCGGTGGCAAACGTGCCGCGCGGATCGACAACCGTAACCCGAAAGCCGAGCTGTTTGGCGCAGGTTGTCAGCGGAATCGCCGTATGCACCGCGCCCACGATGATCAGATGCGGCGGCGGCGGGTACACCTCGATCAGCACCGTCACCGCGCCCTGGCTCGCCGTGTAGGAGCGCGACTCGCTGGTCTCGGCGTCCAGCAGCGACAGCGCATCGGCCTGCACCTGCGAGTCAAGATCCGCGTCGCCCAGGGAGCCTTGCCGGCCGTTGGAATCGATCAACAGCTTGGCTCCCAGCGGCTCCCCTTCGATCACCGTCGCCAGCGCGACGGGCCGCTCTGCTGCAATAGCTTCTCGTAGTGTGTCGAAGATCATAGGCTTGTTATAGCGCATCGGGACGCTGCACGCAACGTCCCGATACAAACTCTCACTCTGGGTTTGGTTTTGATCAATTTACCAGTCGAGCCGCTCCACAAACACCTCGATCGTGCCGCCGCAGGCCAGGCCAACGTCCCAGGCCTGCTCGTTAGACACGCCAAAGCTGAGCAGCTTGGGCTGTCCGGTTTTGAGCGCTAGCTGGCACTCTTCAAAGACCGCGCCCTCGATACAGCCGCCCGAGACCGAGCCGGCGATCGCGCCGCCCTGACTCACGGCCATCTTCGATCCGACCTGACGCGGCGCTGAGCCGTAGGTGCGCACAACTGTCGCCACGGCCAGCGGCTCGCTGCGGTCGCGGCACTCGTCGATAAAAGGCAATACATCGTGGATCATACTACTCTCACTGCTGGCTTGGAACTCCGCTCACGGCGTCGGCGAGCTGCTCGGCAACCCGACCGGCCGTGTTGTGTTTCAGCGGCTCGGTCACAAGCTCGCGCTCGGGCACGCCGTGCTGCTTGTGGTAGCGCCGCAACGACGTTTCGTCGTGCTGCACGTCGGCCTCCCAGTAGGTCACGCCTGCCGCGTCGGCCTCGGGCTCGGCTGAGCGCACGATCGCGCGGCCATTCTTGGTATCGCACTCCACCACTGTCAGCGGCTCGTCCAGCGATTGCACGCGCTCGACAATCCGATCGGCCGTGTCGCGCACGTTGCCGCCGGGCTGCTGTGGCTTGACGTGAATGCCGCGCACGCCGACCGCGTAGCGCTCGCTCTGCTCGACATCGATGCTGACCGCGACATCGCCGCTGTCAACCGTGACGATTCCTTCGCCGCGACCGGCATGTTGGCGCAATCGGTCTGCGACATCTTTCGCTATGTTGTTTGAGTTACTCATCGCAGTCTCCTGCTTTATGTATAGCATTGGCTATGCCAACCTCAGCCGGCGCGGCATCGCACTA
>DASWTQ010000822.1:0-7769 GCA_036402055.1 Herpetosiphonaceae bacterium
TGTTGGGATGATCCAGCGTCGACACATACACCAGCGGCGGCTGTACCTCGATGTCCAGAATATAGGGCTCGCGGAAATTCGGGAGCTTAACGCCGCCGACCACGCGCGGCTGGGCTGGATTGCTCACGTCGACAACATACACCACATCCGCCGAGCCAATGTAGGCATACGCGCCTTCCAGCTCAACCGCCCTGATGTCGCCCGGAATTCTTGCCAGCTCCTGAAGCGTGGGCGGCGGCACGGGAAAGCGGGTCAAAGGCAGGAACGCGCAGTAGGTCGTCTCGGTCGCACAATCGGCCGCGGAAGTTGCCGCCGAAGCTGGCCGTGCGATAGTCGTCGCCGTGGAGGGCGTGGCGTGTGCCGTGAGCAGCGCCGTGAGCAGGCCCAGCAGCACCGTGATCGAACGCAGCGAACGCATAGCATATCCTAACCGGTAGAAAAATAATGAGACGCCGATCGGTAGGAGAATGAAACTTACTGAGGCGTGACCCGCACGATGTGCAGGCCGTTACTGGTCGCCAGATAGAGCAGCGCACCGTCCACTTCCAGCGCGTTGACCTGCCCCTGCCCTGGCGGCGGATACGAGGCCACCAGCTCGGGGATGTCGGGATTACGCACATCCAGGATCGAGAGGCCCACCGAGCTAACGCTAACATAGGCCCAGCCGTCGGCTACCTCAAGATCCGACGGGAAGCCAAGGATTTCGCGGATCGAGCGCACAGCCGGAGCCTCGGGCGTGCTGATGTCGTAGACCGCCAGCGTGTTGACCATGGCTACATATAAATCCGAGCCGTCGACGTGCATAGAGTAGGGCATATGCGGCGTGCTGATCGTTTGTAGCAGCTTAGGGCTGTCGGGATCGGCCGCGTCGATCACCAGAATGGCGTGCTCGTTATCCGTGACATAAACGATCGAGCCGTTGACTACCACCGACCAGCTGCCGTCGTTGCCATAGCTGCCGCGCTTGAACAAGCTGGACGAGCCTACAACATCGGCGATCACAAGATCCGGCCAGGGAAGGGACCAGCGCGGCCCTGCCGCATACACCCGCTGATCGGCCACCTCGATGTCGGCCCCTCCCAGCTCGGAAGTCGACGCAAGCAACTGTGGCTGCGCAGGCTGTCCGACATCCAGCAGGTACACCCGCGTATCCATACAGCACGACGAGACGCGCGCAAAGGTGGACACGTAGGCCAGCGGCGGCTGCACCTCGATATCTACGATCGATGGCAGCCCGATGCCCTGGAATTGGTATGTACTGACCACGCGCGGCTGTAGGGGATCGCTCACATCAACGATCAGCAGCTCGCTACCACGGCCAATGTAGGCGTAGGAGCCACTCAGCTCAACCGTCGAAATATCGCCGGGAACTGAGGCCAGCGGCTGGAACGTGGGCGGGAACGCCGGAACACGCATCCAGGGCAGAAACGCGCAGTAGGTCGTCTCGGACGCACAATCGGCCACCGAAGCAGGCTGGGCAAGGGTCGTCGCCGTGGAGGGGGTGACGTGCATGGTGAGCAGCGCCGCGAGCAGACTCAGCAGCACCATGATCGAACGCAGCGAACGCATAGCATATCCTAGCACGTGTGGTTGAACGGCCGCGCGCCGAGGCCGATCCCTATTGTCACCATTGTCACCTGGCTCAGCCGGCGGCACTATGGGCCTTTGAACGCTCCTGGGACTCCGACATAAGGCGGACGCTCACGGCGCGGTCACCTGCACAATCTGCAAGCCGCTGCTGGTCGCCAGGTAGATCAGCGAGTCGTCGACTTCCACGGCATAGGCAGTTCCGGCCACCGGATATGTGGTCAGCAGCTCGGGCTCATCAGGATTACGCACATCCAGGATCGCTACGCCGCCTGGGTCAAGGCTAACATAGGCCCGGCCGCTCGCCACCTCAAGATCGGTAGGAAAGCCAGGGAGCTGTCGTACGGAGCGCAGAGCTGGAGCTTGGGGCGCCGCAATATCAAAGATCGCCAGAACTTCAGACGTAGCCACATACAAATACGCGCCGTCGATCGCTACGTGGTAGGCTGCTCCCGGCGTACCAACAATTGCCGGCCGCACAATATGGTCCGGGTCGCTAACGTCGAGCACATTGATACCATTCAGATAATCGGCAACATAAACGATCGAGTCGTTGACGGCGATCGACGAGCTGCCGTTGAAGCCGAAGGTGCCACGCGCCTGAAACTTTGAGGCATTAATCACATCGTGGATCACCAGATCCGGCGTGGAGTAGATCCAGGTAAAGCCCGTCGAATAGACACGCTGATCGACAACCTCGATGTCAAGCCCGCCGAAAGTGGCCGTCGACGTGATGACTTGCGGCTGCGTGGGCTGCGCGATGTCGAGCAGATGGAGCTGGGCATCAAAGCAGCAGGACGTGAAGCGATCGAGCGTGGACACATAGGCCAGCGGCGGCCGTACCTCGATGTCACGCACAACAGGCAGTCGCAGCCCGGTGAACCGGTGGCCGCCGACGACCTCCGGCTGGCGCGAATTGGTCACATCGACGACGTACAGCACATCGTCCTGGCTGATGTAGGCGTGCGATCCGCTCAGCTCAACCGTCGCAATGTTGCCGGGTATAGTCGCCAGCTCCTGAAGCGTGGGCGGCGGCGCGGGAATGCGCATCCAGGGCAGAAACACACAGTGCGCGCCTTCAGCGGCGCAATCCGCTGCCGCGTCGAGTCGAGAGATGGTGGTCGCCGTGGAGGGTGTTGCGTACGTGGTAAGCAGCCCAATCAGCAAGATCACCAGCACCGTGATTGAACGCAGTGAGCGCATAGCAAATCCTAATCTGTGTAGAAGCGGTTAGAGGTCTACGATCGATCAAGAGCCGCAGGAGAACGACCCGCATCGAGGTATCAACCGCATCTACGGCATGCAGCGTGGTTTGGTTGCAGTGTGAGCTTCAGCTCATGGAGGCGTAACCCGCACTGCAGGCCGTTCCTGGTCGCCAGATAGAGCAGCAAGCCCATGGTAAAACCTCCGCAGCTATTAGGTTGTATCCGTCTACCGCCGCTCTAACGCCGCCGGCAGCACGCCGCGAATCGAGGCGTCGACCAGCTCGACGGGATGCAGCGCCGGCAAGGGATGACCGGCACGCTTGAGGCCATTCATGATCTGAAGCAGGCAGCCGGGATTGCTGGTCGCCAGGAGATCCGCGCCCGTGGAGAGCACATGCTGCACCTTGCGATCGGCGAGCTGCTGGGCCGGCTGCGGCTCGACGAGGTTATACACGCCCGCCGAGCCGCAGCAGATCGCGGCCTCGGGGATCTCGCGAATCTCAAGGCTGGGAATCGTGCTCAGGACTTGGCGCGGCTGGGCGCGGACGCCCTGCGCGTGCTGAAGATGGCAGGCGTCGTGGTAGGCGACGCGCAGATTCAGCGGGTGGCGTGGCGCGCGCGGCTCTAGCTCGGCCAGCACCTCGGAAATATCCTTGCACTTGGCGGAGAAAGCGCGGGCGCGCTCGGCGTAGACCGGATCGTCGCGCAGCAAATAGCCGTACTCTTTGAGCGTCGAGCCGCAGCCGGCCGCGTTGATCACGATCGTATCGACATCGGCGCGCTCCCAGGTCTCGATCATGCGCCGCGCCAGCGCCAGCGTGTCTTGCTCTTGCCCGGCATGCACCATCAGCGCGCCACAGCAGCCTTGATCCGGCGGCGCGACAACCTCGCAGCCCTCGGCGGCCAGCACGCGCGCGGTGGCGGCGTTCACATCGCCGAAAAAGACGCGCTGCACACAGCCGAGCAGCAGCCCGACACGACGGCGGCGCTGGCCCTGCGCCGGAATGCGCGCCGGCACCTTGGAGCGCAGGCCAGCCAGCGAGATCGGCGGCAGCAGCGATTCCATGGCCTTGAGTCGCGCCGGCAGCAGATTCAGCACGTTGGAGCGCTGGACGAGACCGCGCAGTCCCGACGCCTGGTAGATCCACAGCGGCACGGCCAGCACCCGCAGACGATTGGGATGCGGAAACAGCGCGAAGAGCAGCCGCCGAAACAGCTTATCGGGCAGCGAGCGTCGATAGTTGCGCTCGATCTGGGCGCGCGTGGACTCGATCAGCTTGTCGTACTGCACGCCCGAGGGACAGGCGGTCAGGCAGGCCATGCAGCCCAAACATTGATCGAAGTGGCGGACGTAGGTATCGGTCAGCGCGGCCTGGCCTTGATTGCCCAGGTTCATCAGGTAGATCCGCCCACGCGGCGAGTCCATCTCCTCGCCCCACAGCAGATAGGTCGGGCAGGTGGGCAGGCAAAAGCCGCAGTGAACGCACTCGTCGATCAGCTCGGGCGAGGGCGGATGATACGCGTCAAAGATGCTGATCGGGCTGCCGGTTGCTTGCTTCACGGCCTGCGCCATTTAAATGCCTCCTACAAAACGTCCGGGATTGAGCACATGCTGCGGATCGAAGCGATCTTTGACACGGCGCATCAGCGGCAGCGATCCCGGCGCGGCTCCCCACACGTCGATGCGCTGCTTGACTGCCAGTGGAGCGTGCAGCGCCACACAGGAGCCCTCAAGCTGCCCGATCTCGGAGCGCAGAATGCTTAAGGCCGCCAGCAGCGCCTGCTCGTTCGCGGCCGAGACGTGCAGCATGCCGGTGCCGAGCGCCTGAATCTTCAGCTGCCAGTCCAGACGCAGCGGCCCGGCCACACGCCGGATCGTCTGCACCAGCGCGTCGATGTCGCCCGGCAGCACGCTGACTTTGCAGATCAGCGCCTGTTCAGCAGCAGTCCACAGCGACTCGTAGCCGCGCCAGTCGCCAGGTGTGAGCGCCTCGACCGAGAGGCCGGTTCCAAACTGCATCAGCCGCGCGATCTGATCGTCGAGTGCCTCGGCGATGCCCTCACAGCGCAGATCCAGCACTGGCGCTGAGTCAGCTGCGACTGAGAGCTGCGCGCCGGTCAGAACCAGCGTCGAGTCCAGCACGCGCAGGATCAGCCGGTGAAGCGCGCTGACCTCGGAGGCGCCAAAGCGCAGGCAGCGCACATGGGCCGGCAGCGGATACAGCCGAAAGGTCGCCTCGGTCAGCACGCCCAGCGTGCCGAGCGCGCCGTTCATCAGCTTGGGCAGGTCGTAGCCCGCCACATTCTTGACGACTTTACCGCCGCTGCGGGCCAGCGTCCCATCCGGCAGCGCGATCGTCAGGCCCAGAACCAGGTCGCGGAGTGTGCCGTAGCGCGCCCTGAGCGAGCCGCTATCGTTGGTCGCCAGAATCCCGCCGATAGTAGCGCGCTCGGGCCAGAGCGGATCGAGCGCCAGCCGCTGGCCGTGCTCAGCCAGCACCCGCTGAAACTCGGCCACCGTGCAGCCGGCCTGAACCGTCGCGGTCATATCGCCCCAGGCGTGCTCGACCACGCGATCCAGACGGCGCGTCGAAAGGATCAGATCGAGACTGCGGGGAGGATTGCCCCAGCCGGGCTTCGATCCGCCACCACGCGGCGCGACGCTCAGCCCGGCACCGGAGGCCAGCCGCAGCACCGCCGCTACCTGCGTCTCGTCGCCAGGCTCGACGATTATCTGCGCCTGCACACCGTCGATCGCGTCGTCTGGCGTCGCCACGCGTACGTGCTCCGCGCCCACGATCGCGCTCAGATCGGTCTGTAGCGTTTGGGAGTCAACCATCATCGGCGCTCTCCATGAAAGGAAGAACAAAGGGACAAACGAACAAAGGAACAAAGGGGACTAGCTTTTGATTCGTGATCAGGCCCTCACTCCTGCCTCACTCCGTTCGGCATCCCCTCTCCCGCTTCGCAGGCGAGGGGAAGGGTGGTACTTGCTTCTGTTCTCTGTTCTCGTCCCGGTTCTGGGTTCTAGGTTCTAGGTTCTTTCGCTCGGTTCTAAAACAATTCGGCCACCCCGGCCTGTTCCAGCGGATGCGGCTCGTAGCGGCCAGGCTTTTCGGCGCACAGCCGGGGACGCGGAAAAAGCTTGTCGGGATTGGCGAGATGGCGCGGGTCGAAGGCGCAGCGCACCAGCTGCATGGTGTCGAGATCCGGCTCGGCGTACATCGTGGACATGAATTTTTGTTTCTCGCGGCCCACGCCATGCTCGCCGGTGATCGAGCCGCCAGCCTGCACACACAGCTTGATAATGTCGAACGATAGCTCCTCGGCGATATGCTCCTGGCCGGGCACGCTGCGATCGTAGAGCACCAGCGGATGCAGATTGCCGTCGCCGGCGTGGAAGACGTTTGCGACACGCAGGCCAGCCGCCTCGCTGAGCTGCTTGATCTCGCGCAGCACGCGCGGCAGCGCCGTGCGTGGAATCACGCCGTCCTGCACAATGTAGTCGGGCGAGACGCGGCCCATCGCGGCGAAGGCGGCCTTGCGCCCTTTCCAGACCACCAGCCGCTCGGCCTCGGACTGCGCCAGCCGGATCTCCCACGCGCCGCAATCACGACAGATTGTGGTGACACGCTCCATCGACAGCGCGACCTCGGCGGCGGGACCGTCAAGCTCGACCAGCAGCAGGCCCTCGCACTGCGGATAGCCCGCGTGTACCGCTGCCTCCGCCGCCTGGATGCTGAGATTGTCCATCATCTCGATCGCGGCTGGCAAGATCCCGGCGGCGATGATCTCGCTCACGGCGGCGCCGGCCTCGTCGGTGGAGTGAAAGGCCGCCAGCAGCGTCTGGATCACCTCGGGCCGCTTGACCAGCCGCAGCGTGATCTCGGTGGCGATGCCCAGCGTGCCCTCGGAGCCGACGAACACGCCCATCAGATCGTAGCCCGGCTGATCCAGCGTTTTGCCGCCCAGCTCCACGATCTCGCCGTCAGGCAGCACGACCTTCAGGCCCAGCACATGATTCGCCGTAAAGCCATACTTGAGACAGTGCGCGCCGCCGGAGTTTTCCGCCACATTGCCGCCGATCGTGCAGACCGACTGTGATGACGGATCGGGCGCGTAGAAGTAGCCGTGTGCCGCGACCTGCTGCGTGACATGCAGGTTGATCACGCCGGGCTCGACGACGATCCGCGCGTTGGGAAGATCGACCTCAAGAATACGATTGAGCCGCGCCAGGCTGATCACGATGCCGCTCTCGACGGGCAGCGCGCCGCCGCTGAGACCAGTCCCCGAGCCGCGCGCCACAAACGGAATGCCTTCGCGGTGACAGATCCGCACGATCGCCTGGACCTGCTCGCCAGACGCAGGCAGCGCGACCGCCAGCGGCATCACCCGAAAATTCGTCAGACCATCGCACTCGTACGTTCGCAGCTGCTCGGCCTCTGTGATCAGGCCGCGCTCCCCAACGATCGCACGAAGCTCACTGATGATACGCGGATGCATCGTTGCTCTCCTCCTCGGCGGCGCATGAAGTGCCTAGAGTCTATGCCAACACCTGAGACGCTGTCAAGGCACGACGCGCGGTAGGGATTTCCCTCATCAAAGGTAGGGAAATCCCTTATTGACAAATGGTATAAGGAATTTTACCTTAGAAACTAACCCCCTTCCGCATCTCTCCAGCTCATCTACAACCAGACCGCGAAAAAAAGGAGCTTGTATGTTGAAGCGTCTAGGCGTTCTCACCACCGGCGCGCTGCTGGCTGTCGCAATGCAGTTCACACCTGCGTCCAATGCTGCGGGATCGATCCACGCCGATCCGGTGCTCGGCATTCGTTTGAAGCATCCCGAAGCGTTGCATCTGGCCCAGGATCAATATCTGTCGCACAACTTTGGCTTTACGCTGATGGAAGGCAAGCAGGGCGGCACCGACGCGGAGTCGCGCATGGCGCTGCGCGTAAGCTGGATGCGCCAGCATGC
>DASWTQ010000823.1:0-5738 GCA_036402055.1 Herpetosiphonaceae bacterium
CTCACGCCGATCATGGCGGTGCTACCTGGCTCGTGGTCTGGCTGAGCGGGCTGCTGACGCTCTGGACCATCTGGACTACGCGCCACGTTTTCCACAGCACCTGGCAGATGCTGCGCCGGCGCCGTTTTGGCTCAACGGAGCTGGTGACGATCGGCGCGCTGGCCGCGTTTGTCGCGAGCTGCCCGGCACTGCTCGATCACCGCGCGCCGATGTACTTCGACGTGACCGCGATGGCGCTGGCCTGGGTTGTCGCCGGCGAGGCACAGGCGGCCGCGATCCAGCGGCGCTTCGCCTCTACCCTGGAGCAGCTGACACCGCTCCATGTGCGATCTCAGCTACCATCATTGCCGGCTGTGCAGCGCAGCGAACCGTTTGTGAGCTGGCTCGGTTTGGCGATTCTGGTGTCCGCGAGCGCGGTGGTTGGCGTGCAGATTATGCTCGGCGGGAGTGTAACTTTCGGCCTCATGGCTGGGCTGGCGGCTGTGGCGGCTGGCTGCCCGTGTACGCTGGGCATCGCCAGATCATCGGCGTGGGAAGTGGGCGTCGAGCGTGCGGCTGTACTGGGCTGGCTGATTCCTTCCGGCGCGTTATTCAGCCGCATCGCGGCAGAGCCACAGTCGGCTGCGGAATATGCGGTGAAGCTTGGCGCGACAGATCGTCCTGCGCTGCTGGCACTCGCGCGCGCCGTCGAGCGAACGAGCCGCTGGAATGTTTTCTGTGCGGTCGGCTTGAATCTCCTGCTGCTGCCGCTGGCGTTACGGGGTCCGTTACCTTCGCTGGTTCCCGCCGCGACGATGTTGATCGCGCGCCTGCTGATCTTTTGCACAACTCGGGTACAATCGCGCTGATGCGTTAAGCGGAAAGGAACAACTATGCATGTCTTTGGCCTGGATATTGGCGGCTCCGGCGTTAAGGGCGCTCCTGTTGATATTGAAACCGGCAATCTTCTGGCGGAGCGCTTCCGTATTCCCACGCCTCAGCCTGCTGCTCCGCACGCGCTGATCGCGACGGCGGCCGAGGTTGTCTCCCACTTCGGCTGGGAAGGACCGGTCGGCTGTGGCTTTCCGGCCGTGCTCAAGGCGGGCGTCGTCAAAACAGCGGCCAATATTGCGCCCGAGTTTATCGGCTTCGATCTTGGCGCGGGGCTGCGCGAGGCGCTTGGCTGTCCCGTGACCGTCCTCAACGATGCTGACGCCGCCGGTCTGGCCGAGATGCGCTGGGGTGCCGGTCGTGGGGTCGACGGTCTTGTGCTGATGATCACGCTGGGCACCGGCATCGGCACGGCGCTCTTTGTCAAAGGCCAGCTGGTGCCGAATACAGAGTTGGGACACATCGAGCTTCGCGGCAAAGATGCGGAGCTGCGCGCCTCGGATCGGGTGCGTGAGCAGAAGGAGCTGAGCTGGAAGGAATACGCCAAGCGGGTCGACGAATATCTGGGCGCGATGGAGCGGCTCTTCTGGCCGGATCTGATCATCATCGGCGGCGGCGTGAGCAAATACGCCGATAAATTCATTCCCAGGCTCAGCGTCTCGGCTCCAGTTGTACCGGCGCAAATGCAGAATAATGCCGGGATCGCGGGCGCGGCGCTGACAGCAGTACCGGAAACGCCGGTTCCGGCCCAGCCGCCGGTCGCCACCGAACAATAGCAGAACGGCTTCCCGAATGATGGGGTAACAAAAAGGACGGGGCAAACCCGTCCTTTCGTCTTTTGAGCGACCGCTACGCTAGAAGGATTGCTCGGGCAGCGGCGGCGCAACCGGCGCGCTGTTGCGGGGCGGAACACGCAGCCACCAGAAGGAGAAGAGGCCAATCGAAAGCAGAATCGCGCCAATGATCGAGATCACCGTATCGGCGCGACCTTCGCCGATTTTGGTCAGCAGCGCGCCGCTCGAATAGCCGACGCCCGACGCGACACCCACGACGCTGGCCACGCGGCCAATCATCGCGCGCGGCGCTTCTTCTTGCATCACGGTGCGAATACAGGTGAAGAGCAGGCTATTGGTAGCGCCTTGCAGGAAAACCAGCGGAATCGCCATCAGCAGCAGGACCGTCCAGGGATTCTCGGGCGAGTTCGGGTCGAGATCGAATGCCAGTGTCGATGCTTCGATGCCAAACGCCGCACCGATCCTCGGCACCAGGCCGACGAGAATCATGCAGACTCCGAAGCCGAACAGGCCCATCGCCAGCAGCTTCCAGCGCGGGATATTCTGGCCCCAATATCCAAGCGCGAGCATACCGACCGTCACGCCGAGCGCCAGCGCACCTTCGAGCGCCGGGAAGCCGACCTCGGCCGTGCTGCCGAGCTTTTCGACGGCGAACGGCAGCGTCAGCGCGCCCAGCAGCATAAAGATCATCGGCACCACGAAGCTCAACAGCACAATCTTACGCAGCAGCGACGACTTGTTGACTGCGGTCAGACCTGCGCGCATATCGTGCCAGATGCTGCTCGTCTCGACGGTTTCGGCAACCGGAGCCTTCTTGACTTTCACGCCCCAGATCAGCAGCGCCGAAAGCAGAAAGCTGGCCGCATCCACGCCAAACGCCAGCTCAGGACCAAGCTTGAGCAGCAGATAGGCGGCGATGGGATAGCTCAGCAGCTCGCCCAGCGTCTGGCTGGATTGATCCAGCGAGTTGGCCGTCAGCAGCGATTTCTCGTCGACAACCTCGGTAAAGATTGCGATGCGCGCCGGATTGAACAGCTCACGTAAGATCGCCGAGCAGAAGGTGATTGCATAGATCGCGCCCAGCTTGACCGCCACCGGGTCCGGCAGCATGATCACCGCGACCAGGCTGCATAGCAGCACGAAGTTGACCAGATCCGTGCTGATCATAGTACGCCGCCGATCCCAGCGATCGACCAGGGCTCCGGCGAACAAGCCAAACAATAGCTGAGGTAAATTTGTTACAAAGAAAGAGAGCCCGAGATGACCGTATGAGCCCGTCAGCGTGTACACATAGATCGGAATAGCCACACGTGTAAAAAAGCTACCAAAGGTGGTAACAGCCTGACCCATCCACAGCAGACGAAAATTGCGATTCTGCAAGATCTGGCGATAGGTAACGGGTTGGTTTGCTTCCGGCGGTGGAGGAGGGGCTGTATCTTGAACCAGGGATTCCTTGAGCATTTCAGCGGAAAACCCAATGGGGGTTGGCGCTGGAGTTGGCGCTTCGATCTGGGATTGATTTGACAAGGTGGCTCTCCCTCGGAACGTACAAAATACGACTATTCTGGCTTGCCCGATCGATCGCAGCTGTGCCATGCAGCGTCATCCATTGAAGAGCTGGCAGCAGGAATGACGGCATAGTTGCTCTGCTCTCTCATAGGCTGATGTTACCAGATCAAGTCTTGCTCAGGCAGGGGGGAACTACACCTGAGATGAGGCATTTGATCGATCGATGGTAGCGTGTACGAACAGGTCTGCATTTGACTAAAACCTGTAGAACATGAGTATTGCGCCGGATTGCCTTGTGATGGCAGCCTGGCTGGACGGCGGACAAGCTGTGCTGGAGGGTGGGACTTTGGTATACAGAACGTGAGCCGCTCTATACCTTGAAAGTCGAGATATTATATATTGTAGCCTGGTTATTTGTTCACGGTGATGTGTAATATTCACGCATAATACCATAGTGATGCGTTTCGTCAAGATGCATGCTCACTACTTTTTGACTATTGTGGCAATGGTTTATAGTCCTTTGATTTTTAACCGGATCACCTGCTCCGGTTGGCTTTCAGCGCGGCTTAAGTCTGTGCGATGATCAGTCGCATATCAAAGGCTTTGCCCACCACGCGCACGCCCATGTCTGCCAGCATAGCAGCCAGCCGGCTGGTCTCAGGCTCCAGCGCAACCCGGAATGTCGTCGTCGCCAGATCGGTGAAGGTGGTTCGCGCGGCGAAGCAAAAGAGCGCGCGCAGATGCTTGACGTTCGTCCGCTCGCTCAAGCCGACAAACATAGGCCGGACGCGGTTCGGATCGTTTTGCGCAGCTGCACGCGCGACATAATGCATACAGGCGATCGGGCCGTGCTCGTCGGCGACGGTGCAGAACTGCGCATCACCGTAGGTCAGCAGCGAGGGCAGCCGCCGATCCCAGCAGGGCGCTGGCTCATTCCGCGCCGCCGCATACCAGCCGATCACATCCTCAACCAGCCCGCGCTCCATGCGCAGCTGCGGCGGCATGTCAAGCTCGCTGAGCCTGAGCTGCTCGCCGGTCGCCTCGAAGTTAAGATAGGTCCGCTGGTGCTGAAAGCCGACGCGCTGGTAGAGCCGGATCGCATCGTCGCGCTTCTCCCACACATCCAGCTCGATGTCGCGCATACCGGCCTTAGCGGCCTCGCGAGTGGCCGTGGTCAGCAGGCCGCTGCCCAGACCTTTGCCACGGTAGGCTGGCGAGATGCCGAAATCGTAGAGCCAGCCGTGGGCTCGCCGCCGGCCCAGCAGCGCCAGTCCGATCGGCTTGCGGCCATCGTAGACGACCAGGCTTTGCTGAAGATCGACGCTCTGAATGCGAAAAATATCCGCCAGCTTGGCCGGATTCGAGGTCCAGCCGCCGCCATAGGCGATCGTTTGCAGCTCGGCAAGCGCAGGAATAGGAAGATGCAGCGCACTTTGATAGATGATCCGCATAGCTGCTCCTTTGTCGTATGTCTTGACCAGAAGTATCTGCTGTCGATCCTATCAAAACCGAGGCCAGCAGGCCGCGCTACCAGCCCGTGCCTAGACCAGCCAGCGCGCCGCTGCCAGCGGTAGATTTTTGAGCGGCCCTTGCTGTGTGGTGCAGTGCGGCAGCGAGCCGAGAAAAAGCTTGCCGTAGCGCTTGGTCAGCAGCCGCCGGTCGAGCACCGCCACCACGCCGCGATCTTCTTTGGAGCGAATCAGCCGCCCAAAGCCCTGCTTGAACTTCAGGATCGACTGCGGCACTGCGTAGCTGGTAAACGCGTCGTCGAACAGCTCCGAGCGCGCCGCAAAGACCGGATCGCTGGGCACGGCGAAAGGTAGCTTGGTGATCACCAGCACGCTCAGCGCGTCGCCCACGATGTCCACGCCTTCCCAGAACGAGCTGGTGCCGAGTAGCACGGCGCGTGGATGTTCTTTGAAGCGCTGGAGCAGCGAGCGCCGCGAGCCGTCGAGACCCTGGCCCAGCACCACGATCTCCTGATCTTCCAGCGGCTCCTGGATCGCGCGGTAGGTCTGGCGCAGAGCGGTGTTGGAGGTGAAGAGCGCCAGCATGCGACCGCCCGTCGCCGTCGCCAGGTCGATCAGCGCGTCTTCGAGCGCCCGCTGGTATGTGCGCTCGCTCGGCTCCGGCATGTCGTTCGGCAGGTAGAGCAGCGTCGAGCGCTCATAGTCGAACGGCGAGTCGAGCTGGACTTCGTCCACCGGCGCGGCGTCCAGTCCCAGACGCTGCTTGACGTAATCAAATGAGCTGTCGATCGATAGCGTGGCCGAGGCCAGCACCACGGTTTCTTTGGCGGCAAACAGTTTCGACTCCAGCAGCGGGCCGACATGCAGCGGCGCGTCGTGCAGGCGCAAGATCTCGCGCTGCCGGTCGAACGCCAGCCACTGAATGCCTTCGTCGTCGCCATAGATCACGCGCGCTCCTGCGATCGCAGTATCGATCGCCCAGTTGGCCATCATGCCCAGCCGCAGCAGCAGCTCCTCGTATTCGTTCAGCCCGGCGCCCTCCAGCGTTCTGATGTGCCCTTCGAGCGTCGCCAGCCCCTTGCCGATGTCGGCCAGC
>DASWTQ010000824.1:0-12694 GCA_036402055.1 Herpetosiphonaceae bacterium
GCTGCTCCTCGCTCAAACAGCGATCGATCACGCTCACCAGATCTCCCACGCCCCACCAGCAGCGGTACTGGTGCCAGTCGATCAGCAGCGCCGCGCCGCTCTCCTGCACGGGAAACAAGATATTCCCGTAGTGATTCTCGGGATGACTCAGCGTCAGGGCGCGTCCCTCGCGGATGCGCGGCAGAATCAGATCCGGCCCCTGCGCCAGGAAATCTTCGAACATCCGGCGCTGCGAGGGAGTCAGCTGATCGCCAAGATTCGTCTTAAGCTCGGCATAGTAGCGTTCGCACTCCGCGAAATCGACGGCGAAGTGCGCCTCGGGTGTTTCTCCGACCAGCGCGACGAGATCAGGGTGCTGCCACCAGCGCGCATGAATCTGGGCCAGCGTCTGCGCCATGACCTCAAGCTGCGACCAGCTGAGCGGCGGATCTGCGGTGAAGTGAGTCGCGGAGACATCGGCCAGCAGCAGGAACGACTCCCCGGTTGCGGGATTCCAGCCGGCGGCGTAGCAGGGCAGCAGCGGCGCGTCCGGCATCGACGGTGCGAGCCTGGTGTAGAAATCGACCTCACGCTTGCCGCGCGCCAGCTTGTGCGGCTTGGGACTTTTCACAAAGATCTGGCGCGGCGCTTCAGCAGAAACATCGGGAGAGTAGCTAAGCCGTAGCCGGGAATGAAACGAGGGCGGCGTCTCGAAAACCTGCGCCACCTCAATCTGATCGACCTGTCCGCGATTTAGATGGCCCTCGGCGCGCAGAATCTCGGTCAGCCGCACCGGAGTGAGATGCTCCAGAAGCGAATCCACAAGCACCTGCTTTCATATGTGGCGATATATCGACGACGGGAGCTAACGGCTGCGGGTCACGCCGATCCGCGCGCAGTACGCCGCGACCGGACAAACGCTACAGCGCGGCGAGGTCGGATGGCAAATATTCTGGCCGAGCGTCACCAGCAGGCCGTTGATCACATTCCAATACTTGAGCGGCAGCTTCTCGCGCAGCGCGAACTCGGTCTCTTCAGGCGTTTTGGTCACGATATAGCCCCAGCGGTTCGTGATGCGGTGAACGTGCGTGTCAACGCAAATGCCGGGCAGCCCGAAGCCCATCGTCACGACGAGATTCGCGGTTTTGCGGCCAACGCCGGGCAGCGCCAGCAGCGCATCCAGGTCGGCGGGAACCTGGCCGGCGTACTGCTCAAGCAGCAGCGCCGAGATCTCGCGGATCGAGCGCGCCTTGGTGCGGTAAAAGCCGACCGGATAGATCAGCTCGGCGATCTGCTCCTCGCTGAGCGCCAGCATCGTCTCGGGCGTGTCGGCGGCGGCGAAGAGGCGCGGCGCAACCACAGCCGTCAGCGTGTCCTTGGTGCGCAGGCTGAGAATCGTGGCAATCAGAATGCGGAACGGCGTCTGGCTGTTTTCGTTCATCCCGTCGATCAGCGGCGCGGGATACTCGGGCATCGTCTGCCGCAAGGTGAGGATCGCAGCGTCAATATCGAAATCGGCGTTGTGCATACGGAGGATTGTACCAGCCCACGCCCGGCTTTGGCGATTCGGGATCGGCTGCGGCTGGTCCAGCGAGCGACGAGTCGCAGCCGATCATCGCGCGCTACTGAAGCTTGAAGCTTTGCAGCACCTCGTCGAAGAGCGCGACCTGCGTGGCATCACAGTGATCCGGCCCGAAAACCTCGAAGTGCAGCCGGTACTCGGAGCCTTTGGCGAACATCTCGACGGTGCGCGTTGTGAACGTCCCGCAGGGAGCCTCGCTCGCGCCCGACGTGGCGATCTCGGCGGCCTGGTAATCGTCGGTGCCGAGACCGCTCAAGGTGACTGGCTGCGGCGCGGTCGAGGTGCTGCCCAGACTTTGATCGGCGGCGCTCAGCACATCCTGAGGACTTTTCGCGCCGGTCGGAATCGGCAGCGGCCCGGTGACGCGCACAGAATAGATCACCTGCTCCTGATCCAGCGTGAGGACGACCGCGCTGTTGAGATCGTCGGTGGTGATCGCGCTGCCGGCCGGATAGTTGATCTGGTACTGCTTGCCGGAGTAGGTTTCCCACGCGGTATCCGGTAGCTTCTGCCCACCGGCTGGCGCTGAGGACGCAGGACTCGGCTCCGGCGTAGGAGGCAGGGCCGTCGGCGGTGGAGCCGGCGCGGTCGCCTGATTGTCCGGCGTGGAGCCGCCGGCCGCAGGCGCTGCAAGATCGCTCCAGAGCAGGTGCCAGTCGCCTTTGGCTTTGACCGAATCGTTGACCCAGATCAGGTAGTGACCTTCGGTAAACGCGCGGCCGCCGCCCTGGTCCAGCACCTCAATCTGCTCGGTGTCGGGATGATACAGCTCGATCTTTTCGTTGCGCGACGAGATCCACGTTATGCCGCTGCTGCCGATGCTGGGCGCGTCGTAGCCGAGCGGAATCGGGCTGGCCTGGGGCTCGTCCTGGGCGATCACCTTGCCGCTGCCGGTCGTGAGATCGTAGAGATAGACGCTGCCATAGGCAAAGCGCGTGGCGGTCGTTTTCCAGACCACGTGATGATCATAGACCTGCGGCATCGAGGCACGGCCATTGTCGGAGAGCGCCCGCAGCTGATCGGTCGCGAGATCGTAGGCTGCGACATTGCTGGTGACATTCGCCACATCGCTGGTATCGACCTGGCTCCAGACGATCGTATCGCCGCTGATGTCGATCTGATCGATCACAAACGACGGCTTGAGCGTGGTCAGCGCCCGGCTCTTGCGCTCGTCGAGATCGAAAAGCATCACCGTCTCGACGCGCTTCTTGCTGTCGTCCTCGGCCTCGTCCACCCACACGATGCGCGAGCCCGAGATCGCGAAAGGCAGGCCCACCGGGCTGTCGATGGCTCCCGCTGTAATTTTACCGACCTCGATCGTTTCTTTGGTCGTCGTGTTGATCGCCATGATGCGCTGCGGCTCGTCCATGCGGCCATACACCGCCCAATCGCCATCGCCGGCCACACCGCCGAGCATCGCGTTATCTTTGCGCGGATCGACCAGAAACGTTTCGCTGCCGCTCGTGGGATCGATCATGCACACGCCAACGATCTCGGTGTTCTTCTGCGCGCCGCACGAAAGATACAGCCGGCCATTATCCGCAACTACCACGCTGGAATAGCCGGTCGACGGCTTGAACGCGACAGTGCGGTAGGGCTTGGCATTGACCGCTACAACTTCAAGCGGTGCTCCAGGCGAAACATTATCGGCGGGATCGACGGTTTGCGCAGGCGCGGCCGGGTGCCCTCCGGGCGTAGCGGCGCTTTGGGCAGGATTGGCAGCCTGCGGCGTGCCGGCGGGCGCTGTCGCCGCGACATTGGGCGGAGCCGGCGCGACTGCGGTACAGCCGCTGAAGAGGATCGTCGCCAGCAGGCCGGTTCCAGCTATCCGCACAATCTTTGTAGGCATCATAAGCTTATTCTTCTACTGGGGGATCAAAGGAAAAAGGGAGGAGCTTGCGACTCCTCCCCGACGTGAAGGCTCGAAAGTTACCAGATCAGGTTGTAGCGGGCGGTGGTGCAGCTACCGTTGCCATCTTTGTAGTAGATCGCATCGGCGAAGTTGTTGGTGTTGGCCCAGTGCTGATCGGCGGGATTATACCAGCTATCGCGGTAGTAGATCGCGGCCGAGGCATCGCTGCCGTTGTAGGTGCCGTTGTAGCCGTTGATCGTCAGGTAGTGGCCGGCGCTGGTCGTGCCGCCGCACCAGCCCGGCAGGCAGTAGGGCGTGCCGTCCGGCGGGTTCGGATTGACGAGCGCGATCAGCGGCATGCGATACGTGCCGACCGTGTTCTTGGTCTTGGCCTCAAGATCGTAGGCGGCGTCGCGGAGCGAGTTGTGGTTCAGACGGATGGCCTCGTAGAAGCCGGCCCAGGGCAGGCCCGGCACGCGCGCGTTCAGCGTGTCGCGGATCGGCAGCAGGCAGGTTCCAGCGCCGCTGCTGCATCCGACGTTGCCGGGATTCTCCCAGCCACGGATCTGATCCAGTGTGTAGCTGTACTGGCCTTTGTAATGCAGAACCGACTGTGTCGCCGCCTGCGCGCAGTACGCGCCGCAGGGACGCTGGCTGACGCCGGGAACGGATAGCACGGTCGCCAGCGCGACAACTTCGCCGCGCTGCTTGCGGGCCTCGGACTCGCGCATCTTGCGCTCGTGGGAGCGCTGCTGCTCTTTTTCGTACAGATCCGGCGTGATCAAGCCTTCGGGAACGATATTGTTGACTTCGCTCGGCTTGTCGGGGCCGCTTCCGGCGAAGGCGGCGCGCGGTAGAACGGTGAGGGCGAAGACCAGGGCCAACAGAGCCAACATGCTGAAGCGCTTAGAAAACATACAGGGTCTCCTAAATAACGTGTCCCATCCCTAAAAGTGCGGTCGTGTGGTAGCAGCCGACGTTCCGGTGTCGCACCTCCTCCATCGCAAGCCGAGCCGAACGAGTCAACAGCCTGGACCAGGGCTATTCAAGAGCTTTTGCTTAAGCAACAATCCCGAAGCATAAAAGTTAAATTTGGGTTTAATAGAGCTTAGCACGTTCGATCGCTTCTGTCACTATCATTCGCGACAAAATTGTTTGCCACTTTCGGCAAACAAAGATCAGGACCATGCAGCGGTTGACAAGCAAACGACCGATCCTGTCTGGATCGGCCGGTGATGAGCGTTCGATAGAGGAAGCAGCTACGATTTGTCGAGGCCGTGATGGATCGCCCAGGCCAGCGCCTGAGTGCGACCCGTAAGATGCAGTTTGTCGTAGATGTTGCGCAAGTAGTAGCGCACCGTGCGCTCGCTCATGTCGAGCGTGAGGCCGATCTCGTAGTTGCTCTTGGCTCTGGCCAGCACGCGCATCACCTCCAGCTCACGCGGCGAGAGCACAGCCTCAGCCGGCACGGCCGGTCCCACAACCGTATGCTCGACCACGCAGGCGGCGATCGCCGGACTCAAACTGCGCTCACCTTTGGCGACCTGGCGCACGGCAACCGAGATCGCCTCGGGATCTTCGTCTTTGAGCAGGTAGCCGGCCACGCCGACTCTGAGCAGATTCAGCACATGTTCGATCTCGCCGTGAGCCGTCAGGATCAAGATCTGCGGCGGCAGCGGCAGCGTGCGCGACTGACGCACCACATCCACGGTTCGCAACCCCGGCATGCTCAAGTCTAGAACCAGCACCTGCGGCTGAAGCGATTGCGCCAGCTGGAGCGCCATATCTCCGTTCTCAGCCGCACCGAGCACCTCGATGTCCGGCTGCCGCGATAGCTCGTACACGATGCCAGAGCGGACAACCGGATGATCATCGGCGACCACGACGCTGATTCGCCGACAAATCGTTGCTGCGCTATCTACGGCTAATCCAGTCATAGAGCTAT
Source organism: Herpetosiphonaceae bacterium (assembly GCA_036402055.1). GTDB lineage: Bacteria > Chloroflexota > Chloroflexia > Chloroflexales > Kallotenuaceae > LB3-1. Next base: position 5,359 of record DASWTQ010000824.1, read on the forward strand.
TCCTCTCGGTTCGATCTCCTCGCGGGTGATGCAGGCAGAGCAGCTTTCAGGATGGACCTATAATTTTGAGAGTCACCGGACCAATGTCTAAAAAGATACGGCCGGTAGCGCGAGCATCGTCTGGGGGGAGCCGCGTTTGAGGCTGTATGGACGTCCTCGCGCAACGATTATAGTATATGTTGCCCTTGCCGGCGCAAGAACGTCGAGAGGTAGATCAATGAATGTTTCGCTTGTCGAAATCCAGGCTAACACCCGCGCCTACGACGATCTTCTGCTCGTCGCCGCGCAGCTCGATCAGGCCAGGTATATCGCCGTGCACGAGCCGTATATCGACGAATCCCTGCTGCTCGGCGCGCTCGTCGACGGGCAGTGCGTCGGCTTTCTGCGACTGGTGATCCAGGTAATCGGTCGGGAGCACCAGCGAACGCCGATTATCGTCGCGGGAGCAGCGCTGCGTGAGGGCTACGTCGAGGCTTTTGGAGTAGTGCCGGCGCAGCGCCGTCTAGGCATCGGGCAGCGGCTGCAAGAGCGGGCGATCGAGCTGTGCCGGGAGCGCAAGTGCTACCAGATCCGCTCGCGCAGCCCGATCACCAGCGTCGAAAACTACGCCTTGAAGCTCAAGCTGGGCTATGCGATCCAGCCCAGCCACGAGAACGACTCATACTACTTCATCAAAACGCTCAAGCAGAGCTGACGCACCGGCTAGCGCCGCGCGATGAACGGATCGCGCTCACGGGGCAGTGCATACCAGGCTTCGTCGCAGGCGCGTGTCTCTTCCTCGTCCAGCGTCAGATCCAGGCCACCCAGGCTGTCTTCCAGCTGCTCCGGCTTGCTCGCGCCGAGGATCGCGCAGGTCACGCCGGGCTGGTTGAGCGTCCAGCTCAGCGCCACATGCGTCAGGCTCTTGCCGCGCGCCGTCACGAAATCGCCGAGCGCTGTCACGGCCTCGAAGACCGCCGCGTGCCAGTAGCGCCGCCGGTACAGCTCGCCGCTGCGCTCCAGCCCAAAGCGATTATCGGGCGCGGCCTCCTGCATCGTGCGATAGCGGCCCGTGAGCATGCCGCCGGCCAACGGGTTATACACGATCACGCCGACGCCATGCGCGCGGCACAGCGGCAGAATCTCGTCTTCGATCATGCGAAACAGCAGATTGTAGCGCGGCTGCACACAGTCGAAGCGCGCCAGGCCGGCGCTCGTGCTGGTCCACAGGGCATCGGCAAGCTGCCAGGCGGGATAGTTCGAGCAGCCAATGTAGCGAACCTTGCCCGAGCGCACCAGATCGTCGAGTGCCCGCAGCGTCTCCTCGATCGGCGTGGTCGGATCGGGCCAGTGCACCTGGTAGAGATCGAGGTAGTCGGTCTGGAGCCGGCGCAGACTGGCCTCGCAGGCGCTGATGACATGCTTGCGGCTCAACCCCTGATCGTTAGGACCGCTGCCCATCACGCCGCCGCACTTGCTCGCCAGCACAACCCGATCGCGCGCTCCGCGCTCTCTGAGCCAGCGCCCGACGATCTCCTCCGTGGCGCCAACCTGCTCGGGTGCCGCGCCCAGCGGATACACGTTCGCGGTGTCGAAGAAGTTCACGCCGCTGCGATCCGCAACATCCATAATTGCAAACGAGGTCGTCTCGTCGGCTTGATTGCCGAACGTCATCGTGCCCAGACAAATCTCGCTGACCTTCAGGCCGGTACGGCCTAGCTGCTTGATCTTCATAGCCGCTCCTTGGGGTTACAACGGGCCTATGGTAGCACAGGCTACGAAGAACCTAGAACCTAACGAAAGAACCAAGAACCAAGAACCAAGAACCAAGGGGACGAAGAACAAAGAGCAGAGAACAAAGAACAAAGGAGTCTCGGCCATAGTTTTGTTCCCTTGTTCCCTTGTTCCCTTGTTCCCTTGTTCCTTTGTTTGCCTGCAAAGCCTACATAAGTTTGACAAAGCCCAAACCGCATGGGTATAGTGCCTTGCCTGACTCCGCTTTGATTTCCAGACAATCCACGCTACCCGATTTCCTACCCGGGATCAGGACCGCCGCCCGGCGAAAAATACCGCCGCCGGGACGATTCATAGTATGGACATTCCTCGCACAGCAGCCGGGATCAACTCGAATATTTGCCAGCCGTCCAGCCACACAGGAGCAACCATATGTCAAGCTCAAACCGCCAGGATTCGGAGTCGGCCCGCGAGTCCGCCGACGAGGCCGCGCGCAAGCCTAAGCGCGACGAAGACCAGAACGACGAGTCGAGCGAGCGCGACGAGCAGCAGGACGACGATCAGACCGTCGTGGTTCGCCGTCGCCGCCGACCGAGCGGCGGTCGCAAGTAGATCCGGCGGCGGAGTCGGGGAGGGCAGGGTTGCACGCGCGATCTCTGCCCTCCTGACGCGTTCCGCGTAAACCAATCTCAGACACGGAGCAGCCCTCATGATCCCAACGTTCACCCACCGCCGGAGTCGCTTTCATCTGTGCCTCGCCCTGCTGGTCATCGCGATGGTGCTCGGCGCGTGCGGCGATGAGGTCGCCCAGACGCCGACGGTTCCCAGGCGCACGCCGATTCCTGCCAGCGCCAAGACCACGCCCGTACCGACGCGCGTTCCCGCCGACGCCGAAGATCAGACGTGGCTGGTGATGCTCTACGAGGACGCCGACGACGAGATCCTCGAAGAAGACATGTTCAACGATCTCAACGAGGCCGAGCTGATCGGCTCCAGCGAGCGGGTCAAGATCGTCGCGCAGATGGATCGCTATGACGGCGGCTTCGACGGCGACGGCGACTGGACCAGCACTAAGCGCTTTCTGCTGGAGCAGGACGACGACATCGATCACCTGGGCTCGACCGAGCTGGAAGATCTGGGCGAGGTCAACATGGCCGACGCCGACACGCTGATCGATTTTGTGACCTGGGCGGTCAAAGAATATCCCGCCGACAAGTACGCGCTGATCCTGTCCGATCACGGCGCGGGCTGGCCCGGCGGCTGGAGCGATCCCGAGCCCGCCACCCAGGGTCGCCACGACATCCCGATGGCCGAGAGCTTCGGCGATATGCTCTTTCTGATGGAGATGGGCGAGGCCATGGACCACATCATGGCCGAGACCGGCATCGGACAGTTCGAGTTGATCGGCTTCGACGCCTGCCTGATGAGCCAGCTTGAGGTGTATAGCGCGATGGCGCCCTACGCCCGCTACGCCGTCGCCTCGGAGGAGATCGAGCCGACGCTGGGCTGGGCCTATGCCGCGTTCCTGGGCGATCTGAGCGAAAATCCGGCCATGGACGGCGCCGAGCTGTCGAAATCGATCGTGAGAAGCTACATCGACCAGGACCACCAGATCGTCGACGACAAGATGCGCGCCAAGTACATCGAGCGCATGTATGACTACGACGGCACCATGAGCGCCAAAGAGATCATCGCCGAAGAGTCAATCGGAATAACCTTGACCGGCCTGGACCTGTCTGCTGTCGCGCAGCTAAACGAGGCGCTCGACAACCTGGTGATCACGCTGGCCAAGGCGGAGCAAAAGGATGTCGCCAAAGCCCGGCGCTACGCCCAGGCCTTCGAGACGGTCTTCGACGAAGAGCAGCCTGCGCCATACATCGACCTGGGCAGCTTCGCCAATCTGCTGAAGAAAAAAGTCGACGATCCCGAGGTTAGCAAAGCTGCCGACGAGCTGCTCGCGGCGATCGATCGCGCGGTGGTGGACGAGAAGCACGGCAAGGGCAAGAAAGGCGCGACCGGCATCGCGATTCACTTTCCCAACTCCAAGCTCTACAAAGACGAAACTTCCGGCCCGGAGTCCTACCAGCAGATCGCCAGCCGCTTCGCCGAAGAATCGCTGTGGGATGACTTCCTGGCCTACCACTACACCGGCCGCGAGCTGCCCGAGCGCAACGCCAAGCCGAAGCCCGCGCCGTCGGCGGACAAAGTCAGCAGCCCCGGCGCGCAGGAGATCGCGGTGGCGCCGATCAGCTTCTCGGCGGACGCGGTCTCGCCGCGCAAGCCCGTGGTGATCAGCAGCGAGGTCAGCGGCGACAACCTGGCCTTTCTGTATGTGTTCACCGGTCGCCTGGACGAGGATGAAAACGCGATTCAGATCATGGATATGGATTTTCTGGACGCCGAGCAGTCCCGCGAAGTCGACGGCATCGTCTATCCCGACTGGGGCGAAGGCGGCAACGTCGCGATCGAGTATGAGTGGGACGCCTCGGTCTTCGCGATCGACGACGGCAAAAAATCCGAGATCGCGGTGCTCGATCCGCAGGACTACGGCGCAGAACCCGAGGATGCGACCTACGCCGTGGAAGGGCTCTACACCACCGCCAAGGGCAAAAAATCGCGCCGCGCGCAGCTGCTTTTCCGCGACGGCGAGCTGATCCAGGTGCTCGGCTTCACCAGCAAAGAAGACACCGGCGCGATGCGCGAGATCACGCCCAAGAGCGGCGACAAGTTCACGATCCTTGAGCAGTGGATCTCGCTGGACGAGAACGTCAGCGAAGACGAGCAGATCTACACCACGGAGGGCGCGACGCTGACCTTCGGCAAAGACAACTTCGTCTGGGACGAGGTGCGCGCTCCCAAGGGCGACTACCTGGTCGGCTTCATCGCGGAGGACTTCGACGGCAACTGGTACGACGCCTACGAGACGATCACCGTCAAATAAACCGCGCTCTACCGTCCACAAATAAAGCTGCCTGGCTCAGGATCATCTCCTGGACCAGGCAGTTTTCGTATCGATCAGATGCGGCTCGTTACGATCGGCACATGCAACGTGTCATTACGCGGGCTGAGCAACAACCTTGGGCTTGCGCATGCGGCCCCAGAGGTAGATCCCACCGACCACCAGCAGAAACACGCCGATCAGCAAGAAAATATTGTGCGCGATGATCGAGATCACGATCGTCAGGATCGAGAGCAGCAGCGCAACGCCGAACATGACGATATTGATCACGAAGCGGCCGGCGCCACCCAGGAAGGGCAGAATATCCAGCATCGTGTTGATCGGCTCGAAGCAGAAGACCAGGCCAAACCACATCATGAAGAAGCCGATCAGTCGCATGATCCAGATCCAGATGCGATACTCGGTATCCAGCGTCTGGATCGCGGCCTCGCGATTCTCGGTGAAGGCGCGGTACAGCGAGGTGCCTTTGGCCTCGAAGGGCACGAGCTGCCCGGCGCTGGCCTTGCCGAAGAGCGTTACGTCGACGTTGTTCGGCACTGCCGTGTAGTTCACGCGAATATCGCCGACCTTGGGCGAGGTCAGCGCGTTGGCGGCGTTGACGATGTAGCCGTTCTTGATCAGCCAGCCGTCCTCAAGCTCGGTCGCGGCGTCTTCCAGGGAAAGCTCGGTTCCGCTGGGCATATCCAGGGTTTGCGGATCGACTGTGTACGCGCCGAGCGTAGCGCTGGACACTTTCCAGCTCCCGTTTTCGAAGGGCAGGCTGGGGTTTTCGTGGCCGGCGGCGTGGCGGAACGAGCTTGAGCGCTCGGGGTTGGAGGTCCACTCTTTCTTGTAGGTGTAGGTCGTCTCGGTTGTCGAGCTGCCGCCGACGTTCTTCTTGGTTTCGCTGCTGGTGTGCTCGACCCAGGCGTACATCTCGACGTTGCGCTCCAGCGCGAGGTAGTTGCCCGGCCGCAGGAACGACTCGTCGCCCAGGGTCTCCGACGAGCTGAGCTTGCCGGTCGCCGCCAGCAGCTTGCCGTCCAGCGACGGATCGACAGCTGCCGATGAGGCCGGCGTGCTCTTCTGGGCGATCGTCGCCAGATTCACGGTGCCTTCATTGATCCACAGCACAACAAACGAGCCGAAGAACAGCAGCACGCCAATCAGTGCGCCGATGAACGAGTTGAACACATTCCTGAAGAAACCGGTATGGGTTACTTCCGTGTACTGGTCCGCCATTGCGATGACCTCCATCCAGGATTGGGTTGTAGAAAGGCGATGAGCGAGCGCAGATCCGCTCAGAAACAGGTGGTACGAAGGATGATGCAGACGTGGAAACGTCCATCATTATGGAGAAAACCGCGCCGACCGACACTATCCAATAGTCCCGACTGATCATAGCCAGAGCATATCGTTAAACGGGAACCGGGCTTTTATATCACAGGTCGATCGGGCAATTTACGGCAAGTTCCGCATCCAGATCAATCATCGGAGGCGCGAAGCTTTTGGTACAATCAGCACTGACTCCGAAGGCAGCGTTGCCGCACCATGAACGTCGCACGCGGACGTTCCAGCCGATGGCTTCGGAAGCTAAATGCTGCGATCCATCGGGAATCCATTAGAGGATGTAGCATGACCTCACAAACGATCGATTTCACACGCGGCGTACCCGCTCCCGAAAGCTTCCCCACGGAGCAGCTGGCCGAGTGCGCGGCGGCAGTGCTGGCTCAGGGTGGCCTGACCGATGCGCTACAGTACGGCAAGAGCCCCGGCTTTCTCCCGCTGCGCGCCTGGCTGGCCGAGCGCAACGGCCTGCCCATCGAGCACGTGATGCTTTCGAACGGATCGTTGCAGTTTATCGAGCTGTTATGTCAAACGCTGCTCCAGCCCAGCGACACAATCTTTGTCGAGCAGCCGACCTACGATCGCACGCTGACGCTGCTGCGCCGGCACCACATGAACATCGTCAGCATCCCGATCGAGTCCGACGGCCCGGATCTGGACGCGCTGGAGGCCGCGCTTCAGCGTCAGGTTCCCAAAGCGTTCTATATCATCAGCGATTTCCAGAATCCAACCGGCGTGACGACATCGCTGGCCAAGCGCGAGCAAATCGCAGCCTGGGCGGAGCGGCTCGGCTTCTGGCTGATCGAGGACGCGCCCTACCGCCAGCTGCGCTATCGCGGCACGCCGGTGCCCAGCCTGCTCGATCTATCGCCGTCGCGAACGCTCCAGCTTTCGTCGTTCTCCAAGCTGATCAGCCCCGGCACACGCGTCGGAACGCTGGTCGGCGATGCAAAAGTGTTGCAGCAGCTGGCGCAGTTTGCCGAAGACACCTACATCATGCCCGCGCAGCTCAACATGGCGATCGTCAACGAATTCTGCCGGCGTGGCTACCTTGAGCCGCAGATCGAGCGATTGCGGACGCTCTACCAGCCACGGCTTGAGGCCGTCTGCACGGCGGTGCAAAGCTACCTGCCCGCCCGGCCCTACGTGGAGCCGGATGGAGGCTTTTTCTTCTCGATCACGCTGCCCGAGGGCATCACCAGCGCGATGCTGCGGGAGCAGGCCGCCGAGGCCGGCGTGCGTTGCAGCGACGGACGCGGATTCTTTGCCGATCCCGGAGACGGCGAGCGCTTTCTGCGGCTGCCCTTCTGCGCGCTCACGCCGGCCGAGATCGACGAG
>DASWTQ010000825.1:0-4738 GCA_036402055.1 Herpetosiphonaceae bacterium
CGGTGGGAGTGGGGGTGTGCGTCGGCGTGCTGGGTGGCGTCGTCGTGCTGGTGGCGGTGGCGGTAGGTGTGCTGGTGGCGGTAGGTGTGTTCGTAGCGGTAGCGGTCGGCGTGCTGGTGGCGGTCGGCGTGACTGTTGCCGTGGGCACAGTGCGGAAGATCGCGGCGGCTGCCTGCGATCCCGAAGAAAATGATCGGAGCGTCTGGCTGCCGATCGACTCAATGATCGCCGAGTCGCTGTTCATCTGTAGGCCCCAGGCCAGCGCTGTGGTCGCCGCCAGCACGGCCAGCACTTGAGCCTGGCCGGGAGTCAGCGTCGACTGTGTAGCCGTTCGCGAGATCATGCCCGCCTCAAGCGCCTGAGCTGTGATGCCGAATAGCTCGGCGAGCCGCTGCTGCTCGGCGGGTGCCAGCGCCTGCCCTTGATATTCGAAAGCCGCCAGCCGACGCACCGGAACGGCGGTAAGGACCGCCAGCTCCGAGAAAGAAAGCGCGTAGGTTCGACGAAGAGCGTGCAGAGTCGTCATCAGAGGATCTGTTCACTAGAAGGCAAGGATCAACTGAGTTGTATACCGGAGTCGGGCGGCTGCGGTTACGGCATGAGGACGATCGTGCAGCTTGCGAGGATGGAGGTGTCAGGCTGCGAGCGGTTGCGCTGGGAATACACAGCCGCTCACAGCCGGTGTTGCGGATCGTTATGGCGCGGCGGCCACAACCTTGAGTGCGTCGAAGACCATGGCATAGTTGCCGAACGGATCGGTGTTGCGCAGCTGAACATAGCCGTCGCTGCCTGGCGCGAAGCTATAGCGTCCGAGCAGCGCCCAGGTGCCGAAGGTCGCGCGCTGGTTGATTGTCACGAAGCTATCGCCCTGGGCATGGTGGATGATGTACTGCGCCGCGACGGTAAGCGATCCGGTCTCGGGACACGGCGGGATGAAGGCATACACATCGTAGGTGCCGCCGCGCACAGTTGGTCGCCAGACAGCCTGGTGAGTCGCAACCTTGGCTTTGTTGATCGTCGAGATCGTGCGGGCCTGACCGCCGTACGCGCACTGGCCGGATAGCTGACTCCACTCTTCGCCCTGGCTAAAGAAAGACTTGCCGGTATCATCGACGATAATATCGGGCTCGGGCGGCGGCGTTGGCTGTGGCGTGGGTGTCGGCTGTGGCGGCGGCGTTGGCTCAGCAGGCGTCTGCATAATCTGACTGGATGGCCGCTGAGAGGGCTTGCTGTTGAGCGGCTTAGGATTAGGGCCAGGATCGCGGCCTTTCCACAGGAATGTGACGTCGACAGTCGCCTGGGCGCCCTCCAAGCCTAGCGCCCAGTAAGCGCCATCGCCGATGTCGACGGCAGTTGGAAAGCGCACATAGCCGCGCTCGGCGCGTCCGCCGTTATGCTTCTCGTAGTAGGCGGCGTGATCCTGCGGCCAGCCGACGGGCAGATCCTTGTACGTGGCCCGGTTTTCGTTCCAGTAGTCGTCGTTATGGTTCCACGGGCCGTTATCCCACACCGGCACGACGACGCTCTTACCGTTGGCCGAAAGCCGAACCTGGTACTCGTTGCCGCCACGGCTGGACAGCGCGCGGCCTGACGGCAGGGAGACAAAGAAATCGTTGGGTTTGATAATATGACCGTTCGCGGTCCGACCACCGACCATGCCCTGGCGAGTAACACGGAGGCGGTAGGTTGGCGCGACGGCCGGCGCTTCGTTCAGCGCCTTGAGTCCGCGTGTTTGCTCTGGCTCAAGTGCAACGCCCGTGATCGTCGGCGATGCGGCGCTATTGCTGAGCAGCACAACCCGATACTGCGCCGAGGTCATCGCCTCGCCGAAGCGCGCGCTGGCACCGCTCTTGACGTCGAGCTGCCACTCGCTCCAGCGGCCATCGCTGGTGCCGGCACGCACATCCAGACGTGCACGAGTAGCGGCCGGAGCCGTGCGCTGAAAGGAAACGCGGAGTTGATTGAAGGATTTAGAGAATGAGGTTGTGGAAGAGTCGTAGATCCCAAATCGCTGGAAGGAACCATAGGTTGCTGGTGCTTCACTGGCTGTCTTGGCGAGACGAAGCGTTCCTTCCGTTGTAACCTCTACATCCTGTGTTGTTGCGTGAGCCGTGCTCAGCGCTTCCCTGGCGCTTGCCGGTGTCACAAGTAGCGAAGCTAGCCATACGTAGGCTAGAATCAGCGCTACTAAACGGCTGCGGATGAACCGCATCCAATGCATCTTTCCCTCCTCACACTTGGTAGGATTGAAGTCGGCACAGGGCGACTTCGTTGCCAATATACCATAATATCAGCAATTTGTCAGCTTCTTATAATCCGCTTGTTTTTCGCTTCGTCAATCAAGCGCCTTTAATGGCTTTTAAATGAAAATTAAACCAGTGAAATATCGAAATTGGAATTAAATTACAATTCTAATTAACTCGTCATTTCGACGCCAATTTAGAATTTCAGGGCCGTATATTCGAATACTTGAAACGATTACGCATCGTACGCTCTTCGCTGGTACCGCATGTCGACCTGTCTCCGCTTATGGCATGTATTCTGCTGAAAGGTCACAATAGATGTTGTATACAGGAGGCGTTATATATGACCCAACCATCCCAGAATATTCAGTTCGATCGTAGCGAGATGTTCGCGATCGGCGCGGCGGCGGGAGCAATTGTCACCGCTGCGATCAGCGAATACCTGGAGCGACGGCGCCCGAAAACGCCGTGGGAGAAGGCGCAGGCGCGTGGAGCCGAGGCGCTCTCCAGCCTGTCGGACACGGCCAAGATCGGCTCGCAGCGCGCGAAAGAATATGTCGACGTGGCTAGCGAGTATGTGCAGGACGTGATCGACACGACGCCGAAGAACTGGCAGAAGACCAAGAAGCGCGCGAAAAAACAAAGCAAGCAGGCGCACAAACAGGCGCTGGGCCTGAAAGAAGCAGCCGTCGCCGCGATCGGTGCATCGGCGGTGGCGGGTGTAGCCGACAAAGTGCGCGACTATGCCTCAAGCACAGCCGAGCGTGTAGTGGGCGATCCCTACGCCGTCTCAGGATCGATCAAAGAAACCCTGAAGGAGCGCTTCGGCTCAAGCGGCACGGGCAACGGCCATCTGACCGACAAGATCCAGGATGCCGGCGGCTCGGCCTTCGAGACCTTGAAGAGCGTGGCCGCTACCGCCGCCGACACAGTCAAGGACTACGCATCGACGGCGCGCGAAACGCTGAAAGACGCCGAGCTAGGCGATCGCGCACGTACTGTACGCGCATCGGCGGCTGACACGCTCAAAGACTACGCCAGCACGGCGCGCGAAACATTGAAAGAGGTGGAGCTAGGCGGGCGCGTGCGCAGCGCCAGCGCAACCACCGCCGACACGCTGAAGGACTACGCGGCAACGGCGCGCGAGACGATCCGCGATGCTAAGCTTGGCGACAAAGCCAAGGACTACAGCTCGAATGTAGTCGACACCGTGAAAGACTACGCCAGCACGGCGCGCGAAACGCTGAAAGACGCCGAGCTGGGCGAGAAGCTCAAGGACTACGCGACGGTTGTCGGTGCGACGGCTGCGACCTACTCCACCGAGGCGACCAAAGCGACGCGTCGCGCCGCCAAGCAGAGCGCGGCTAAGGTCTCGGAGAGCGCATCGTACCTGGCCGACGCAACCAGCGAGCAGGCGACGCATCTGCGCAAGAGCGCACGCAAGAGTGCGACGCGTACCCGCCGCCGCGTGCGCTGGGGCCTGCGCGCGTTCATCATCGGCCTGGCAGTGGGATTGCTCGCCGCGCCGCAGAGTGGACAGCGCACCCGTGACGCGCTGACATCCTTCATCGAGAGCATCCTGGATGTGATCATGCCTGACAATCAGAGCTAGACCAGCTGCCAGCTCTCGACAAGTGAACGTAAAACGGCCGGCCTTGGAAGTAGGCCGGTCGTTGTTTTTGTGGATCTTGCAGCTAGCGCCGGTAGCGTCGGCGGACGGGCTGCGCCGTTGGGCGGGCGAGCAAGCTCCCCAGCACCGAGATCAGCAGCGCGCCGACGCTGGCTCCGATCACCGCCACGGGCGCTCGATCGTTAGGGATCGGCAGCACCAGGAATTGATCCAGGACGAAGTATTGCTGCTGTACCACCCAGCCGCCCACAGCGCCCAGACAGGCCAGCACATAGGCCATCAGGCAGCCTTGCAAACTATAGCCGACCAGCGCGCGGGCGATCAGCGCGGCGATTGCGGCAATCACCAGCAAGACGCCAAGCGTTTCGATATTCATAGAAAAATGGACACGGAGACTGCCGACGTTAGGCGGCAGAGGAAGTGTCCCCTCCAACCATCTGCTTGCAGGACAAGCTCAGATGTACTATATTACGCTTATGAGCGATACGTTCTCTACACGTACCGTATGCTGTAAACTGCGTGTTGCTAGCGTGGTTGATACAGCGTTGCGCGAAACACAAGCGGCCTTCAACGCGGCTGCCAGCTATTGCGCATCCGTGGCGTGGGAGCACGGGATTACGAACAAAAACACGTTGCATCACGTTGTTTATGGCGCGACCCGCGCCCAATTTGGGCTTGGCGCGCAACTCGCGTGCTGTGCGCGCGATAAAGCCGCCGAAGCGGTCCGTGCCAGTCGCCAGCATCCTAATGCGACGTGTCCAACGTTCCGGTCTGATAGTTCGATCCGCTACGATGCGCGAACCTACCGCCTGATGGAGCGCGATCAAGTGTCGTTGAATACCGTGCACGGTCGTGTCGTGGCACA
>DASWTQ010000826.1:0-3504 GCA_036402055.1 Herpetosiphonaceae bacterium
CTTGAGTCAGGAGCACCGGCATGCGCGTATCTTCCAGCACAAACTGGAGGCGCTCGGTGGGATAGGCCGGATCGAGCGGAACGTAGCAGCCGCCCGCCTTGAGCACGCCCAGGATCGCCGCTACCAGCGTGTCGGTGCGCTCCATGTACAGCCCGACAGGTACATCCGGCCCGACGCCGATCGTTCGCAGATAGCGCGCGATCGCATCCGCCCGCCGGTTAAGCTCGGCATAGGTCAGACGCGCCGACGCGGACGAGCCGTCGCCCCATGCGGTCAGCGCGATCGCGTTGGGAGTTTGTTTCGCCTGCTCCGCGAACAGCTCATGCAGACAGCGCTGCGAGTCATAATCGAGCGCCGTGCTGTTCCAGAGCGCAAGCTGATCGCGCTCGGCGGCAGTCAGCAGCGGCAGATCTGCGACCGGCTGATCGCAGTGCTCGACGATGCCTTCCAGCAGCATCTGCCAGTGCTCAGCCATACGCGCGATGGTCGCGGCGTCGAACAGATCGGAGTTGTACTGTAAGCTACCCGCCAGCCGATCTTCGACTTCGGCCACGGTGAGTGTGAGATCGAACTGCGAGATCTGCTGCTCCAGCGCGACCGGCTCGATCGATAGTCCGCCGATGTTGAGCCGAACACCGCTCTCTCCGACCGCAAACGCGTTAATCTGGCTAGCCTGCGCCAGGTGAGTCTTCTGCAAAATAAACATCGCCTGAAACAGCGGCGAGCGGCCTGGATCGCGCTCCGGCTGTAGCTGTTGAGCCAGCAGCGGGAATGGATAGCCCTGATGCGCAAGCGCGCCGAGCACGGTCTGGCGAATCTGTTGGAGAAACGCGCTGAACGAGGGATTTCCCGCCAGGTTGCCCCGGATCACCACCGGATTGACAAAGTAGCCGACGAGCGGCGCGACCTGCGGGCTGTACCGGCCGGTCGTGGGCGAGCCAACCAGCAGCTCGGTCTGGCCGCTGTAGCGATGCAGCAGCACCTGGAATGCCGCCAGCAGCAGCATGTAGAGCGTCGAGTCGTGAGTGCGGCTCAGATCCTTGAGCTTCTGCGTCAGCGCGGCATCGATCTGGAACGGCTGGGTCGCGCCGCGATAGGTTTGCAGCTGTGGCCGTGGCCGATCAGTCGGCAGATTGAGAATCGGCAGCTCGCCCGCTAATTGTTGCCGCCAGTAGGCCAACAGCCGATCGCCGGCCGGCCCGGCTAGCTCCTGCTGCTGCTGCACGACATAATCGGCGTATCCAAGCGTCAGCGGGCCGAGCGCCAGCTTGACCGACGACTGCTCGGCGGGATAGATCAGATCAAGCTCCTGCATCAGCACCGCCAGCGACCAGAAGTCGGCGACGATATGGTGGATCACCAGGAGCAGCACCTGCTCACGAGGCGCGCGTCGAAACAGATGGATCTTGAGCAGCGGGCCGTGCTGGAGATCGAAGGGGCGCTGTGATTCCTCGACCAGGCGCTGAGCCAGCAGCTCCTCGCTCCACGTCGACGCGTCGGTCTCGTGCAGCCAGACCTCGCGCTGCTGATGCACCTGCTGGACCGGAGCGCCCTGCACCAGGCTGAAGGTGGCCCGCAGCTGGGGATGTCGATCGACCAGCCGCTGGAACGAGCGCCGGAGCGCCGGCACATCTACCGACGATCGAATGCGCACGGCCGTCGCAATGTTGTACGCCGCGCTCTCAGGGGCGAGCTGATGTAAAAACCAGATTGCGCGCTGTCCGGCCGAGAGCGGATACTCGCCTGTGCTGATCGCCGCAGGCTGCTGCTCCTCGACCAGCGGCGCGGCCGGCTGCTCAAGCTGGGCCAGCAGATCCTGGGCCAGCTGAGCCAGGCTCACACCTTCGAGAAAATGAACCATCGGCACGCCGACACCGAGACGCGTTTCGATCACATGCTGTAGCTCGATCGCCATGAGCGAGTCCAGGCCAAGCGCGCTGACCGACGACTGCGGATCGATGTGGGCTGCCGGGAGTCGCAGCAGCTGGGCGAGCTGCCCGCGCAGATACGTTTCGAGCAGTGCCTGGCGATCCGCCGGATCGCTGGCCAGCAGCTCGTCACGGCTGAGCGAGACAACCTCGACGTCTTCAACCTCTCCCGAGGCTGCCACGCTGCTGCCGACCACGTCGAGCGCTCCCGCCAAAAAGGCCGCTCGGCAGCGATGGCGCTGGATCTTGCCGCTGGATGTTTTAGGAATGCTGCCCGGCTTGATCAAAACAACCGTATGGGCTTGAACCTCGTGCTGCTCTGCCAGCGCCGCGTGGATCGTGTCAATGATTGGATCGACGCTTTGATGCCGTGCCAGCCGCTCGATCTCTTGCACGATCACCAGCCGCTCTTCGCCGTCGACGTCCACCGAGAACGCCGCACCGCTGCCTGGCCGAATCGCCGCGTGGCTGCGCTCGACGGTCAGCTCAATGTCTTGCGGATAGTGGTTGCGGCCGCGAATAATGATCAGATCTTTCAGGCGTCCGGTCACGAAAAGATCGCCGCCCTGAAGAAAGCCCAGGTCGCCTGTGCGCAGGAATGGCCCTGCCTCGCTGCCGGCAATCCGGGCCTGGAACGTTTGCTCGGTCTCGGCCTGACGATTCCAGTAGCCCTGAGCTACGCTGCCGCTGGCCACCCAGATCTCGCCGACCTCATCCGGCGCGCAGATCTGGCGCGTCGCGGGGTTAACGATCGCAAGCTGCTGATCGCCCAGAATCTGACCGCAGCTCACGAGCAGCCGCGCGCTGTCGTCTTCGACGGCCACTGGAATAGCCTGGTGCTGCTCCAGAGCGGCTGCCTGAAAGCTGGCAACGATCGGCTGGGCGGCGATCTCGCTGCCGGAGACGATCAGCGTGGCCTCGGCCAGACCATAGCAGGCGTACCAGGACTCGGGCCGAAAGCCTGCGGGCGCGAAGGCTGCCGTAAAGCGTTGCAGTGTATCGGGCCGAATCGGCTCGGCTCCCGTAAAGGCAACCTGCCAGCTGCTCAGATCCAGGCCGGCGCGCTGCTCGGGCGTGGTTTTGCTGACACACAGCTCATAGGCGAAGTTCGGCCCGCCGCTGGTGGTGGCGCGCGTACGGCTGATCGCTTGGAGCCAGCGCAGCGGCCGCTGCAAGAAGTTCACCGGCGACATCAGTGTGACGGGAAAGCCGCCGTAGAGTGGCTGCAAGATTCCGCCGATCAGGCCCATGTCGTGGTAGGGCGGCAGCCAGATCACGCCATGGCTCCGCTCGCTGTGACCAAAGCCCTGGTGAATCAGGGCTAGATTGTGCAGGAGATTGCCATGCGTCAGCATCACGCCCTTGGGTGTTGCCGTGGAGCCCGAGGTGTACTGAAGAAACGCCAGTGTGTTGGCATCGATCTGGGGATCGCGCCACTCGTCGGCCTGGCTCAGGCTCAGCGTGTCGGTCGTGATCCAGCGCATCTTTTCAAACGCCGGAGCCTGCGTGCCAAGCACCGCGCCCAGCGAGGCAAACTGTGAGCTTGTGAGCACCGCAGCCGGACGGGCATCTTCTA
>DASWTQ010000827.1:0-13207 GCA_036402055.1 Herpetosiphonaceae bacterium
TCAGCTGATCCGTGTTGATGCCGAGCAGACTCGCGGTGGTAGCATCCTCCGAGACCGCTTGCAGCGCCTTGCCGATCTTGGTCGCGTTGATCAGATACGTCAGCAGCACCACGATCACCATCGAGACCGCGAAAATAATGATCTGCACCGTGCGCACGGGCACCGGCTGCGTGCTGGTGCCGAAGTTCACGGCAGCCGGCAGGCCGCCCAGCACCCGTGGCGGATACGTGTAGATCTCGGCGCCGACCAGATATTGGATCAGATTAACAAGTGCAACCGCCACGCCCAGACTGGAAACCAGCGTGAGCAGCGGATCGGCGCCACGCGTGCGCAGCGGACGAAACGCCAGCCGCTCCACCACCACGCCGACCAGCCCGGCCAGCACCGAGCCCAGCAGCAGCGCCAGCGGAAACGCCAGGCTAAACGGCAGCGCCAGATTGGCAAACACCCCGTTGAAGCCGAAGCGCGCCCCGAGCAGCACGTAGGTAAAGTACGCGCCGAGCGTAAAGATCGCGCCGTGAGCAAAGTTGATGATCCGCAGGATCGAAAAGACCAGCGTGTAGCCCAGCGCAAAGATCGCGTACACGCTGCCGATTGCCAGGCCGTTGAGGAACTGTTGCCAGAGTAGCGTTGTATTCATAGTCCACCAGTCGCCGGAGCGAATACGAACATGCGCGAGTTGTGAGCGATGGAACGATCAAGCTGAGGTCGCGGGGGTTGGCCTCGTCGCTAAGCTGGAAGCTGCGGCGGCAGCTTGACAGGCTGAGATAGCAGCGGCTACCTCAGCCTGCTGACGATTCTACTTCACAAAGATAAACTGTCCGTTCGCGCCGGACTCGTCCATCTTGATCTGGGCAACGTAGAACTGCTCCTGGTTGATCTCGCCCTCTGGCGTGAACGAGATCTTGCCCAGCGGCGTCTCGTACGATCCGGCCAGCACCTGCTGATTGAGCTGCGTGCGCAGATCCGGCAGCGACAGCGAGCTGAGCGGCGTCTTCTGGTCCAGCGCGGCGAGCGCCTCGACAAAGACCTGCACGCCCGCAAACGCCTGCGCGCTGAACTGCGGCGGCTCTTTGCTCTGCTTGGCCTTGTAAGCCTCGCGGAACTCGTTGTTGATCTCGTTGTCGGTCTCGTAGCTATAAGCCTGCGCGATCAAAATGCCGTCGCACTGCTTGCCGCAGACCGGGAAAATATTCGTGGTGTTCAGGCCGTTGCCGCCGATGATCTGGCCCTGGAAGCCGAGATCGCGCAGCTGCTTGACGAGGTTACCGCCGTCGGCAGCCAGGCCCGAGATGATCGCGAGATCCGGCTGAGCCGTCAGCGCGTTGGTGACCTGCGACGTGAAATCGGTATCGGTCGTCTGGAACTGCTGGACCGTCACCAGCTCCAGCTTATAGGTATCGGTCACCGCCTGCTGGAACGTCACCGTCTCCGACTTGCTGAAGGCGTCGTTCTGAGCGAAGAAGACAGCCACTTTTTTGATGTTCGGATTGACATCCAGCGCCGCTTTGACCGCGTTCGGCGCGACGACCGCCACCGGAGCCGAGACGCGCGCGATATACTCGCCGATCTCGGGAATGCCCTTCGCCGTGTTTGACGGCGCGATCACCGGCACTTTGGCCTGCTCGGCGATCGGATCGGCGGCAAACGCCTGCTGCGAGAGCGTCGGCCCGACGATGCCCACGATCTGGTTGCTGTTGATCAGCGTCTGGAACGCGTTGATCGTGCCGGCCTCATCGCCGCCGGTATCCTGGAAGATCAGCTTGATCGGCCGTCCGTTCACGCCGCCGCGCTGATTGAAAAACTCTTCGGCGAGCTGCGCTCCAATCACTTGCTCCTGGCCGAGCAGCGCCACGTTGCTGGACTGTGCCACCGCAATGCCGATCTCGATCGGCTCACCTGAGGCTGCGGCGCCCGAGCTGGAAGCGGCCGGCGAGCCGCTGGCCTCCGGCGCGGCGCTGGCGGCGGATGAAGCGCTGGCGGCAGGCGCAGAGCCGGCGGGCTGTGTAGCGCTCGTCGTGTCGGTGCTGGACTGTGGCGGCGTGCCTCCACAGCTGGCCAGCAGCGCGACGGCGACAACCATCAACAGCAGCCGATACACAAAACGAAACATCTGACTACCTCCTCATCGAGTAAAGGCTGGTCTGCGATTGTAGCACCGCTACAGACTGAGGGTCAACTCAAAAAAACCGCTCTGTGGCTACGAGCCGGCGAAATGCCTACAAGATACTCCGTGCCAGTGGTATATTTATTGCTACATAGGGCAGGTTATACCATCCAAGGAGGCACCCTTGCTCACCCTACGACCTTACCCGGCGCTCTCCAGCCGCCTATCTGTCTTCGAGCTGATCAGCGATATTCCCGGCCATTTTCTGCGCTACAAGCGTACGATGCTCGACATCAGCCATGTGATCGAGGAAACCGCCGCCGCGCACACGCCCGGCTGCTCGCTGTGGGTCGGCTTTCAAAAGTTTTCCTTGTTCGCCGCGCAGGAGCAACGCTATCGCCGGCTGG
The DNA here is from genome assembly GCA_036402055.1 of Herpetosiphonaceae bacterium. Lineage (GTDB taxonomy): Bacteria > Chloroflexota > Chloroflexia > Chloroflexales > Kallotenuaceae > LB3-1. The sequence continues at coordinate 2,515 of DASWTQ010000827.1, forward strand.
CCCAATCCTGGAAGCACTGCTGGATCTTCGGCGTGGCCGACGCGCCGCTGCCTGAGCTGCCCAACGTCACACCCGTTGCGCTCTCGCCGGATCATCCGCTGGCCAAAGAATGGTTTGTGGTCGCCGACGGGCCGTCGTTTGGCTCGGCGCTGCTGGCGGCGGATACCAGCGGCTTTGCGATCGCGGATCGCCAGCGCCAGTTCATGGGCCTGTGGAGTGCCGATCCCGCGCTGGTGCGGCTGGCTAGCTCGCGGCTGGCCCAGGCGATCGACGAGCCGGTGCCGGGCTGGAACATCGACTGTGCCAGCACGCTGCGCGCCTATGACCAGATGGCCAACTGGCTGGTCGCGACCCAGGAAGAGCGCGCGGCTCCCAGACAGCCCAGGCCGGCTACGATTTCCGAAGCTCTGGCATGATCTGCGTAAGCGCAGAACAAACCCAACAACCTTCTACTCCACACGGCAAATCTCGGCCACTGCCGCGCTGTGTGGAGTAGAGCTGCTCACCCTCGTCCGCGCCGGCTCCCTCTGAATACGCACAGACAAACCTGCGGTATCATGGACCTCTAAGACACGCGATGTTCCCGCGTGCTCGGTGAGTGCGCCTATGAACAGGTCGATGATCGGACGACGTAGAGCGTGGCGACGGCGGATCGCCGGGCTCGTCGTGCTGATGGGCTGCGCCAACATTCTGTCCTCGCTCGTGGTGCGCGTCGAAGCCCGCGAGCACTTTATGCGTATGCTGCTGCCGCTGGAGATCGAGCGCGGCTCGCGGCATCTCGCGGTCGTCGCCGGGCTGGCGCTGCTGGCGGTGGGCCGAGGTCTGTGGCGTGGCCAGCGCTGGACCTGGCGCATCACGATCGGGCTGCTGGCGGGCTCGGCGCTCGTTCACCTGATCAAAGGTCTGGATTGGGAAGAGGCCGCGCTGGCACTTGGGCTGGTCGGTTTGCTGCTCTGGCGGCAGCGCGATTTCCGGGCCGTCTCCGATCCGCCGACGCTGATGCGCGCCGTTCGCGCGCTGGCGCTGAGCATCGCCGGGCTGCTGGTGTACGCGCTGATCGGCGGCGTGATGCTCCAATCGCAGTTTGGGGGCGGCTTTTCGTGGAGCGCGCTTTTCGCCGAGCTGGGCGCGCGGCTGCTGCTCGGCACCGGGCCGCTCCAGCCACAAAGCCATCGCGCATTCTGGTTTCTGGAGTCGTTTAGCGTGGTCGGCGTGGCGCTGCTGGCCTATCTGATCGGCGCGTTTCTGCGGCCACTGGTCTCGCTGCCGGCGGCCAGACATGAGCACGAGCAGGCGCGGCAGCTGCTGAGCCGGTATGCGACCTCATCGCTGGCCTACTTCGCGCTGCTGCCCGATAAAAGCCTGTACTTTGGACGCAGCGTCGCGGGCGTGATCCCGTATCGCGTGGCGGCCAACGTGGCGGTCGTGTGCGGCGATCCGATCGTCGCGCCTGAGAATCTGGCCGCGCTGCTGCACGAGTTCGACGAGCAGTGCGCGCTCTCGGGCTGGGAGCTGTGCTGCTACGAAGTCCAGGCCGAGCAGCTGGCGACCTACGCCGAGCTGGGATTTCACACGCTGAAGATCGGCGAGGACGCGTGGATCGATCTCAAGCAGTTCTCGCTCAAGGGCAAGCCGATCGCCGACATCCGGCACGCCGTCTCGAAGATCGAGCGCGAGGGCGTGAGCTTTCGCGTGCTGGGCCAGGATCGACAGGATGGATTCTCGCCAGCCGACGAGCAGCTCTGGACGCAGATGCAGTCGCTCGCCGGGAGCCAGAGCCGCGCCGACTTCGAGCTGCAATTCTCGATCGGCCAGCTGCCGGCCACGCCCGATCCCGAGGCGCGCTACAGCGTTGCGCTCGGCTCCGACGGCGCGACGGTGATCGCGTGCTGCTCGTGGCTGCCGATCTACGCTGCCGGCGGCTGGGCGCTGGATGTGATGCTGCGCACGCCGGATGCGCCCAACGGCGCGATGGAGTACCTGATCGCGCAATCGCTGCTGGCCTTCCAACAGGCTGGCGCGGCCTGGGCCTCGCTGGGCGTTGCGCCGCTAGCCGACGCGGATGTCGAGCAAGACGACGAGCGCTCGCTGCTTCAGCGCGGCGTACGCTTTTTGTACGAGCATCCACGCGTCAACGAGTTCTACCGCTACAAGTCGCTGTTTTTCTTCAAGCGCAAGTTCGTGCCGGCCTGGCGTGGCGTGTATCTGGTCTACAGCTCGCGGCTTTCGCTGCCGGGCACGCTCTACGCCGTGCTCAAAGTACATCTGCCGGCGATCGGCCCGCGCCTGATCACCGATTTTCTACGGCAGCAGGGCCAGCATAATCTCGCGCGCTGGCAAAGCTGGCTGCGCACCCGGTTTACAGCCCGTGAACATGCAGAAAGCCCACAGCAATAAACTGCTGCGGGCTTGATTCGATTCCTGTTATTTGAGCGCTGGCTAGTCGACGTCGTGACCCGCCGGGCCGAGCACTTCCTCGCCGCCGGGATAGACGAACGAGTCGCGCGGCGCGTAGAAGCACGAGGCCGCCACAACCTCCAGCGGTGAAGCCGGCCGCAGCGCATAGACCGGATGATCCGGCGCCAGGAACTCGATCGACAGCACCTTGAAGGACGTGACCAGATCGCCGATGTAGGGATAGAAGCCGCTCACCAGCTTGTTCTTGACCTGCGTAATGTAGCGCAGATGGCCGGCAGCTACGAAGGTCTCGGTGCCGACTTCGGCGCGGCTGCGAATGATCGGCGTGCCGTCGACCGAGGTGGTAGCCGTCACGATGTTGCCCTCAAGCTCAACCGTGGTCGAGCCGGGCGATGCGGGAACGCCGCGCTCGCTGGCGTAGGCGCGCACAATCTCCGACGAGTTGAAATAGTTGGTGAAGAAGCGGCCCGGCGTTGTGCTGTTGGGAACGTCGTAGCCATCCACATCCAGGCCCAGATAGGTCAGCGAGTAGGCTCCGAAGCCGGTCGTCTGATCCGCCGAGTCGACGACGTACTGGTTCATGTAGATCGCGTGGTTGGTGGCGGGCTTGAGCTTGGACGGCAGCAGCTTGGCGCACGCGTCGGGATCGGCGGGAATCCAGCTGGTGTACAACATGCGGCTGTTGATCACAAGCTGAGGGGCGACCAGCGAATTGTTGGACATTGTGATCCTCCTTATTTGGGCTGATGCGCCGATGATCTGCGCCAGATCGCGCGCCGATCACCGGAGCTTGCAGCGGACCCACTATAAAACAGACCGATCCAGGCAGCCATCCGCCTTTCGCCCAGCGCGGAAATCGACGTTTGGCGAAAGACAGCCGATCAGCGTACAGGCACACGCGGCTGGCGTGACGGGCGATGCGAATCGGAAGCCAGGTATCAGCAGAATATGGGCACGACGGTTATACGGGAACACCTCCGCTCGCCGGTGGAGCGGAGACAGGTAGAGAACTTGGGAAATCTCTTCTCGGTGCAGGGATTATAGCGAATACAACGTGTGAAAACAATCAGCCAAAATGCCGATGCGCCGTCGGCTAGACGTTGACCGCTTTGACGACCAGCACCGGAACCGGGCTCTGGCCGAGAATATCTTTGGTCACATCTTCCAGCAGCAGCCGCTCGACCAGGGTTTGTGAGCGGTGCGCGCCGACGACCAGCAGATCGTACTGGCCGTCTTGCAGCTCGGCGACGATCTCCTCGATCACCAGGCCGATGCGCACCTTGATCTCGCCGGCCACGCCGCTGTCGCGCAGAGTCTCGATCGCCGCGTTCATGTTGACGATCTCGGGAGAGCCGGTCGCGGCGAAGGCTTCGGTGACGCGCTCCTGAGGCGTGCGCACACCAAAGATCATCGGCATCTGCGACAACACGTGGAGAATCGTAGCCGTCGCGCCGGTGCGCCGGGCCAACCGCGCCGTCAGCCGGGCATCCTCGATCACGCTTTCGTCGCCGCCCGCGCAGATCAGCACGCGTTCGATCTGCTGGGCTGTGCCGCGTACCAGCAGCGACGAGATCGGCAGCTCGGCGCTGAGCGAGGGCCGCGTCCGCAGCCGCATCCAGCGCGACCAGCGCTCACGCATCGGCCCGAAGATCGCCAGGTCGTAGTCGCCCGCCTGCGCCTCGCTCAGCAGCGCCGTGTCGGCCGCCTCCGCGCGATTAACATGCCGGATCGAAGGCGCATCCAGCTTGCTTGCCATGCGACTGAACAGATCGGCGGCGCGGGTTGCGTCTCCCAGCGCGGTGAGCAGCGTAACCACAACATCGGCCTCACGCGCGATCGGCGCGATATACTCGATCGCTTGCTGGCTCACCACCGAGCCGTCGATATAAACCAGAAGCTTAAGCATAGACACGAGCCGATAGCATCAGGCAGCCTCATTTCGATTTCGCGATTCCCGGCGCGGCGCTGAGCCGGGAAGTTGCCGGCCTACCAGGGCCAGAACAACAGCAGGACCGGCGTGATCAGCATAGCTGCAACAAACGTTCCCAGGGTACGATTATCGCGCATGATCACGTTCAACAGCCAGATCACCGCGCGCTCGTACAGCCGGTAGAACGTGAGCAGCACGATCAGCGAGACCAGCGCAACGCTGACCATCTCCACGAGCACAATCGTGAACGCGGCGGGACCGCTCATCACAAACGCGGCAAACAGCGTGTCGATAAAGGTCGTGATGTTGGCGCCCATGATGTAGGGCAGCATATTCTCGCGCCGAATAAAGCCTTTAGCCGAGAGCGGCACCAGGATCGACAGCGAGACCGAGACCGACAGCGTGACCGATGTTACCGCCATGCCGAGCACAAACATCGCCATTGGCCGGTAGACCAGCCGCCCGATGCGCTGAAAGGCCGAGCGCTCGGCGTTCATCTCGGGCAGCGCGCGATCCAGCAGGCTGAACGAGAACAGCAGCACGCCGATGCCGATGAAAAAGATCAGCCACGGGAGCGAGCCGAGCCGCGTATTGACGAACCCGAGGATCGGATCGTATATCACATCGAGAACACTTGTCAACTGCGATCCGCTGTTGAGCCGCACGCTGTCCAGCCAGCCGTTGGTCAGCAGCCAGTAGCCGATCGCCATCGCCGGCAGATAGATCGAGGCTGTGACCACCAGGCACAGCACGCCGATCGCGATGCTCGCGCCGCGCTTGTGGCCGCGCAGATAGTACAAAAAGCCGACGAACAGCACAATAAACGACGCACCCAGCCGCGAGCCGGTGATCATCGAAAACGTCTGCACGTCGGTGATGACCTGCTGATCGAAGAACGAGAGCGCGATCGCGGCAACCGGCGAGCCGCTCAGCACACCGTAGGCGACGAGCCAGCCAAAGCCCAGCGTGTTGGTGGCGTTCTTGATGCCGAGCGTGTTCTTGAGAAACGGCCCGAGCGGTCCCGCGCCTTTTTTCAACAGCTCAAGCGCCAGAATGAAGAAAAAGATCGCGACGATCGCCAGCAGCGTTTTGCGCAGCCAGGTTGGCAGCAGCGACCGCTCCTTGCGATCGGGCGATACAGGTGTTGGTTCCGCCGGCTCGGCGACCACCGTTGGCGTTTCAATATCCCGCATAGATCGCTACCTGCCAGGTAGTCTGCCTTTGGCGTATCAGGGGCACTGCTACCCGAATGTGGAGAAGCATTTCGCGGGGCGGATCGTAAAGGATTCGCCCCACGACTGCAACAGCTGCTTAGGAAGGAGAAGGCACCGGCGACGACTGTGGATTTTGTGTCGCGACGTCTACGTCGAGCGCGTCGTCGGCGTAGCGCAGATGGCCGGGCACCGGGAAGGCGGCGCACAGCTCGCGGACCTCGCCGGCGATACGATGCTGAGCCTCGACATTTTCGATGTCGCGCAGCACCGCCACGATCCATCCGGCGACACGCTCCATCTCCGCCGGGCCAAAGCCACGGCTGGTGACGGCCGGCGATCCAAGCCGCAGGCCGCTGGTGATCATCGGCTTGCGCGGATCGAACGGGATCGTGTTTTTGTTAACGGTGATTCCGGCCTCGTCGAGCGCTTTCTCGGCCTTCTTGCCGCTGATCTCTTCGGTTCCCTCGGAGCGGCTGAGATCGATCAGCATCAGATGATTATCGGTTCCGCCCGAGACCAGCCGCATGCCCTGTTTCGACAGGCTGTCGGCCAGCACACGGGCGTTCTCGACGATCCGCCGCTGGTAGTCGTTCCACTCCGGCTTGAGCGCCTCGCCGAACGCGACGGCCTTGGCGGCGATCACATGCATCAGCGGGCCGCCCTGCACGCCCGGAAAGACCGTGCGGTTGAGGTTGTAGGTCTCGGCGATCTCCTGCGACGACAGGATCAAACCACCGCGCGGGCCGCGCAGCGTCTTGTGGGTGGTGGTCGTCGTGAAGTGGGCGTGTGCAATCGGCGACGGATGCAGGCCGGCCGCGACCAGGCCCGCGATATGCGCGATGTCGGCCCAGAGCAGCGCCCCGACCGCATCGGCGATCGCGCGCATGCGCTCGAAGTCGATCACGCGGGGATAGGCGGAGGCGCCCGAGGTAATCAGCTTGGGCCGCACCTGCCTGGCGACCTCCAGCAGATCGTCGTAGTCGATGTGCTCGGTCTCGCGATCGACGCCGTAGTAGTGCACGTCGAAGTACATGCCCGAGAAGTTGAGCGGGTGGCCGTGTGTCAGATGCCCGCCCTGATCGAGCTTCAAGCCCAGGATCGTATCGCCGGGCTTGAGCGCCGCCAGATAGATCGCCATGTTGGCCTGCGCGCCCGAGTGAGGCTGCACGTTGGCAAACTCCGCGCCGAACAGCTGCCTGGCGCGCTCGATCGCCAGCGTCTCGACAATATCGACGTATTGGCAGCCGCCGTAGTAGCGGCGGCCGGGGTAGCCTTCGGCATACTTGTTGGTCAGAATCGATCCCTGAGCTTCGAGCACCGCTTCGCTGACATAGTTCTCGGATGCGATCAGCTCGATGCCGTCGCGCTGGCGGCGGGCTTCAGCCGCGATGGCCGCAGCAAGCTCCGGGTCCTGGTGTTGTAGCGCAGAAAGTGCATGGGCCATAACTTGCCTCCTTGCGTCGGCGCTAGTGTACCACGGGATGCTGATTCCTGGATAGAGGTGGAGGGGTGCGAGGGAACAAAGGAACAAGCAAACAAAGGAACAAAGAAGAACAAAGAACAAAGGAGCTGGGCGCTTTTGATGCGTGGGCAGGCCCTCACCTCCGGCCCTGCGGGCAAACAAAAGAACAAGGAAACAAGGGAACAAAGGAGCTGGGCGCTTTTGGCGCGTGGGCAGGCCCTCACCCCTGCCTCACTCCGTTCGGCATCCCCTCTCCCGCTGCGGCAGGCGAGGGGAAAGGCGGTACTGTATTCTTTGTTCTCTGTTCTCGTCCCCGGTTCTTGGTTCTTGGTTCTTGGTTCTTGGTTCTTGGTTCTTCGTCTATTTCTCCGCCACTGCCAGCGCCTGTGTCGCGCCAACCGGCAGCATAATCGTAAAGGTCGTGCCGGCGCCGGGCGTGCTCTCGACGGCGATCGTGCCGCCGTGACGCACAACGATCTGGTGGCAGATCGCCAGACCCAGGCCGGTGCCCAGGCCGGCGGCTTTGGTGGTGAAGAAAGGATCGAAGACGCGCGCCTTGACCTCGGGCGGCATGCCTACGCCGGTATCGATCACGCTGATGCGTACCGCGTCGGCCAGATTCTCGGTGATGATCGCCAGCGTCCCGCCGTCGGGCATAGCGTCGATCGCGTTCACGATCAGATTCATCAGCACGCGGCGCAGCTCGGTCACACTGCCGCGAATCGGCAGCGTCGCCTCCAGCCGAATGTTGGAGCGGGTCAGCTCACGCCAGCGTGTCTGCGTCATCGTCACAGCGTCGCGAACGATGGTGTTGATGTCCACGATCTCGGTGTAGGGCTCCTGCTGCGTGCGACCAAACTCTTGCAGCCGCTTGATCATCGCCGCGCTGTCACGAGCGGCCGCCTCGATCGCGCTCAACGTCTCGACGCGTAGCGGATCGGTCTCATCCAGGAGCAGCAGCTGGCTGTTGCCGAGCACGCTGGTGAGCGCGTTGTTGAAGTCATGGGCAACCTCGGAGGCCAGCTCGCCGAGCAGGCGCATCTTTTCGAGACGACCCATGCGCTCGTTGGTCTGCTCCAGCTCTTCCAGCACCGCCTGCATCTCGTCCAGCGAGCGCTCCGCGTCCGAGCGCAGAATCCGCTCCCGCTCGAAGCGCCGGGCATGCTCTACAGCCTGCGCCGCCTGGCTGGCGAACAGCTCCATCAGCTGCTGATCGTGCGCGCTGAAGCGCCGATCGGGATCGGTATGCGTGAGGCCGAGCGCGCCCAGCATATGATCGCCGCTCAGGAGCGGAATCGCCATCACCGAGCGCCAGGGCAGATTCTTGAACACCTTGGCGGGCTCAGGCCACTCGCGGTAATCGTCAAGCCGAATGGTTCGTCGAATCTGCGCCGACCGCCCGACCACGCCCTGGCCGAGCTTGACCCGCGTATGCAGCAGATGCTCGGGAATATTCACGCCGACTACCAGCTCCAGCTCTTGCGTGGACGGATTGAAGAGATTAAGCCCGGCGGTCGCACAGCCGATCAGCTCGTGCGCGCGCGCCACGATCATCTGAAGCACCTGCGGCAGATCCAGATCCGACGAGAGCGTCAGCGCGTTCTCGTAGACGGCCTCCATCTCTGCGCTGCGCCGCCGCACGTCCTCCAGCAGCTGCGCGGTCTCGATCGCCTGCGCGGCCTGCGCGGCCAGCATCTCGATCAGCCGCTGCGCCGTGGAGCTGAACTCTTTATTCGATCCGGTATGCGCCACGATCAGCACGCCGATCGCGCGCTGATTCGAGATCAGCGGCACGCCCAGCGTCGCGCCGAACTGCGTATAATCGAAGTTGGGATCGTGCTCGGACCACGACGAGTAGTCGGGCACCAGATAGCTGCTGGTCATCTCCAGCGTTTTGCCGACCAATCCCTGGTGCCGGTTAACACGAATGCCCAGCAGATGCGGCGGAATATTCACGCCGACCCGCAGCTCAGCATCCTCGTCGTTGGGCAGCAGCAGATGCAGCGTGCCGCAGTCGGCGCTCAGCAGCGCGCACGCCCGATCGACGATCGCCTGAAGCACCGCCTCAAGATCGTGATGGGCGTTGATGTCGAGCGCGGTCTGGTAGACCAGCTCAAGCTCATGGCGGCGCTGGGCTTCCTCCATCCACAGATTCGCCTGGCGCAGCGCGGCCGTCAGATGCTGAGCCACCGCCTCCAGGAGGATCTGATCCGCGCGCTCCCAGGGCCAGCGCTGGTTATGCGCCACGGTCAAGATCGCAACCAGCACATCGTCCACGATCACCGGCACAACCGCCAGCGCCATCAAGCCGGCGTTGACCAGCGCGCGCCGGACGGGCGAGTGCTTCTGCGGCTCTGCAACCAGGTCGCTGACGTACAAGCGCTCGCCCTGGCGAAAGCCTTCCAGAATTGCGGGGTCGATCGCGGACAGCGGCAGATTGCGGGGGCCGGACTCAGTGAGCGGCGAGCGCTGGGCCTGCCAGGTGTTGAGCGTCATGGTTTGATCCGGCTCCAGAATGCCGATCGCGCACAGATCGCTTTCCAGCAGCGTGCCCAGCTGCACAGCTAGCTGCGTCCAGGCCTCGTGCCACTGATCCGGCTGTGTTTTGTTGATCGCCGTGAGCAGCTTGTTCAAAAATGCTTCACGCTCACGCGCCCGCTGCGCCACCTCGATACGGCGACCCTGCTCCAGCGCGGCCGCGATCTGTTCACGCAGCGAGGTCACAATCGCGAAATCGTTCTCGCTCAGCACCTTGCGCGACTCGATGCACAGCGTGCCCAGCACATTCTGCTCGTAGACCAACGGCACATACATGCCCGAAACAATCCCATCGGCCACGCCAAGATACTCGGGCTCGGAGAGGACATTTTTGATCAGCAGCGGCTGCTGTTTACGAATCGCCAGACCGTTCAAGCCCTGCTCCAGCTTCATGCGCGAGCGAATGCGCTGGTAGGTGCCGCACCAGGCGCGCAGGCAGAGCATATCGTCCTGGATCAGCAGGATCGCGACGAACTCGAAGTGCAGCTGATCGCGCAGCAGCCGCACAATCGTCATGCCCAGCGCGTCAAGATCCAGCTGTGAGGCGATCGCCGCGCGCAGCTGATCGATGACCGCCAGCTGCTGCGCCTGCTGATGCGTGGCGCTGTACAGGATCGCCCGCTCGATCGCGATGCTGACCTCAGCCGCGACCGCCTCCAGCACAAGCTGATCGTGCTTTCCCAGGCGATGATCGCGCGTGGACTCGACGTTGAGCACGCCGTAGACGGTCTGCTCGGATTGCAGCGGCACCGCGATCTCGGAGACGACGCCCGGGATCGCGGCGATGAACTCGGGATTGGAGCGCACATCGGAAATACAGATCGTCTGGCGCTGGCGCATAGCTCGCGCCATAATCCCGGTAGTGATTGGCATGCGCTGGATCACATTCAGGTAGCCGATCTGGTGCTTGCACTGGAGCATATCGCCGTCGACCAGGTACAGGCTGACCAGCGGATAGCCGTAGCGCAGCGAGATCTGCTCGACAACTTGCCGTAGCAGCGGATCAAGCTCAAGCGTGTGCGCGATCGTCGCGCGAATCGCCTCGAACAAGCGCGTGTTACGATCCAGCCGCTGCATCGTGGCCGTCAGCAAGACCTGTCTCAAGGCCAGCCGTACACTCGCGCTGACATG
>DASWTQ010000828.1:0-26088 GCA_036402055.1 Herpetosiphonaceae bacterium
CCCCCCCGCCTGCCACGCTCCTACGCTCGATTATTGCTAACTCTCGTGGCGGATGACCACCTTCATCAGCGCGCCATCACGCAGCGCCGCGATCGCCTGGTGGATCTCGCCGAGCGGCATGATCCGCGAGATCAGCGCCGACGGCTTGATCACGCCCTGCTCCAGAATCGCGATCGCGCGGGGAAAAGTGTTGATGCCGACGTACGAGCCATAGATCGTCAGCTCGTTGCGGGTGATCGTGTTCTGGCGCACCGGCGGCAGTGCCTGGCTGTTCATGCCAAAGAGCGAGACGCGACCGCCCATGCGCGCCAGCTCGATGCTGTTTCCGAGCTGCGTTCCTACCGCGTCGACGATGATCTCGGCACCAAAGCCGGTCTCGGCACGTACCACGTCGGCCAGCGCTTCGTCGCGAACGTTGACGGTACGCTGCACGCCGACGCCGCGCAGCAGCTCCAGCCGTGGCTGCGAAACATCCGCGACGATCACGCGCGCGCCGCCGGCCAGAAACAGCAGCGCGTGGAGCGCGCCCACGGGTCCGCCGCCGATCACAACCGCTGTCTCGCCCGGCAGCGCTTTAACATTGTCGACGCTATTGACCACGCATGACAGCACCTCGGTCCAGACGGCATCCTCGAACGGCACACCATCGCCGATCGGATAGCTGGCACGCTCGGGCACCACGCTGTAGCGCGCCAGGCCACCGTCGCGGAAAATCCCGAGCGTGGAGAAGTTTTCGCAGTGGTTGGGCCGCCCGATGCGGCAGAAGCGGCACAGGCCGCAGTTGAGATTGGGCGCCAGCGCCACGCGATCGCCGGGCTTGCGAAACTGCACGCGCGGCCCGACCTCGACTACCCGCCCGATGTACTCGTGGCCCATGATGCTGCCGGGCGTGCCCGGATGTGCCGGCGGCGACTCCAGGATATGCAGATCGGTGCCGCATATGCCGCAGCCTTCGACTTCGATCAGCACGTCGTCGGGCTGCACGATGCGCGGAATCGGCCGCTGCTGAAGCTCCAGCACACCTTCACGGGCAAAAACCGCCGCCAGCATAGTTTGCTCGTTCATGGTTCACAGTCCAATCGATCGTAGATAATCACGGTTGCGCTTGGCGCTGGCGCGGGGCGTGCCCATGCCCGGCAGCACGTCCTGCTCGACGACGATCCAGCCGTTGTAGCCGATCGTGCGCAGCGCCTCGCCGACGGCGGCAAAGTCCACGCTGCCACGGCCTAGCTCGGAGAAGATCCCGCGCCGCACGGCCTCGAAATAATCCCAGCCCTCACGCCGGGCCTGCGCCGCAAGCTGCGGATCACAATCTTTGAAATGCACATGCCAGATGCGGTCGGCGTAGCGCTCCAGCGCGACCAGCGGATCGCCGCCGCCGTAGACCAGATGGCCGGTGTCGAGGCACAAACCCAGCAGTCGGGGATCGGTACGCTGCATCAGCGCCTCGATCTCGGCCGGCGTTTCGACGTAGCCCGCGCAGTGATGGTGAAAGACCGTCCGCAGCCCGGTGGCCTCATGCACCGCCCGCGCGATCTGCTCGGCTCCACGGGCAAAGATCGTCCACTGCTCGTCGCGGAGGCCGTGCTCGGGCTGGATACGTCCGGCGTTCTGTGTGCGCTCCGGCACGCTGCCGTTCTCGTCGGCCAGCACCAGCACCGCCGATTCGCCGCCGACATCGGCCAGCAGTCTGGCGGTTCGCACGGCTACCGCAGCGCCCTCGGCGTGGGCATTGGGATTGGCCAGCGCGACCGGCACGAATGCTCCCAGCAGCGCGAGTTTTCGCGCAGCCAGCTCTGCGCGTAACTGCGCGGGATCGGTCGGCATAAAGCCCCAGTCGCCCAGCTCGGTGCCGGCGTAGCCCGTAGCCTCGATCTCGTCCAGCACTTGCACGTAGTCCGGCGCCGGCGTGTCGAGATCGAACTCCAGCGCGCCCCAGGAGCACGGCGCGTTCGCGATGCGCATCATACATGTCTTCTTTCTAGGCCCTCACCCCGGCTTCGCCTCCCCTCTCCCGTTGCGACAGGAGAGGGGAAGATCTGAGCCACGATGACGGCCTGCTGCTAAAACTTGCGTGACCACTCGCGCGGCCAGCGCTCCACGACGATCTTTTTCTCGGTGTAGAAGTCGATCGCGTCGCGGCCCTGGGCGTGGAGATCGCCGAAGAAGCTTTCTTTCCAGCCCGAGAACGGGAAAAATGCCATCGGCGCGGCGACTCCCACGTTGATGCCGATGTTGCCGACCTGGGCCTCGTAGCGGAATTTCCGCGCCGCCGCGCCGCTGCCGGTGAAGAGACAGGCCATGTTGCCGTAGGCGCTGGCGTTGACCAGCTCGATCGCCTCGTCGATCGTGGCGACGTGGAAGAGGCTCAGCACCGGGCCGAAGATCTCGGTGCGCGCCAGCTCGCTGCGCGGATCGACGCCGCTCAGGATCGTCGGGCGAAGGAAGTTGCCGCGCTCGTAGCCCGTGATCGTCGCGCCGCGCCCATCGACCAATATTTCCGCGCCCTCGCGCAGGCCGCTGTCGATCAAGTGCTCGATGCGCTCTCTGCTGGCCGACGAGATCACCGGCCCCATCTCGACGCCGGAGTCGAGCCCGTAGCCCACGGTGCGCGTCGTGGCCGCGTCGGCGATCTGCTGGGCGAAGCTTTGGCGCGCCTCGCCAACCGTGATCGCGACCGAGGCCGCCAGACAGCGCTGGCCCGCGCAGCCAAAGGCCGAGTCGGCGGCGATGCGGGTGGTCATCTCCATGTCGGCGTCGGGCAGCACCACGATCGGATTTTTCGCGCCGCCCTGGCACTGCGCCCGCTTGCCGTTGGCCGTGGCGCGGCTGTACACGTACCTGGCCACCGGCGACGAGCCCACGAACGAGATCGCGCGGATCGCGGGATGATCCAGGATCGCGTCGACCGCGTCTTTGTCGCCGTTGACCAGATTGACCACGCCCGGCGGCAGCCCGATCGTCTCGATCAGCTCGAAGATCCGGCGCATGGTGACCGGCGTTTTCTCGGACGGCTTGAGCACCACAGTGTTGCCGCAGGCGATCGCGTAGGGCAGGAACCACAGCGGAATCATGCCCGGAAAGTTGAAGGGCGTGATAATGCCGACGACGCCGACCGGCTGGCGGATCATCAGCTCGTCGATGCCGCCGGCGATGTCCTCGACATTGCTGCCCATCATCAGCGACGGAATGCCGGTCGCGACCTCGACGTTCTCGATGCCGCGCCGCAGCTCGCCCTGCGACTCGGCCAGCGTCTTGCCGCACTCCTGCGTCGTCAGCCGCGCGATCTCGTCGAAGTGGTCTTCCAGCAGCTGCTTGAGCTTGAAGAGGTACTGAATCCGCTCGGTCGGCGGCGTGCGGCGCCACTCGACAAACGCCTGCTGCGCGGCTTGCACGGCGGCGTCTACCTCGGCGCGGCCCGAGAGCGGCACTCGCACGATCGTCTCGGCCGTCGCGGGATTGCGCACGTCGAGAAACTCCGTGGTCTGGGCGCGCTGCCACGTGCCGCCGATATAGTTGAGAAGCTCGTTATCCATTGCTGCCTCGTCGCGAAGGAACAAAAGAACCAAGGAACAAGAGAACAAAACGAGAACCAAGAACCAAGAACCAAGAACCAAACGAAAGAACAACGGAACAGAGAACAAAGAACAAAGTACCGACATTCCCCCTCGCCTATGGCAACCGAGGCAGAAGCCTGCCGAGGTTTGGGGAAGGGGGTTAGGCGGTGAGGGCCTGATCTCCTTCACCCTACAAAAAATACCGCTCCCGCTGCCGCGCCTCCTCGTAGGCGGCGCGCGCCTCCTGGACTGTGGCCTGCTCGGAGACCTCGGCGATCGGCACGTCCCACCAGGATTCGTAGCCGCCCACGCGCTGCTCACGATCGACCGGAATCACGATCACCGTGGTGCGATCGCAACTGCGCGCCTCGGCCAGCGCCGCGTGGAGGCTGGCGATGTCGTCGGCGCGGCAGATGTGCGCTCCCAGGCTGGCCGCGTTGCTAGCCAGATCGACGGGCAGTACATCGCCGCTGAGCTGGTTGGTGGCCGGATCGCGGTAGCGGTACTCGGTGCCGAAGCCCGCGCTGCCCACCGACTCCGACAATCCGCCGATGCTGCTGAAGCCGTGATTGTCGAGCAGCACGATCGTCAGCTTGATGCGCTCCTGGATCGACGTGACGATCTCCTGGGCCAGCATCAGGTACGAGCCGTCGCCGACCATCACATACACCTCGCGCTCGGGAGCGGCCATTTTGATGCCCAGTCCGCCCGCGATCTCGTAGCCCATACAGGAATAGCCGTACTCAAGGTGATAGCCCTTGGGATCGCGGGTGCGCCACAGCTTGTGCAGATCGCCGGGCAGGCTACCGGCAGCGCAGATCACGACATCCTGCGGCCGCGAAAACTCGTTGACCGCGCCGATGACTTCGCCCTGGCTGATCAGCGGGCCGTGACCCAGATGATAGATGCGCTCGACCTCCTGATCCCACTGCTCGTGGAACGTCGCCACACGCGGGCGATACTCTGCGCCGACGTTGTAGCCACGCAGCAGCTCGGTCAGCTCGTCCAGCGTCACGCGCGCATCGCCGATCAGCGGCAGCGCGGCATGTTTGTAGGCGTCCATTTCGGCCACGTTGATGCCGATGAAACGCACATGAGGATGCTGAAACGCGGTCTTAGAGGCGGTCGTGAAGTCCGCCAGCCGCGATCCCACCACGATCACCAGATCGGCGTCGCGGGCGAGCAGATTGGCTCCGGGCGTTCCCGTCACGCCGATCGCGCCCAGGGCCTGTGGATGATCGTAGGGTAATGCGCCTTTGCCGGCCTGCGTCTCGCCTACCGCGATGCCGGTCGCGGCCACGAAGCGTTGGAGCGCGTCGGTCGCCTCGCTGTAGAGCACGCCACCACCGGCGATCAGCAGCGGCTGAGTGCTGGATCGAATCAGCTCGGCGGCCTGGCGCAGCAGCTCAACGTCGGCGCGGGGACGCGGAATCTGCCAGACGCGCTTCTCGAAGAGCGCCAGCGGATAGTCGAACGCTTCGGCCTGGACATCCTGCGGCAGCGCCAGCGTGACGGCTCCGGTCTCGGCGGGCGAGGTCAGCACACGCATAGCCTCGGGCAGCGCGGTGATGATCTGCTCGGGGCGGTAGATCCGATCCCAGTAGCGCGACACGGGCCGGAAACAATCGTTGACCGAAATATCTTGCGACTGCGAGGACTCAAGCTGCTGCAAGACCGGCGCGGGCTTGCGCGAGCCGAAGATGTCGCCCGGCAGCAGTAGCACCGGCAGCCGGTTGATCGTCGCGCCCGCCGCGCCGGTGAGCATGTTGGTCGCGCCCGGCCCGATCGAGGTGGTGCAGGCAAAGGTGCGCAGCCGGTTGTGCATCTTGGCGAAGGCGGCGGCGGTGTGGACCATCGCCTGCTCGTTGCGCGTCTGGTAGTAGCGAAACTCGTCGCCGGCCTGGTGCAGCGCCTGACCGATCCCGGCGACGTTGCCGTGACCGAAGATGCCGAACATGCCCGCGAAAAACGGCTGTTCGCGGCCATCGCGCGCGCTGTACTGCCGCTGCAAAAACGCCACGATCGCCTGAGCCGTGGTCAAGCGTCTTGTGTTTGACATAACTCTCTCCGTCTCCAAGCGCTCTGCGTGCTACCAGCCGCCGCGCTCAGCCACAAACTCCTCGACCTCGGGCAGCGTCGGCATGAAGTTGGCGCAGCCGTGGCGCGTCACGACGATCGCGCCGGTCGCGTTGCCCATGCGCGCCGCGCGCTCCAGCGACCAGCCCTGAAGGTAGCCGTAGAGAAAGCCGCTGGCAAAGGCATCGCCCGCGCCGAGCACGTTGAGCACCTCGATCGGAAACGGCGCGACGTCGGCGGGCTGGGCGTCGGTTCGGTAGATCGTGCAGCCGCGATCGCCACGCTTGACGATCAGCGCCTGGATGCCGGTTGCAAGCAGCCGCGCAATCGCCTGATCCAAATTGTCGTCGCTGCCGGCGGCGCGCACCTCTTCCTCGGTGCCGATCGCCAGATGCGCCAGCCGCAGCAACGCGCGCAGCGTCGGGCCAAATGCGCGGGCGTCGTGCCACTGATCTGGCCGGTAATCCAGATCGACCACAACCGTTGCCTCGGCCTCACGCGCTTGCTCAGCGGCGAAGAACGTCGCGCTGCGGCTCGGCTCGCGGCTCACGCCGGTGCCGCTGAGAAACACAGCGCGGCTGTCGATGACCGGCGCGGCCTGCACATCGTCGATCGTCAGCTCGATGTCGGCGCAGTTGTCGCGGTAGAACGTCAGCGGAAAGCGATCCGGCGGCTGGATCGTCAGCACGACCGCGCTGGTGCGATGGCCGGGCTTGCGCGGGATAAACTGCGTCGCGACCTGCTCGCGCTCCAAAAATGCCAGCACGAACTCGCCGACTTGATCATCGCCGACCGCCGTCAGCAGCGCCGAGCGCAGCCCCAGCCGCCGCGTCCCGACGCTGACGTTCGTCGGGCAGCCGCCCACGTAGGCGTCGAAGGAGCGCACATCGGCGATCGCCGCGCCGATCTCATGGGCGTACAGGTCGATCGAGCTGCGGCCGATCGCCAGAATATCGTAGGTGTAGCGGCTGCTTGACATAGATCCTCGGGTTTTTGCGAGGTCGGAATCCGTAGGGGCGTATTGCGATACGCCCCAGGCCCTCACCCCGTCGCTGCGGCGACTCCCCTCTCCTATCGCAATGGGAGAGGGGGAAGAAGGGCATTACTTCGCGTAATCAGCCGCGTTGTCCCTGGTCACAACCACGGTGCCGGTGTCGATGCGCGCCTCGATGGTCTGGCCGTTGATCGCTTTGAGCGCGCTCTCGACGCCGAACTTGCCCATGTTGCTCGGGCTCTGCGCGATCGAGGCGTTCATCTCGCCGGCCTGGATGCTCTTCGCGGCGTCGGGGTTGGCGTCGAAGCCCACGATGATGATATTGGCCAGCTTGCCGGACGCCTTGGCTGCCTCAGCAGCCCCGAGCGCCATCAGGTCGTTGGAGGCAAAGACGGCCTCAAGATCCCCATTGCCGGTCAAAATGTCTTCCATGACCTGCTGGCCTTTGGCGCGATCCGAATCCGCCGGCAGCTCGGACACGATTGTCGCGCCGCACGCTTCGAGCGCTTCTTTCGCCCCGCCGATGCGATCGATGTGCGTCTGCTGGCTCATCACGCCGGTGATCAGCGCGACTTTCTTGGAGCCTTTGAGCTGCCCGCAGATATGCTCGCCCGCCAGCTTGCCGCCAGCGCGGTTGTCGGTGCCGATAAAGGTTAGCTTGCCTTCCCAGGGCGCGTCGGTGTCCACGAAGAGCACGGGAATGTTCTTCGCCTTGGCGCTGTCGAAGGTCGCGTTGAGCGCCTGCTGGTCGGTCGGCGCGACCACGATCGCCTGCACGCCCGCCGCGATCTGGTCTTCGATCTGGCTGATCTGCGTCTGCACGTCCGTCTCGGCGGGCGGCGCGAGCACCGTCAGCTCGACTCCGCCGGCGGCGGCTGCGTCTTTCGCGCCCTGCTCGACGGCAGCCCAGAACGGATTACCGCCGCCCGGCCCTTTCATGCTCAGCAGAATCTTTGCGCCTGAGCCGCCCGCCGCGCTTGTCGCCGCCGCGCCGCCTGTCGTAGTTGTCGCCGCGCCGCTGGTGCCGCCGGTCTCCGTCGGGCTGCCGCAGCCGACCATCGCCACCAGCGCGCCGCCAATCATCATCGATCGTAGCCATCTGTGCATGTTGTCCCTCCTAAGAAGAACCGAGAACCGAGAACCTAGAACCTAAAACAAATGAACAAGCGAACAAAGGAACAAAAAGTTACCGCCGAAGCCCCTTTGTTCTTTTGTTCTTTTGATCCTTTGTTCTAACGCTTAGCGAACCGCTGCCGCAGCACGTCGCCGTAGACGGCCGCGACGATCACGACGCCGATCAGCACCTGCTGCCAGAAAACGCTGATGTTGAGCAGATTCAGCCCGTTGCGCAGCAGGCCGATGATCAGCACGCCCGAGAGCACGCCCAGCACCGAGCCGCGACCGCCGAAGAAGCTCGCGCCGCCGATAATCACTGCTGCGATCGCGTACAGCTCGTCGCCGAGGCCGGCGTTGGGATAGCCCGAGTTTGTGCGTCCGGCCAGGATCAGGCCCGCCAGCCCGGCCATCAGACCCGAGGCGCAGTAGACCACTAGCAGCACGCGATTCACGTTGATGCCGGCGTAGAGCGCCGCCTGGGGATTGCCACCGACCGCGTAGATGTGCCGTCCGGTCCGCGTGCGATGCAGCCAGAGCGCCGCCAGAGCATACAGTGCGAACACGATCACGATCGGCACCGGCGCGACGATTGTGCTCTCGCCGAGCCGGAAGAGCTGGATGTTGCCGGCGCCGAACCAGCGCACGGGCGCGGGCAGTCCCGAGATCGGTACGCCGCCGGTGACAAGATTGGTCACGCCGCGCGCGATATATTGCGTGCCGAGCGTCATGATGAACGGATGCGGCAGCTTCAGCCAGGTCAGGCCCAGGCCGTTGATCGCGCCGACGCCCAGCCCGATCAGCAGCGGGATCAGCAGCAGCATGGCTGTCGGTAGCTCTGCCTGCGCGCCGATCGCCAGCGTGACCATGCTCAGCGCCATCACCGAGCCGACCGACAGATCGATGCCGGCGGTCAGAACCACAAAGAACTGGCCCAGCGCCAGCAGCGCGATGAACGGCACCTGTCGCCCGATGTTGGCGAAGTTCTCGGCGGTCGGAAACGCGGCAGGACGCAGGATCGCCAGGCCCAGGATCATCAGCAGCAGCACCAGCACGATGCCGAAGCGATCCAGGATCTGCAAAAGCTGAAGCCGCGCCTGCTGCGCGCGCACCGCGTTAGCTTGCGTCTGCTGCATTGCTCTGCTCCATCGGCTGGCCGGGCTGCAAACCCATAATCCAGCTCACCACATCGTCGGGCTGGACCGCGTCGATCGGCGATTCCGCGAAGTTGCGCCCGTGGTACAGCGCCATCACCCGATCGCAGACGTAGAAAATATCGTCCATGCGGTGGCTGATCAGAATCACCGCGACGTTATGCTCTTTCAGCGAGCGGATCAGATCCAGAACTTTGCGCACTTCTTTGATCGCCAGCGCGGCGGTGGGCTCGTCCATGATCACCACGCGTGTATTGAACGCCGTCGCCCGCGCGATCGCGACCGCCTGCCGCTGGCCGCCCGAAAGCTGCTCGGTGCGCTGCTCGATGTGCTTGACCGTGATGTGCAGCCGATCCAGATGCTCCTGGGTTTGTTGCAGCATCGCCGGCCGATCGATCAGCCGTACAAGGCCGCCAAGATAGCGCCGCACCG
Source organism: Herpetosiphonaceae bacterium (assembly GCA_036402055.1). Lineage (GTDB taxonomy): Bacteria > Chloroflexota > Chloroflexia > Chloroflexales > Kallotenuaceae > LB3-1. Next base: position 9,327 of record DASWTQ010000828.1, read on the forward strand.
GCTCGCGGCCCAGAAAGATATTCTCGGCGATCGTCATGTTGCCGGCCAGGCCAAGATCCTGGTAGACCATCTCGATCCCGAGCCGCCGCGAGTCGCCGGGATTGCTGAAGCGCACAGGCCGGCCCTGCCACAGAATCTGGCCCGCGTCGTGCTGGTGAACGCCGCTCAGCACCTTCATCAGGGTCGACTTGCCCGCGCCGTTATCGCCGACCACGCCCAGCACTTCGCCGGGATGCAGCACCAGATTCACGCGATCCAGCGCCGTTACCGCGCCGAAAAACTTGGAGATGCCGCGCATTTCGATCAAAGCCGCACTCACCGTCGATGCTCCTTGACCTAATCGATTACATCGAAGATATTATTTTATCGTTGCCGACAATTTGATTTCACGGGCCGGAATTTGGATCGCATCCCGTAGGGACGTGATATATCACGCCCTTTAATCTTATCGCGATATTTCGCGCTCGATCGGATACAGCGGCACGCGCGGATCGCGTCCGGTGTAGCTGTCTTTGATCCAGGCGTACGCCGGATCGTCGCTGTTGGCGAGCGACTGCGCCGATCCCGCCAGCACGTTGAGATAGTAGGCGTGTGCTCCCGGCGCGGCCACGACCGGATGGTAGCCGTGCGGCACCAGCACCAGATCGTTTTCCTGTGCCAGCAGCAGCGCGTCGGTCGAGCGATCGTCGGTATAGACGCGCTGGTAGGCGTAGCCGGTTGGCTGCGAAAACTTGTAGAAATAAACTTCTTCCAGATCAGCCTCAAGCAGCGTGCCGTCCGCATCCTCGCGATGGATGTCGTGCTTGTGCGGCGGGTAGCTCGACCAGTTGCCGCTCGGCGTGTAGACCTCGACGACGACCAGTCGCTGGCAGGGAAAGCCCGGCGGGATAATGCTGTTGATCTGGCGGGTCGCGTTGTCGCCGCCGCGAATCTCGGTCTCGATCTGTTCGGGCGTGATCAGGCACGGCGGCCGATCTTGATCCACGGCGCACCAGGCCAGCGCGATCTCGCAGGACGTTTGCGCGGTGAGCGTCCACTCGGTGCGACGCGGTAGGTAGAGCGCGTGGGGCAGTCCGGCAAACACGTTCTCGCGCCGCCCGACGTTTTGCCACTCGCCTTTGCTCGACGTAACGGAGCAGACGCCGCTCAGCACCACCAGCGCCAGCTCGTTCTCACCGGTGTCGCGGATTACACTTTGCTCGCGCGCCAGGGAGCGCGCCTCGAAGTGCAGCAGATCCCAGCCCGCCGTGGCCGGATCGACCGAGACCAGCGTATCGTCGCCGCTCGGATGAACGATCAGATTTGCAGCCGTATAGTCCATGACGACTCCTCGCACTATTCGCCCGTGCCCAGCGGTCGCGCCGACTGCCGCACAAGGCCAGAAGCGGGACACGATCCAGGCCCGAAATCATGCTGATCATCTGCACCGCCGCTGTACGTCATCATAACATCGCTGGAAAATGCAATAGCTCACTCTACTATAGCACTCATGGTATGCGCATTGTTCAAGTTGCCGGCTCGTCCAGCTCAAGCTGTGTTTCGAGCAGCCGCGCCAGGTCGGCGATGGTTTCACGATCGAAGGCCATGCGCGCGCCGGCGGTACTGTACAGCTCAGGCAGCGGACGCGAGCCGCCCAGCGCGAGCGCCGCGCGATACTGGCGCAGCGCGGCCGTCTGATCTGTCAGCGCCTGACGCCAGACTTGCAGCGAGCCCAAGCGTGAGATCACGTACTCGATCATGTAGAACGGCAGCGTAATGGCGTGCGGGCCGATCTGCCAGCGCATGCCGCGCTCCCGGTCCAGTCCGCTCCAATCTTCTTCGGGAAAAAAGCGCTGCTGCAATTGGCGATACCTGGCGTCCAGCTCGTCGGGCGTGACATCCGGTGATGCCTCGGCGTAGACCCAGTGCTGAAACGCATCGTTGGCGCTGATGTTGCGCAGGCTTGCGACAATAAGATCGAGCTGCTCGTGGAGCGCGCGGCGGGCATCCTCGGCGGAGTAGAAGCCGCCTTGCTCGCGGCTGTAATAGGGTATCGCCAGCAGTTCCATCGCCTGCGAGGCCAGCTCTCTGAACTCGATCGGCGAGTCCACGATGTACCAGATCAGCGATTGGTGGGCGCTGGCAGCCAGCGCATGAAAGGCATGACCGGCCTCGTGCAGCAGGACTTGAATGTCGAGCTGCGTGCCTACGGCGTTCATGAAGATGTAGGGCATTCTCAGACGCGGAAAGAAGGTCTGGTAGCCCATCACGGCCTTGTCTTTGCGCGATCGGAGATCCAGAAAGCCGTTTCTCATGCGCTCAAACTGCGCGCCCAGCTCGGGATCGGTCTGCGCCAGCATCCGAGCCACACCCGCCTCAAGCTCGTCGGCGGTGGTGAACGGGCGCAGCGGCGGGCGACCCGCGTAATCGACGCGTGTGTCCCACGGTCGGATCGTTGCTACGCCAAGCTGCCGGCGCCGCCGCTCGGCCATGCGCGCTGCCAGCGGCACGATCTCGGCCTCGATCGCGTCATGCAGCGCCTGGCTGTCCTGCGGCGTGTAGTCGAAGCGCTTGAGCCGCCGCCAGCTGTAGTCGCGATAGTCGGCACAATCTGCGTTCGCGGCGATGCGACGGCGCAGCGCGATCAATTCGAGGAACAGCTCGCTGAGCGCGACACGATCCTGCCGTCGTCGCTCGGCGATCGCGCGCCACGCCTGCTCCCGGCGATCACGGTCGGGATCGAGCAGCCGCTGCTCGGCCTGGGGAATTGTCAGCTCCTGGCCGTCCAGCGTCACGGTCTGCGCACCGGTGATGGTGTAGTAGCCGCTGGATCGTGCCTGCTCCTCAGCCTGAAGCGGAAGATTGGCAGCGCGAAATAGCGCGGCCTCGCTCCGCAGCAGCCGCAGCAGCTCGTGATACTCGGGCTGCGCATCGAGATAATCAGTGCTGAGCAGCTTTTGTTTGAGCTGCTGGTTGGTCGCCTCGATCTCCGGCTGGATCACGGTTATCAGATGCTGATAGCGCTGCTCGGCTTCGGCGTCGGCGGTGTGCTCGGTCTTGGCGCGAAACGTGGCTGAGATCGCTTCGACAAAGAGGGTTTCCAGATCGCTCCAGCGCTGGAGCCAGCCGGCGGCTGTTTCGGCGGTGAGCGGCTCGGCCAGCAGCGCCGAGTAGTGCGGCTCCAGCTCCTGCCAGCTCAGAGGATCGATCGACGCAAGATCTGCCATGTGTGTCTCCTCATTCGATGCGAGGGAGTGTGCTGCCTGCTATCCTACCTGAGCCGATCAAGCTCATAGCGCAAACCTCTTGACAAGCCGCACTGCTGGGTATAGTATCTTAACAAGATTGTTGACTAGTCAACAAATTTTTGGGTTTGAAGGCCCTCACCCCCGGCCTGCGGGCCACCCCCTGCCCCGAACCTCAGCAGGCTTCTGCTTCGGTTGCGGCAGGCGAGGGGAAAGTTTGCGTTTGCTCTACATCCCTACTCTTTGTTCTTTCGTTAGGTTCTAGGTTCTGAGTTCTCGGTTCTTTCGTTAGGTTCTCGGTTCTTCTCACTTCAGGAGACGATATGCGCTCATACGGACGACGGCGTCGATGGCTTGCACTGCTGGCTTTGATCGGATTGTTGCTGGCGAGCGTTCCCGATGTTGTGACGCACGCGGCCGAGTCGCGGGCCACACTCGCGGCGCTGCAGCGACAGGCCACGATCCAGGCGGCAGGCGCGGTGCGCGTGGACTTTACGGTTGACGGGATCGTGACCAGCTTCGGCCAGGACGTGTATATCTCGGGCAGCGCTCCCGAGCTGGGCAGCTGGAACACCGCCAGCGCCGTCAAGCTGACCTGGATCGACAGCGATACCTGGAGCGGCTGGGTAGACTTCAGCGCCAGCGCGGGCCAGACGATCCAGTACAAGTTTATTGTGCGCCAGGGCAGCACCACCACCTGGGAAAGCATCGCCAACCGCAGCTACACGGTGCCCGGCGCCGGCTCGACCAGCGTCAACAACGTGTGGAATCAGGCCGCGAGCCCGACGCCGCTGCCGCCGCTGGGCGCGCATATCGTCACGGGCGGCGTGAAGTTCACCCTCTTCTCGCAGAACGCCACGCGCGTCGAGCTGTCGATCTTCTCCTCGGCGACGGCTACCACGGCCAGCAGTAAGCATCTGCTGACCAAGGACGCCGCGACCAATGTGTGGAGCGTCACGGTGCCGAGCATCGGCGCGGGCACGTTCTACGGCTACCGGCTCTGGGGGCCGAACTGGCTGTACATGACCAGCTGGGTGCCCGGCACGGCCAAGGCCAGCGACACCGGCTTCAAATCCCATGTGGACACGGCCGGGAATCGCTTCAATCCCAACAAGCTGCTGACCGATCCTTATGCCCGCGCAGTCAGCGGCGAGGTCGCCCGCGTGACGGTCGGCGGCCAGACGCACTACGCCACCTCGTATCTCGGCGGCAACGATACCTACGCTTTTGTGGACAGCGCGCCGCACGCGCCGAAGTCGATCGTGGTCGATCCGGCCTTCGACTGGACCGGCGAGGCCAAGCCCAATATTCCGATGAAAGACTCGGTGATCTACGAGGTCCATCTGCGCGGCTTTACTCGCAACGACACCAGCATGACGACCACAATGCGCGGCACCTACAGCGGCTTCGCGGCCAAAGCAGCGCATCTCAAAGAGCTGGGCGTGACGGCTGTCGAGCTGCTGCCGGTGCATGAGTTCCCACAGTTCGACGATCCGATCGCCAGCCAGGGCGCCACCGCCGATCGTGTGAGCTACTGGGGCTACATCACGACGCAGTTCTTCGCGCCCAACCGCGAGTACCTGTGCGCCGACATGAGCGCATGCTCGTACACGTCGGGCCAGCAGGTCGCGGCGTTCAAGCAGATGGTCAAAGCACTGCACGCGCAGGGCATCGAAGTCTGGCTGGATGTGGTCTACAATCACACGGCCGAGCTGGGCGTGCAGAGCGACGGCGGCGTTAAGTACTTCAATCTGCGCGGCATCGACAACCAGAACTACTACACGCTTGACGATAACAAGGCGCTCTACTGGGAATCGACCGGCGTCGGCAACAACGTCAACGCCAGCCGGGCGGCGGCGCGACGCCTGATCATCGACAGCCTGAAGTTCTGGACCGACGAGATGCATGTCGACGGCTTCCGCTTCGATCTGGCCTACGAGCTTGGCCGCGAGGGCAACGACGGTCGCGATTTCAACACCAACGCCCAGACGCTGCGTGACATCGCGGCGCTCGGCAAAACGCGCGGCGTGAAGATGGTCGCCGAGGCCTGGGACACCAAGGGCTACGGCGTCGGGCAGTTCCCGGATGGCTGGTACGAGTGGAACGGCAAGATGCGCGACACGACCCGCCGCTTCGTCAAGAGCGACGCGGATCAGGTCGGCAAGCTCGGCACGGCGATCACATCCAACGAGATCGGCTTTGGCGCGCCGCCCGAGAGCGTCAACTTTGTCACGGCGCACGACGGCTTTACGCTCAACGATCTGGTCTCGTACAACACCAAGCAAAACGGCGTTGGCGCGTGCAATCCCACGGGCGCCGATCCCAACAGCGGCAGCAACGACAACGATAGCTGGGACAGCGGCGGCGACGATACGCTAAGGCGGCGGCAGATCCGCAACTTTGCTACACATCTGATGGTCGATCAGGGCGTGCCGATGTTTGTGGCCGGCGACGAGTTCCGCCAGACGCAAAACGGCAACAACAACGCCTACATGGCCGACAACACCTGCGGCTGGCTCAACTGGACCAACAAAACCACGCACGCAAGCACATTCCAGTACTTCCGCAAGCTGATCGCCTTCCGCAAGGCCCATCCCGCGCTGCGCCGCAGTGTGCGCTTCGACGAGACCGACGGCGACGGCGATGGCTATCGCGATCTGACCTGGCACGGCGTGAATCCTGACACGCCCGATTGGTCGCCGTCGTCGCGCACGCTGGCCTTCCTGCTCGACGGCTCGGCGGCTGAGACCAACGGCAGCGCCGACGCGCCCGACATCTACGTTGCGCACAACGGCTACTGGACGGATCTGACCTTCACGCTGCCAACCGCGCCCAACGGTAAGCAGTGGTACGTCCTCGCCAACACTGCCTCGACCGCCGAGAGTTTCGGCAACATCTACTACAACCCGGCGATCACCGACTGGAACCAGCAGCAGTTACTGAAAGTCACGACTGCCAGCTACAACGTCCAGGCGCGATCGAGCATCATCCTGGTTGCGCGGCCCAACGGCGCGGCGGTGCCCTAAGATTCAACCGTTCGTAGGGATGTGATGTATCATGCCCTGAACGCCTGAAACCGGGATTTTTGGTGACAAAGTGCTCGAATCAGGGGCGTGTACCACGTTGGTACGCGCCCTTCGTCGTTTCAGCGGCTCTGCTCGTGGTACAACGCTTCGAGCCGCTCATACAGCGGCCGCACCCAGCGATCTGATTGGGCGCGCAGCTCATCGGAGGCGGCCTGCTGCTTGTCTTCGGCATCGCCCGCGAAGGGCAGCGTGGGACGTTTGGCGTCGCGCTGTGTCATCTGGCGCATCTGCTCGACATCGGCGGCGCTGTGCGCGATCTTGAAGCGGCCCAGCAGCGACTCGGAGATCGCGCCCGGCAGCGTGTGGTAAGGTACCAGCGTGCCGCCCAGCGCAGATGTATGTTCGATCGCCGCTTGATAAACGCCCGCCAGGACGCGCGCCCGGTATTCCAGCTGCGGCATCGCGAAGACCGTGGCGGGATCGAGGCCGACAGCGCGCGGATCGACCAGGCCCGGCACCATCTGAAGGCCCGGCATGCGCTGATGCGAGACCAGCACCTCGACCGGATCGCGATACACAAAGATCCACGGCACCTCGGGAAAGGCACGGCGGATCAGCGGCAGATCGCACGTGTGCCACGAGTCGAACTTGATCATCAGGTGGCGCTCCTGCCCCGATCGTGATCGACCATACGCGCTCACAATGGCGCGCAGCCAGCCGATGCGCTGCTCGTCGGTGATCGCCGGATTGTGAAGCTGGGCGTGCAACACACCGTCGATCGGCGTGGCCTCGGCGACGACGATGTTTTGCGACAGCGCCGCCAGTGCCTGCGCGATCAGCGTCGAGCCACACCGCGACACATGGAAGACGAAGCCGGACGGCGCCAGGCCAGGATCGCGATCGTGCAGATCATGCAGGGCATCCAGCGGTGTCTGGTGGCGAAACAGCAGATTGAAGGGCTGGCGCAGCGCCACATCGATCGTCTGGTCGAAGAAGGGCTCGGTCAGCCGGCGCGCGCCAAAGTAGCACCAGTCCAGCATCGGCCGATGTTGCTGCCAGTAGAGGCGGATCGGCAGCCAGCCATTGAGATTCGGCAGCATCAGCGCACGCTCCGCCACTGGTTCCAATCGCGGCGTGCTTCGGCCAGCGCGGTTTCGATCTGCGCAGTCGTGAAATGGTAGCCGCGCTCTGCGGCAAGCTGCACCATGCGCTCGATAAATCCTCGCCGGTCGGAGATTGCTTGTAGTTGAGCCTGAAGCTCGGGATCGTGGAGCACGAGATCGCGGAATTCGTCTAGCCGGTCGCGGGACATGCGCAGCTCCCAGGGTGATAAGCTGTCGGGGAGCGTAGCACAGCCGACTGCTGTTGGCAACCGTTTAGAGAATGCTATTGGCTCGTAGACGACTGAGCCACGCGGCAGGATTGTATGACCAGAGCGGATTGATCGCTGTGACCGGCAGCGCTACCGTCTGGCCCGAGCGCGCGGCGGCGATCGCACTCTGCATCAGCGCGATCGTGCCAAGATTGTCGCGTCCCGAACACTCGGGCTGCTGCCGGGTGCGAATCGCGTGCACAAATGCGGTGAGACAAGCTTCGCGTCCTAATTGTCGAAATTTTGGCAAAACGACGCGCCGAGCCGGCTCGCCATAGCGCCGCACGATCACCAGATCGGCGCCGGCATCGCGTCCATTGCGGCTCGTCCAGGCGATCTCGCCGCCAGCGCACTCCATGCGCCACACGCCGGCCCAGGGCGTCGACGGCGCGGAGTTGGCCCAGCTGCCACGGTAATTAATCACGGTGCCGTTGGCGCAGGTGATCGTTGCGGCTGCCGCAGCGGGACCGGCCAGCGCGCTCCAGGGCGGGCTCCAGGTATGGCAGCTGATGTGAGTCGCTTCGTCGCCGAGAATCATGCGCAGCAGATCGAAATGATGGACTGCCATCTCGCCCAGCAGCGGCTGGCGCATGCCAAAGAGCGCGTGATCAGGCGGCAGAAGCGCGGCGGCATTCTGGCGAAAATCGATCGTGATGCTGCCGATCTGGCCCAGGACGTTGCCGCGAACCAGCGCGGCGACGGTGCGCGGCGCCGGGAAGAAGCGATAGTTCTGGCTGATCATCAGTGTGCGCTGCGCGGCCTCGGCGGCGGTGACTACTTGCTCGGCCTCGGCGAGCGTTGGAGCGAAGGGTTTTTCGAGCAGCACGTGTTTGCCGGCGCTCAGCGCGGCTAGCGCCAGCGGTACGTGCGCCGCGACAGCCGCCGTGATCAGCACGGCGTCGGCCTCGACGGTGTGCAGCGCCTCCTCAAGCGAGGCAAAGCGTGCGATCGTGGGATCGGTTGATGCTGCGGTGCGTGCTGCGGGATTGGGGTCGACACAGGCGACCAGCGTCGTCTCCGGCGAACGCTGAACGATCGACGCCCATGTTGTGCCCCAGGCTGCCATGCCGACTTGAATGATCCGAAGCGCCACTCTCTGCTCCTCATGTGTTACGTGCAGCGATATTACCACATTCTGTAGTAACAATATTTGAGCTATCAGTCATGGTTGCGCTGAGCGAATCGCGTACGATGAGCGTACTCTGTGGCTAGCGGTCGTCGTTGTATGCTATAGTTTGGAGACAGAGAATCGAACGAACAAAAGAACAAAGGAACAAGCGAACAAAGGGAAGTCCGATGATTTGTTCCTTTGTTTCCTTGTTCCTTTGTTTCCTCGCAGATAACGGCCTGTTTCAGGAGTTGAAAGAACGCACTATGACTGATCGCAGTACGCAATGGGATGCGCCGCCGCCGAGCCTGGTTCTGGAGCACGAGGATGTGCATATCTGGCGCATCGCGCTAGATCAGCCGGCGTCACGGCTTCAGCAGTACGCTCAGGTGCTCGCGCCCGACGAGACCACACGTGCCAAGCGCTTCTACTTCGAGCGCGATCAAAAGCATTACACCGTTGGGCGCGGCGCGCTGCGTATGATTTTGAGCCGCTACGCCGGCCTTGCGCCGAGCCAGCTTCAGTTTACCTACACCTCGTATGGCAAGCCCGCGCTGGCCGAATCCACCGGCGGCGATACGCTGCGCTTCAATCTTTCCCACTCGGCCGGGCTGGCGCTCTGCGCCGTGACGCGCAACCGCGAGGTCGGCGTCGACATCGAGGGTATGCGCGAGCTGAGCGATCTGCCGCAGATCGCCAGGCAGTTTTTCTCGGCCAACGAGAACGCGGTGCTGCACGAGCTGCCCCAGGAGATCCAGACCGAGGCTTTCTTTACCTGCTGGACACGCAAAGAAGCCTACATCAAGGCGATCGGCGAAGGGCTGTCGATGCCGCTCGACTGCTTCGATGTTTCGCTGGTGCCGGGACAGCCCGCCGAGCTGCTGGCGACGCGCCGTGTCGCGGATGAAGCCTCGCGCTGGCAGCTGCGTGAGCTGCATCCCGGCGCCGGCTACCTCGCCGCTGTAGTCGTCGAAGGCCACGACTGGCGCTTGCAGTGCTGGCAGTGGCCGGGCTAGCTGCGGCCGAGCGCGGGCAATCTTACGTCGGCTCCCAGACCGGCTCCCCACGCAAGATCCGGTTGATCTGCTGAATAAAGCGATAGCGCTCGATCGGCTTGCCGATAAAGCCGTCAAAGCCCTCCTGCCGCGTGCGCTCGACGGTCTCCGGCAAGCAGTTGGCCGTCACGGCGATCACCAGCGGCTGCTCCTGCTCTTCGAACAGCGCGCGGATCTGCTGGTGCACGACGAAGCCGTCTTCGTAAGGAATCGCCAGGTCAAGAATGATCAAGTCCGGCCGGCGCGTGGGATTATCAGCCAGGAACTTGAGCATCTGCCGTCCCGAGGCTCGCGCGTTACAGGAGCGCACGCCAATATCACCGCGCAAAATATCGCTGAACACAAACTGGTTATCAGGATTATCCTCAACCACAAAGACTGTGGCGTCTCGTGGCTCGATCGTTGGTCTGGCCATAAAACTATCCTTCTGGCGAGTATTCTCTATGCGGCGTGATCGTCTCAGCCAGATCACAGGCGAATGTCCTGTGTCTCATACGTCGAATAGCCGCGCTCGATGCCTGCTACGTTTTGCTCTGCCTCAAACAGCGTTGCTCAAACGTCTAATCGACAATGGTCGGCCTGCTCCTGGGCCGCTATTGTAGCAGAAGGATCTACCTGCCTGAGCAATGTGGGCTATGCACATGCGAGACTGATGATATACCTGATCACGATTGATTCATCGGCTCTTGTAGCTGTAAAATGGATGTTTCCGCCCGCGCGCTAGCCACAGCGCAATTTTGCTCCTGGTATCCGGTCGATCTGTAGATAGGTTTTCAATCAAGCAAAGGAACGTTCATGAAGCGTCTTCTGTCCATCGTTCTGCTCGCCTTGCTGTCGGTCGTGTTGCCAGGTTTTAGCCTCGCGGCCACGCCGCCCGAGAATCTCGGTCTCGAATCGCATTACGTGCGGCTGTCCACAGGTATTAATATGCATTACGTGGAAAAAGGCCAGGGCAACGGGCATGTCCTGATCTTCCTCCACGGCTACACCGACTCCTGGCGCTCTTTTGAGCGCAATCTGCCGCTGATCTCCAAGAAGTTTCATGTCTATGCGCTGGATCAGCGCGGCCACGGCGATTCGTCGCGGCCTGCCTGCTGCTACACGCAGGACGATTTCGTCGCCGATGTCGCGGCGTTCATGGATGCGCTCAAGATCAAGCGTGCCACGATCGTCGGCCACTCGATGGGTAGCTTTGTCGCCCACCAGTTCGCGATCGAGTATCCCAAGCGCACCGAGCGGCTGGTCCTGATCGGCTCCGCGCCGACGTCGTTTGGTAACGAGGTGATCCTGGGACTCGACGAGGCCGTGCAGCAGCTGGAAGATCCGATCGATCCGACCTTTGTGCGCGAGTTCCAGGCCAGCACGTTCTACCGCCCGATCCCGCCGGAATTTCTGGATACCGCCGTTTCCGAAAGCTTGAAGCTGCCGGCCTCGGTCTGGAAGCAGACGCTCACCGGCTTGCTGGCGGAAGATCATCGCGCGCAGCTCGGCCAGATCAAAGCGCCGACGCTGATCCTGTGGGGCGATCACGACGGCATCTTTACGCTGGAAGAGCAGCAGGAGCTTGACGCAAGGATTCCTAACTCAACCTTTAAGCTGTACGTCGAGACCGGTCACGGCCTGCATGTCGAGTGGCCGCAGCGCTTTGTTAACGACCTTGAGGCGTTTGCGCGCTAGCTCACGCGACAGCGCGACTTGCCGGAAATCTTCACGAACACGCGGCCTCGGAGCGATCCGGCCCGCGTGTTCGTCGCTATCTGCGGCCTCCGAGCAGCGCGGCGACGGCCAGGACTAGGCGAAATTTGGTACGTGCAAATTTTGTCCGAACGTATTACAATACAGCCAGCTGCATTTGTATAAAGTTCGTATAAATCTCCCCCCTTTATGCAGTCTTGCGCTGAGACATCTGGAATTGCAGCACATTTGGCATCGCTGTATGAAGGCAACGCCGCCTTACCGGACCCAACGCAAGCCGTATGGCTGGCTGGTGTTGGAGCAGTTTCACTGCTTGAAACGCTCAAGCCACAAGTTTTGCTACGTCCTCACACAAGCACAAGGGGAATACCATGAACTCCATCGCACACATCGTCCACGCCCTGGTTACCAATAATCAGCTGCCGGCCGCCGAGCTGAGCGCCGCCGAGCAGACAGCGCTGGCCGAGCTTCAGCCGCTGCTACAGGCCGCGCCCCAGGATCTAGCGGGCATGAATCCGCAGGCGAAGGGCTGGACGATCGGCGCGATCTCCGATGACGATCGCTCGGTTGCCTAGCCGACCGCATCCCTGGCGGGTATGAGCGATCGCTGGCAGCTGATCACGCGGCTCGTGCAGGAGACGCTCGGCGGATCGCCGCTGACCGAGGCGTATGCTGCGGCGCTCCTTCAGCGCATCGATCCCTGGGCCGGCGCGAGCACCCAGGTTTCTGTCGCCGACCTGCCGCTGCTCACCTGTCGAGCGGTTGGGGGCGCGAGTGAGCGAGCCGCGCCGGTGCTCGCCGCGTGGCAGATGCTGCATATCGCGGCCAAGCTTTTCGACGACATCGAGGACGGCGATGCCGACGATCCGGCGGCGGATCTGAACCTCGCAACCGGCGTCCTGACCACCGTTCCGCTGCTGCTGGCAACGCTCGACGCGCCGGTGGCTGAGATCCAGCAGCTGACGCAGGCCGCTCAGCGCGCGGTGCTGGTAGCCGCAGCCGGGCAGCACGCCGATCTCCTGGCCGTTCGCGCTGATGCTGCATCCGTCGATCCCGATCGCTGGCTGGCGATCGCGCGGGCCAAGTCGGGGGCGCTGCTGGGCTGGGCTGCTTGGGCCGGAGCATTGGTCGGCGGCGCGGCTCCAGCGGCGCTCGATCAGGCGCGCAGCTACGGCGAACACCTGGGCGTGCTGCTGCAAATCGCCGACGATTTTGTCGGCATCTGGCGGCCCGAGCGGATCAGCGATCTCACGACGCGACGGCTTTCACTGCCGGTCTGCTACGCGCTGTCGGTGGTAGCGTCCGAGGAGCGCGCCGCGCTGAGCAGCCTCCTGGCGCGGGCGGCTGACGATACCGGCAGCCAATACGAGGCGCGCCGGCGGCTGATCGAGCTGGGAGCGCAGGCGTACATAGCGGTGACGGCGCGGGTTTTTCAGCAGCACGCGCTGACAGCGCTGCGGGAGATCGTTCCGGCCGGCGAGCTGGGGCAGCCGCTGGCGGCGCTGGTCGAGGATGTTTTCCCGCGACTGGTACCTTTGAAGCAAACCTGATGCGCGATGCGAAGAGTTCAGTCGAAAACTTTCTGGCAGCATAGCTTTGTGGGTAGCCTGCTGGTCGCCAGCCTCCTGCTGATCCTCTGGTCCGGCGTCGAGACCTGGCAGTATTCCTGCGCGGAGCTAAGCGATCCGGTGCTCAGTCGCTCCTCGGCCTGCTTCTCGCGACTGCGTGGTTTGGAGCCGTTGATCGTCGGCGCGGGCTTCTGGAGCGTCGGGCTGACCACCTGGTATCTGCGCCAGACCTACGCGACGATCGCGTTTTTCCTGCTGAGCGCCAGTGTGCTCGCCGCCGGTCAGCTCTCGGTGCTGGATAGCTCGCTCGGCAGCCGGATCTTCTCGCTGACGTTTACCTGGATCGCGCCGCTGGCCGTTCATTTTCATCTGACCGTTTTTGGCCGCGTTCTGCGCCGGTGGGAGCAGCGGCTGATCTGGGCTTTGTACGCAGTCGCAGCGCTCTTAACCCTGCCATTGGCGCTGAGCTGGCCGCTGGAGGAGCTGCGATCGCGCTCCTGGTTTGTCGAGCTTAACGCCGGTATTCGCCTGAATCTGATGGCGGGGCTGGCGCTGACGGTCGTGTTTCTGGTCTATAACTACCAGACGCTGACCTCGGTTGTCGCCCGGCAGCGGCTGCGGCTGTTTGTGGGCGGATCGATCCTGGCGTTTTTGCCGCTGCTCTTCTCGCTGCTACCCGAGACGCTCCAGGCCGCGCCGGTGCTGCCCTACGAAGTTACTTTTCCCTGGCTGCTGCTCAGCCCGCTGGCCTACGTCTATGCGATCTTTCGCTACCGGCTGGTGCGCGTCGAGCGGGTGCTGAATCGCGCGGCCGGCTACTACATGCTGGCGATCCTGCTGTTGGCGATCTATCTCGCGACGACGCTGGCGCTGCCCAAGCGCACGCTACAGCAGTGGCCGCTGGCGAATGCACTGCTCAGCGTGGGTCTGCTGCTGCTGGCGCTGCCGCTGCAAAAGCTGCTTCAGCATCTGATGAACTGGATCTGGTACGGGCATACGCTGCACTATATCGACGTCGTCGAGCGGCTGGCGGGGCTGCTGGCGCTGACGCTGGATCGTGATCGGCTGCGGCAGCTGGTGATCGACGAGCTGCCCGGGGCGCTGCATCTGGCGGGCGTGGCGCTCTGGATCAAAGATCGCGAGGACTCGCTGGTGCTGCTCGGCGCGACCGGCTTTGGCGTGGGCGCACTGGCCGAGCAGCGATTACCGCTCGACGGGCCGCTGGCGCGCTATCTGGCCCAGCAGTCGACGCCGATCGATCACGGCAAGGTCTGGTACGCCACAAGCAGCACTTCGCTGCTGCCGCTTGAGCAGCAGTTGCTGGCGTTGCCTAACATCGCGCGCTGGGTGCCGCTCCACTCCGGCGGCGTGCTGCAAGGCATCCTGCTGATCGGGCCGTGGTGCGACGATAGCGAGCTGAACGCGGAGTACGAGCGTATTCTGGCGACGATCGCCCGACAATCGGCGGTAGCCGTGCACAATGTGTTGCTGATCGAGCAGGTGCATCTTGGCCATCGCGAGCTGACGCGGGCGCATCAGCAGCTATTGATGGAGCGCGAGCAGACGCAGCAGCGGCTGGCGCAAGATCTGCATGATGGGCCGGTGCAGCAGATCTTTGGCATCAGCTACCAGCTCGGCGGTTTGCAGCGTCAGCTCAACGCGCCAGGCACGCGTAGCGCCGACGCCGGAACTTCGCTGCCGCACGATCTGGAAGCGCTGCGCCATGAGATCGTCGGCGTCGGCACGGAGCTGCGCAACCTGATCGGCGAGCTGTGCCCGCCTGGCCTTGACGAGCTGGGCCTGACCGACGCGCTGCTGGGCTATGTTCAGCGGCTGCGACGCCTGGACGGCGCGGATCTGCCCGCCGTCGTGCTGGATCTCGACGAGAGTGGCACGCTGCTGGAAGAGCCCGTCGCGATCTGCCTGTTCCGTGTGGCGCAGGAGGCGCTGCGCAATGTCGTCAAGCACGCGCAGGCGACCGAAGTTCGGCTGAGCCTGCGTGTGTCCGCGCAGGCGGCGGTGCTGACGATCAGCGATAACGGCCAGGGCTTTCACATGCCGCCGCGTCTGACTGAATTGACTCAAACCAATCACTTCGGACTGCTCGGCATGACCGAGCGCGTCGCCTGGGTCGGCGGCCAGCTGACCATCCAATCACAGGTTGGCGCGGGAACCGAAGTGCTGGCACAAATCCCGCTAGCTGCAAGTGCTACCGATCCGTGCTCGGCGAAACAAGCGCTAGCAGTGGGAGCCTCAGCCTAAGGCCCGCATCTCTCGTCTCGCGGGTCCGTTCTTCCGATCCTGATCGCTTCTTTCTCCCACTCCTCAAAGGAAGGAAATTATCGCGTATGTCCGAGAATATCCGGGTTGTGCTGGCCGACGATCACCCACTGGTTCGCGCCGGCATCCGTGCGATTATTAATACCGAGTCTGATGTAACGCTGGTGGCTGAGGCCAGTGACGGCCACGAGGCGCGGCATATGTGTGTGCATTTTCAGCCCGATGTCCTGCTGCTGGATCTCCGCATGTCGGGGCCGCCCGCGACCGAGATCGTGCCGTATGTGCGTGAGCGCTGTCCCAGCACGCGTATCCTGATCTTGTCGGCGTACGACGACGAGGTGTATGTTCGGCGCATGGCCAGTCTCGACATTTCCGGCTATGTGCTGAAAGAGGATGCAACCGAGTCGATCGTGGATGCGATTCGTACGGTCATGGCCGGCGAGTGCTGGTTCAGCCCGTCGATCCAGGTCAAGCTGCTGCAATCGCCTGATCCGCGCTTTCGTGCGCCCGAGCAGCTGCTGACGGCGCGTGAGCGCCAGATTCTGGATCTGCTGGCCGAGGGCTGGGACAACGCCGGGATCGCCAGCACGCTGAGCCTGGCCGAGCAGACGGTTCGCAATCATCTGAGCCGTATCTACATGAAGATCGATGTGCGCTCACGAACCGAGGCGATCGTCTGGGCGCGCGAGCAGCTTTTGCCGAAGTAGCGCCGTCGAGCACGACTCCTGCGCCGATCTCCAAAACCAGCATCAGCGCGGTGCTGGTTTGCTGCGACAATTCCCAAAGTACCAGCCATGCCAGGACCCTCGCCTTGCGGGTTAAATCTATAATGCCTGGGTGCACTGTCTGCCCACCCAGGAGCTTTTCCCATGTTTCAGCTACGCGCGGCCACCGACGCCGATCTTCCGTCGATGGTCGAGGTTATTCGTGCAGCGTTTGCCGAGTACGAGGATCGTCTCGATCCGCCGTCGAGCGCTCAGCGACGAACCGTCGAGTCTACGCGCCAGGAGCTGGCCAACGGCAGCGCGGTCGTCGCGACCGTCGAGCAGAATCTGGCTGGCTGCGTGCTTTATTTTCCAAAAGCGGATCATATGTATTTTGCGCGGCTGGCGGTGCTGCCCGCCTATCGTGGCTACGGCATCGGGCGCAGCTTGATCGCGGCGGTCGAAGAGCGGGCACGTGACGCCGGGCTGCAATGGGTTGAGCTGTCGGTGCGGCTCCAGCTGGTCGAGCTGCGCGCCGCCTACGAGCGGCTGGGCTATCGCGCTCTGCGCTACGGCACACACGCCGGCTACTCCGCGCCTACCTATGTCACACTCTACAAACCGTTGGTTATCGATCCACCCTTCGAGGACTAATCTATGAGCCAGTCTGTGCGCGTTTTTATTCCCGCGTTTGCCGCCGGTATTGCCGTGATGATCGGCCTGTTCTACT
>DASWTQ010000829.1:0-11373 GCA_036402055.1 Herpetosiphonaceae bacterium
TTCACATAACGGCAGGGCCATTCCAGCTCACGGCCAGGATGGAAGAAGCAGCAGCGCCGTGTACCTGCTCCGCTTTTCGGGCGCTACTCCCGTTTCGCAAGCAACTGATCCATGCGCGCTGGAGCGGCGAGGCATGCTGGATTCCGCTGGGCACGTTCGATCTGGGCGTGGATTACGAAAACCATACCAGCTATCCTTCGCGCGGCGATGTGCTGTTTTATCCGGGCGGCATCAGCGAGACCGAGATCCTGCTGGCCTACGGCAGCGCTCGCTTTGCCTCCAAAGTCGGCCCGCTTGCCGGCAATCATTTTCTGACGATCGTCGAGGGCGGCGAGCAGCTGCATGAGCTGGGCCGGTTGGTGCTGTGGCAGGGCGCGCAAGATATTGTTTTTGAGGCGCTGTGAGCCGCCAGGATATTGCTGGTCGCTCGTGAGCGTGGATGTGCAGCGAGGCAGCAAAAGCATGACGCTGCTGCCTCGCGGTTGAAGATCGTTAGAGGCTAGCCGGCACTGACAGCAGCCGGGCAGGTATCCTCGGTCATGGTGGCTACCCGGCTGAGTCGATCCGCTCAGGCAGGCGATCAGTCGACCGAGGTGTAGTACACGCCCAGCAGCAGCCGCTCGCCGGGATGCTCGGTGACGGTCCACACGCGCGCCGAGGAGCCGAGCGCGCCGCTGCTGGTTGTCGCGCGCCAGAGCGTCACGTCCTCCGCGCCAACCGTCCAGCTATACTTGGTAGCGCCGCCGTAATCGTTGTTGGTGCCCGGCACAGCCGCGTACAGGCTACCGGCTACCGCTCCCGACGAGTCGCTGAGACTTTGCGAAAGGTTGAACTTGCCCGACCAGGAGAGACCGCCCTGGATACGCGGCGTCTCGGTCATGTACACATCGCTGACGGTGATCTGCTGACCGTCGGCCAGCGTCCGCGCGCTGCCGCAGGTTGTCACCGCCGTGTTGCTGGAATCGCACAGGCCGCGATCGTGGTAGTTCAGCGACCAGCGCGTCACGCGGATGCGCGTATCGCTGGCCTGAAGATCGCCGAGCGTGCGGTACTCGCCTGCGACCAGGCTATCGGGCGTGGTGCCGCGATCCAGGCCGATCCAGGAGAAGCAGAGCGGGTTGTTGTAGGCTTTGAGCGGGCCATCGCCGTCGGGATCGGTTTGCACGCCGCACGCGGCGGTTGGGCTCTGAAGGTAGCTGAGCTGAAGCGGCATGATGTAGCTGTAGCCAAAGGCGTTGTAGCGTCCGGCCGCCGCGTCCCAGCCGATCTTGGTGCTATCCTGCCCGGCGGCGATGCGATAGATCCTGGCGGTATCGAAGACGCGAATGCCGCGTCCCGAGTCGGCGGCGAAGAGCTTGGTGCCGTACCAGACGAGGCCGCCGGCGTGGGTGTTGACCGGGCTGAAAGTCAGGTGGCCGTTGACGATCTTGGGCTCCACCAGCAGCACATGCGCGTAGGTCGAGAGCGAGCCGCCGCCGCTGGCCGCGTTGACGAAGCTGATACGCGCGCCTTGGTCCGGCGATCCATCGTTGTACCAGGAGACCGCCAGCGCGGTGCGGCCCGTGGAGGAGCCGTCCGCTGTTTGAACGGTGTAGGCGTCTGAGGTCGAGGAGATGCCCTGTGGATACCAGGCCGTCGACGATCGCTCGGTGCTGCCGCTCCAGCAGTAGGCCACATAGCCCGCTTTGCCGGAGGCGCCGCCCGCCGCCGCGCGCTCGGTGGACGTGCAGCTCGACGCCGGCAGCATCGACGCGGTAGCACCGGCGAGCACATCCGAGGCGCTCACACGCGGCAGCTGCGGCTCGCTGGCGAAAGGCGCGTTCTCGGCGTCCAGCACATTGGTGATCAGCTTAAATGGCGTGGTCGTGGTTCTGGCGAGCTTGCCGTAGTTTCCCGAATCTACTGTAATAGCGTAGGCAGGAGCAGCGGTCAGCAGCGCGGCAAGGGCGAAAAAACGGAGGATCGTTCGGCGCATAGGTTCTCCTGGACTGGCAGGCTGACCGGAGCTGTCGATCAGCAAGATTTAATAGATTTTTTACTTTACGACTGCGCGACGAGGTTGTCAATGAGTAGTTGCCGCGAAGCAGATTCCGCCAACGTTTTGCAAGCATCCTGATGCGATAAGCCGCTTGTGCTCTCCTTGTCGCGCTGCTATGATGCGTTTGTAGGGTGGAGCAGCGCGTCCAGTCGATCTCCAGGACGTATCCAACGACATTCTTTAACCCCCCAAACCTTAGCTCCCCAGCATGAACGTCTTCATCGGAGCGATCCGGCTTTCGCTTCCAGGACGTGTCTGCTTTTGGAGCCTTTGTGCGCCAGGCTGCATGGCGGCAGCATCGCCCGCAACCGATGAAAGGAGCCCATATGCGTTCGATGGAGGCGGTCTTTCCCGGAAGCCAGGTCGATCCCGACGATCCCAGGTATGCCACGCTTGTACGCGGATTCAACCAACGTTTTGTCGGCGAACCTAAATATGTGCAGGTCTGCGGCGACACGACCCAGGTGGTGCAGGCGGTGCAGCGAGCTGTAGACGCAGGTCTGCGCATCACCGTGCGCGGCGGCGGTCATTGCTATGAGGGCTTTGTTTCCTGCAATGATGGCGGCGTGATCCTGGATCTGTCGCCGCTCAACAGCGTCTACTACGATTCCACAGCGGATCGCTTTTGCGTCGAGGGCGGCTGTACGCTGTGGAATGTGTACTCGCAGCTGTATAAGGAGTATGGCCGGACGCTGCCGGGCGGCTCCTGCTACTCGGTGGGCGCGGGCGGGCATATCATCGGCGGCGGCTACGGCCTGCTTTCCCGCAAGCATGGCCTGATCGTCGATCATCTCCAGGCAGTCGAGGTGGTGTACGTCACCAAGGACAGAGTCGCAAAGGTGATCGAGGTGCGCGCGGACTCGCCCACAGCCGAGGAGCGCGATCTGTTCTGGGCGCATCAAGGCGGCGGTGGCGGCAACTTTGGCATCGTCACGAAGTACTGGTTTAAAGATCCGCCCCGGGCGCCCAGCGCGGCCTATCTGGCGAGTGTGGCCTGGGATTGGGATAGCATGACCTATGAGTTGTTTGAGGAGCTGGTGCGCAACTACGGCAGCTTTTTGCAGAAGAATAGCGCGCCCGGCAGCCCATACCAGGATCTGTTCACCTTACTGCATCTGACGCGTAAAGAGGCCAGCCAGATCGTTCTCACCATCCAAACGGTGAGCGATCAGCCGGATCTGCTTCAAAGCGCGATCGCCGAGATTAAGCCGGTCAGCCTGACGCTGAGTCCACAGCGCGTTCCGGTCGGCTATCATCACTATGTGCCACACGTAGCACTCAATGAATCAGGTACTGCTTCAGGTCGTTGGATGCCGTGGCTGGAAGCGACCCAAACCCTTAATTCGTCGGGGCCGAATCAGCGCGGCAAGTACAAGTCAGCCTACATGCTGCAACCTTTTCCGCAGAATCAGATCGAAACCATCTGGCATTTTCTGACCGAGCCCGGCTACTGTAATCCGCAGGCGCTTTTGCAGGTCGATTCCTACGGCTGCCAGATCAATACCGTTGCGCCGGACGCAACGCCGGTGCCGCAGCGCTCGTCGATTATGAAGCTGCAATACCAGACCTACTGGACCGATCCCGGCCAGGATCAGGAGCATTTGCACTGGATTCGCGCCTTCTACACCGCGATGTATGGACCCAAAGGCCCGTACCCCGACGCTGTGATGGATGGCTGCTACGTGAACTATCCCGATGTCGACCTGGAAGATTGGCCCTACCTGTACTACAAAGACAATTATTCTCGGCTGCAACGAACCAAGGCGCGCTGGGATGCGCTGAATATTTTTCATCACCAGCAGTCGATCCGGCTGCCTGACGAGCCGGCTCCGTAAAGCCGGCAGCTCCGCACGTACACCGGCGCTGTCATCTTGAGGTGGCGGCGCCTGCTGATTCCAGGAATCCGCCACGCAATCCCGGTCGTGGAGTGCGCCTCTGCTTCTCTGCTACAATAGGCGGCCTAGTCGATTGAGAAGGGAGCGCTAATGACGGATTTTGTCGCCCTGTATCGTGAGCATTTTGATGAGCTTGTCGAAGAAACCACGGTCCGTGTGCTCAAGGAGGCAGGCGGCATGTATGCGACGCTCACACCCGATCAGCTGCGGCCTCGCGTGGTAACCGGCCTCGGGGCGCTGGCACGCGATCTGGCGGAGCCGGTCCCGCACTATTTTGGCGAGTTCTGGGCCGAGATGAGCTACCACCGGGCGCGCGAAGGCTACACGATCACCGACGTGCAGCAAACGATCACGATCGTCGAGGAGGTCACGGGACGCTTGTTTCATCGTGAGATCCCGGATCTGGCCGAGCGACTGGCGGCGATCGAGCATCTCTACCGGGCCTGCGCGGCAACCCGCAACGCGCTGTTTCGCTCGTTTGTCAAGGCCAACGAAGAGGTCATTCGCACGCAGGCGGCGATCGTGCAGGAGCTGTCGTCGCCGGTGATCCCGATCTACGAGGGCATTCTGGTGCTGCCGCTGATCGGCGCGATCGACTCGCGGCGCGCGGGTGAGATCATGGAGCATCTGCTCGACAGCATTACCGCGCTCCATGCGGATCTGGTGCTGCTGGATGTTACGGGCGTGCCGGTGATCGATACCAGCGTGGCCAACTACCTGATTCAAACTACGCAGGCTGTGCGGCTGCTGGGCGCGCAGGTGATCCTGGTTGGTATTCGCCCCGAGATCGCGCAGACGATGGTTCAGCTCGGCATCGATCTTCAGACAGTCGTCGCGCTCGCGAATCTGCAATCCGGCCTTGAGTATGCGCTGGAGCAGCGCGGCCTGACGATTCGCTCCAAGGCTTGATCCTGTCTGCTATGCTCTACTACCAGTGTTAGGAGGAATGAAGATGGAAGCTACCTGGCATCCTGTCACCACGATCGAAGCTCTCGAAGAGCACCTGACCGGCTCGGGCGCATCGCCGGCGGTGCTGTTCAATGATGATCCGTTCTGCCCGATCAGCGCCTTTGCTCGCCGCCAGATGAAGCAGGTCGCCGCCGAGGTTCATGTGATCGATGTGGCGCACGCGAACCATCTTGCGCAGGAACTGGCGCAGCGCACAGGTATCAAGCATGAGTCGCCGCAGGTGATCATCATGGTCAACGGCCAGGCGGTGTGGTCACAGTCGCACCGCGCCATCACGCGCGAGGCCGTCGAGCAGGCGTTGCAGCAGGCGCAGAGCGCGCCCGAGTAGATCCGGGCGCTCCTCAAGGCTCTTAGACCGACGCGCGCTAGTCTGCGACGGTCGGTGTGGCCGTGAGCGCCGCGAGGTAGCGCAGGGCTTTGACGCCCGGCAGAAAAAAGTATGCGCCGCCGCGCACGGTGATGAATCGCCGCAAGTTGTGAACTCGTGTGCGCAGCGGATCGCACTGGATCGTCATCACGCCGTCGGTGCGATCGAGATTGCCGATCACTGGATCGACCTCGTTGTACAGACCGCCGAACGCCGGATTGTTGATCCAGGTCAGCTGCACGAACTCGAACTGACGCTCGATGTCGCTGTTCACACAGATGAAATGCAGGCCGCGCTCGACGCCATCGTCGACCAGCCGATCGGGCTGCCGCGTACCGTAGGAGCGTCCGCGCCGCATGATGCGGTGGCGGTTGGCGGAGCGTCTTGCTACCTCGGGGTCGGCGGCAAGCGAGTCGCGGGGATTGGCGCGCCGAACGTGCGATCCCACCGGACAGCCGAAGCCACTCGCATCGATCTGAGCGTAGCCGAAGTTGTTCTCGTTGGTCAGCTTGCCGTCCTGAGCGTGCGGATCGCGGTCCGGGTGCAGCGCCAGAGGCGCGCCGCTAGGCCAGCGGCCGACGAACTTTGCGCCCAGACGAGTTGTCGCCTCGGGATCACTGGTGTTGTCCGGCCCGCGTGTGGCGGCATCCAGGAATTGCCAGAAATCGGCGACGTGCTGCGCCATCTGGCGAAAGACCAGATAGCTGCCGTTGCGGCCGAGATCGTGCATGCCGGCGGGATCGTACAGGCTCTGGGTGTTGGGCGGAATAACCGGCAGCAGATTGCCCGGATCGCGCTCCGGCTCCACGAACGGCCCTTCGGCGATCACGTCGTAGTCGTTGGAGTAGCCCATCAGAAACTCGCCCGCCGGTAGCTCGGTCGCATGCTGAGTGCGCCGCTGCTGGCGCTCTTTTTTGCCGCTTCCGGCGATCACCGGCTGCCCGATGCCGTCGTTGAATCCGAAATGCTCTTTGGTGTCGGGTTGCCGCCCCGCTTCGAGCAGCATGATCTCCTCGACACCGCCGCCAGCTGCGAAGCCGGCTCGTCGCCGCTCGATCTCGGCCGCAAGTCGTGGCTCGTCCTCAGCATACAGCAGCAGCAAAATGTCGACGGGCGGATTCGGGTTATTTTCCTGGGCCTGCTCGCAGTTGCTGTTGCCCCAGCGCCAGAACTTGGGCGCGCTATCACCGCGATCGCCGAGAATCCGTGCCCGGTACTCGGTGGCCATGCCTTCGATGAACGGTCGCGAAAAGGTCTTGAGCGCTTCCTGATCGAGGCCCAGTCGAGCCAGGCCGGAATACGTGAAGGCAATGTTGGTGGAGCTGCCTTCCTGCTTGCCTTGAGCCGTCGTGATCTCGGCGCTGATGCCGGCCAGCCAGCGCCGGGCGCTGTCGGTATCCGTGATGCGCAGCAGGACATACGCCGCGCACGAGAGATGGATGTATGAGCTGATTACGATGCCCTGAATATCGTGTCGTTCTAGCTCTGCCATAAAAATGCTCCCTCAGCTAAAAGCGATGTAGCCAGGTCTGAACGTCGGCCGGCTCCAGCGGTTGAGACAGGCCCTCGCGGATGGCGCTGTTGGCGTCGATGCTTTGCACCGTGAGATCGCGATAGGCGCTGTACCAGACGTTGGTGTAGACCTGGTAGGCGCGGGCATCGGCTTTGAAGCGCGAGCCGTCACGAGCGCCGCCGAAGATCAGAAAGCGTGTGCGCGGAAAGTTAACCGTGTTGCTCCAGATCGCGGTCAGGCCGGGACTGGCCTTGTCGATGAAGTCGTCGAGGTAATTTTCCCAGCTACCATCAAAATTGCTGACAAAGAGCAGTCGCCGGCCGCCGTCGATGATCGACCAGTGGGCAAAATGGATGCTGGGAATGCCGCTCAGCTCACCGTGGATCGCCGTGCGCGCCTTGAGGTTGACGAACCAGAGCACCGCCCACAGCGTGAGCCGCCGGAACCGGCCGGGCTTGACGAGCGCGAAGCTGGCCATGTGATTCTGAAAAGTGTGCGTGCGATCTTCGCGCTGCGTCAATTTTCCAACATGATCATGCTTTGCCACGCCGCGCCAGACCAGATCATGGCGCTCTTTCCACCACAGCACGGCCAGATACAGCAGGATCAGCGGGATCATGACCTGCCAGAAGAGCAAGACGATCAGCCCGGCCAGCACGATCGTGCCCCGAAATTTGAGCATCGGAATAATCTGCTCGGCCCGGCTGAGTCGCGGTTGAAAGCTGGCAGCCCAGCTAAAATCGGGCTGGCTGCTGACCGCATCCTGGAGCCTCTGTCGCAGCTCATGCGCCGGCAGCCTGGGACGATCGCCGCAGGTCAGCGTATCCGCCGTGTTTTCGAGCAGATCGCGCAGCTGAGCCTCCTGTGCGATCCGCGCCGCGCTGCGCCCGGGATTGCCAATGTGATACGCGTTCGGCCGCACGACGTGTGCCCGCAGATAGCTCAGCATCTGCTCACGATCGGCTGCGCTGCGGGCGGGATAATCGACGCAGCAGCTGTAGATGCGCTGCAAGCCGTCGGCGGCGTGCCGGTAAAGCTCGTCGAGGTACGGATCGAGCGGGCCGTCGAAGTTGTTCTCAAACACCAGCGTCGCGCCGTAGTTCGGATCGTCGCTGAGAAACAGGCTGGCAAAATGCAGCAGCTTCAGCCTGGGAAAGGGCAGATGCGATTGTTCCAGCAGGTTGTCGGCGATCTCGGCGAGCAGCTGATTCAGCTCGGCAACCTTGTCGGGCTTGACCTTGGTAATAAAGGTGAGCACGCTATGGCTCATAAGCGCCTCCATCCGAGAAGATCACGAGCGGGAAGATCGAGCGACCAGCGGCCGGCATAGTTAGCCGGTCTGGCTCTCAGAGTGAAAGATCGTGGTAGATGTGGAGTTTGAAACGTGTGGCAGATCTCATCTCTAGCATAAGGCATCGATCTATCGGCGATCTTGCAAATAGGCCGAATGTTGGAGCAATCGCATCCTCGATCGGTGATTCGCGCGGCTTCAAGCTGGAGCAGAGGTCGCCTGATTCGGAAGGCCAGGTTTGCAGCGCAGCCGCTCCTGGTGCTATAATGCGCCCCGCCAAGACGAACCTTGAGGAGTTAACGATCAATGGAGATCAAAAAGGTTGGCGTGGTCGGGTGTGTGCGCTCAGAGCGAGGCGTGAGAAGCGCCCTGCTGCGCGTCCAATCCGGCTATCGAACTGCCGCCGTCGCCGCTCCGGCGACTGTGATCTTCCCCACCCTTACGATCTTCACCTCCAATATCAAGAACCGAACAAAAGAACAAAGGAACAAGGGAACAAAAAGAATCTGGCCTGTTTGTTCTCTTGTTCCTTTGTGTGCCCGTAGGGCGGGTGCCCTCTGGGCGTGGTGAGGGCCTGCAATCAAGGATTTATGCATGAGCTACGAACATATTTTGCTTGAGCGCGACGGCGCGGTGGCGATTGTGATGATCAACCGGCCCAAGCAGCTCAACGCGCTGAGCCAGGCGGTGCTCCGCGAGGTCGATGCGGCGCTGGATGAGCTGGCGACCGACGATGCGGTTCGCGCGATCATTCTGACCGGCTCCGGCGATCGGGCGTTTGCGGCGGGCGCGGATATTGGCGAGCTGGCGGCGCTGGAAAGCGCGACGCAGGGCCGATCTTTGGCGACGCGCTCGCATCAGCTGGGTCGCAAGATGGCCGATCTCGACAAGCCGATCATCGCGGCGATCAACGGCTTTGCGCTGGGCGGCGGCCTGGAGCTGGCACTGGCCTGCGACTTCCGGCTGGCCAGCGATACGGCGCAGGTCGGCCTGCCCGAGGTCACGCTCGGGATTATTCCGGGCTGGGGCGGAACCCAGCGCTTGCCGCGTCTGGTCGGGCCGGGCATGGCCAAGCTGCTGATGATGACCGGTGAGCGGATCGATGCCGCCGAGGCGTTGCGGCTGGGCATTGTCGAGCGCGTTTATCCGCAGGCTGAGCTACTGGACGCCGCCAAACAGCTGGCGCAGAAGCTGGCCGGACTGCCGCCGCTGAGCATCGCCGCGATCAAGCAGGCAGTCAACCGTGGCCTGAACATGACGCTGGACGACGCGAACATGTACGAGGCCGGGCTCTTCGCCGAGCTGACGGCAACGCAGGATTGCAAAGAAGGCACGCGCGCGTTCCTTGAAAAGCGTAAGCCTGAGTGGCAGGGCCGCTAAAGGTCGAGGATCGTCGCTTGATCGCTGAGCTAGCCAATCTGGATCGCGAAACGCCGGCTGGACCTGAGGTGCGTGTGCCGCTTGTGGGCGCCGTGCCGCTCTACGATGCCCGGTTTCTGGCGCGGCCGAATCGCTTTGTGGTCGAGGCCGAGCTGTCGAGCGGCGAGCAGATCAGCGCCCACTGCGCTGATCGCGGGCGTTTGCTCTGGCTGGTGCCTGGATTGCCGCTGCTGGTTGGTCACAAGCCTGCCGCCGGCCGCAAAACCAGCTATCAGGTCGCGGCGGCCTGGATCGATGGCGCGTGGTCGTCCCTGGATACGCATCTCCCCAACCGGCTGATTGAGCATGCGCTGCGCCTCGGCGCGCTGCCACAGTTCGCGGCCTATCCCACGATCAAACGCGAGGCCCGGCACGGTAGCAGCCGCTTCGATTTTCTGCTGTCCGACGGCGATCGGCAGTGTTACGTCGAGGTCAAACGT
This sequence comes from Herpetosiphonaceae bacterium, assembly GCA_036402055.1. Classification (GTDB taxonomy): domain Bacteria; phylum Chloroflexota; class Chloroflexia; order Chloroflexales; family Kallotenuaceae; genus LB3-1. The sequence goes on from DASWTQ010000829.1 coordinate 9,933, forward strand.
GTCGGGCATGTCGAGGAGGGCGTGGGCCGCTTCCCCGACGCGCCGACTGAGCGCGGACGCCGTCATCTGGAAGAGCTGGCGGCGCTGGCGGCGTCGGGTACTCGCACCGCAGTGATCTTTGTTGCCCAAAACGCTAACGCCACGGTCGTCATGCCGGATCGCGCGATCGACCCGGATTTCGCCGCGACGCTGGGCGCGGTGATGCAGGCGGGCGTCGAGATCTACGCCTACCGTTGCCCGGTGGAGCGAAATGGCATAACATTAACTCAGGCGATACCGTGTGTGATCGAGGCGTGAGGTAGAGCGTTGGAAGATAAGCTGTGTTTTGTGCAATTTCTCCATCCAGGCGGTGAGCACTGGCCCGACAAGGGAGACAGGAAGTCATGGAATCGCGCCGAATTTCCGCATCGCCGCACATTTGTCAAACAGCGGGGACGCTACATTGCGGGCAATGCGGTTGAGGAAAATGACATCGTTTTCTGGTGCGAGTGGGAGCCTGAGGCCGAGCTTGTCCAAACCATCGACTCACCATCATCGGTAGGACCGAATCATATCTTTGAGCCATATTACGTTATCCCTGAGTCGTACTGGGGTTTACATAACACCGATCCGTTTGTCTTCGGCGACGAGTTTTACTATACATGGTGCCGTCAGATAAAACCTTCTAATGGCAGACAGACACAGCTTTGTTATCTAGCGGCTGGCTCAGTAATTTTGTTTGGCTCCTGCCGTCGCGAATCGTTTATTCTTGATGCTGTACTTGTGGTCGATCAGTCGGTTTGGCATCGCCGCGATACTTACCGAGATGCTTTGCAAGGAGTGATTCCACAAGCCTACGCCGAGGTGACGATCGCGCCGAGCTACGGGGAACACGCCGCCAAAGGCTTCGGCTGCGGGCCTAAGCGAGCGGGCGCTAAGCCGAAACAAAGATGTGCAGAGTCGTCGCCGGTAGCCGCGAATAGACTCTATTGCGGCGCGATGTACGATCGGCCATACGCGGGCATGTATAGCTTTTTTCCATGTCAGCCGTACAATCCGCATGATCCGGTCTTTGAGCGTCCGCGCATAAAAATACCGGGAGTGATTGCCAATAAGCAGGCCATGGGCTTCAAGCTCAATCCACAGTCTAGCCTGGAGCAGACGAAAGCGCTGTGGGATGAAGTAGTTAAACAGGTTACAGATCAAGGTCTGATGCTGGGCGTCTGGGCAGCGATGCCCGAGCGCCGCGACAGCTCAGGCTCAAAACCAATACCTAAGGAGAATCCACGTGGATTTCACTGCTAATTACGACATGTTCCTCGGCGAGGAGCATGAACTCTTACGGCAGACGGTGCGCCAGTTTGCCGAGCGCGAAGTGCTGCCGCATATTCGCGAGTGGGACCGTCAGGGCGCGCGCGAAGACGGCGATATGTCGCATGTGCGGCCGATCCTCAACCGCATG
>DASWTQ010000830.1:0-2690 GCA_036402055.1 Herpetosiphonaceae bacterium
CCGCTGGGCGTGAGCGGAACCTCGTCCAGCACCACGAACGCCGATGGGATCATGTGCTCCGGCAGGCGCTCTTGCAAAAATTGACGCAGGTTGGAGGGGAGGCCCTCAGTCGTGGCCCTCACTCCGTCTCGCTGCGCTCGACTCCCCTTCCCCGAACCTCGGCTGGCGTCAGCCTCGGTTGCGACAGGCGAGGGGGAATCTGTTGAGCCTTGATATACATCCTGCGGTGCTTTGTTCTTTGTTCTTTGTTCGTTTGTTCGTTTGTTTGTTTGTTCTTCGTTTGGTTCTTGGTTCTTGGTTCTTGGTTCTCGGTTCTCAACGACATACGCCACCAGTCGCTTCACGTCCGCCGCGTCTTCGCGCACGACGACGATCGCTTGCTCGACGGCGGGATGCTGCGCCAGCGCGGCCTCGATATCGCCCAGCTCGATGCGAAAACCGCGCAGCTTGACCTGGTGATCGATGCGGCCCAGAAAGTCGATCGTGCCGTCGGGCTGGAAGCGCGCCAGGTCGCCGGTGCGGTACAGCCGTGCGCCGGGAGTCCGGCTGAACGGATCGGGCAAGAACTTGGCGGCGGTGAGACGGGCATCGTTGACGTAGCCGAGCCCAACGCCCACGCCGCCGATGCACAGCTCGCCGCTCGCGCCCACCGGCAGCAGGTTCAGATGCTGATCGAGGATGTACTGCGTTGTGTTCTGCACTGGCCGCCCGATCGGTACCGTCGCGTCGCGCTGCCGGCTGTCGAGCTGATGAAACGTGGTGACGTCCGAGCATTCGGTGGGGCCGTAGGTGTTGACGATCGTGACCTGGCAGCCGGGCGCATCCAGCCAGGGAGCCAGCCGCCCCACCGCGATCGGCTCGCCGCCCAGGAAGAGATAGCGCACCGATGCCAGCGCCGCGAACTCGGGCGCGCTCTGCTCGACCAGCGGATAGATCGCGCTCGGCGTGCAGTTGAGAATCGTGATCTGCTCACGCTGAATCGTCTCAAGGATCGGCGTGGGATCGAACTGCTCCGATGGAATCAGCGCCAGCCGCCCGCCAACGGTAAGCGGCGCGAACAGGTTTTTCTGCGTCAGATCGAAGCTCAGCGAGGTCATCATGAGCACACGATCGTCGGCGGTCATGTCGAACCGATCGACGTACCAGCTCACCAGGTTGACCAGGCCGCGCTGATGCACCGCCGCGCCTTTGGGCTGTCCGGTCGAGCCCGAGGTGTAGATCATGTACACCATGTTGTCGGGCGTGACTGCGCTGGCTGGATTGATCGCCGGCTGAGAGCTGATCGTCGGCCAGTCGCCGTCGAGGCAGATGATGCGCGCGTCGATCTCAGGCAAGCGCTCACGTAGATGTGTTTGTGTCAGCACAACCGCAAGCTGCGCGTCCTGAGCCATGTATTGCAGGCGCTCGGCAGGATAGGCCGGATCGAGCGGCACATACGCGCCTCCCGCTTTGAGGATGCCCAGCAGCCCAATCATCAGATGGAGCGAGCGCTCCACGCAGATGCCCACTCGCGACTCGGGCCTGATGCCGCCGCTGCGGAGGTGGTGCGCCAGCTGATTCGATCGCTCGTTCAAATCACGGTAGGAGAGTGCATCCTGGCCAAAGACCACGGCGATCGCGTCGGGTGTGCGCTCTGCCTGGGCCTCGATCAGCTCATGGATGCAGCGATCGTGTGGAAATGCGGCGGCTGTCGCGTTCCAATCGACCACCTGCTGGCGGCACTCGGCGTCGGTAACAAGCGGCAGATCCGCAATGCGGCGATCGGGATCGGCCACGATGCCGCCAAGCAAGGTTTGGAAGTGCTCAGCCAGCCGCGCGATTGTCTCCGCATCGAAAAGATCGGTGTTGTACTCGATCACACCGGCGATCGACTGCTCGGTTTCTTCCAGGCCCAGCGTCAGATCGAACTTCGAGGTGCCGCTGTTGAGCTGCATCCGCTGGATCTCAAGCCCCGGCAGCGTCAGCGTGTCCAGTGTCGTGGTCTGCATCACGAACAAGACCTGGAAGAGCGGATTGCGGCTCATGTCGCGCACAGGCTGTAGCTCGGCGACCAGATGCTCGAACGGCACGTTCTGATTGCTGAAGGCGTCGTTGACCGTTGTGCGCACGCGGGCCAGCGCCTCGCGAAACGTAGGATTGTTCGACAGGTCCGCGCGCAGCACCAGCGTGTTGATCAGCAGGCCGATCAGCGGCTCAAGCTCGGCCCGGTCGCGGTTGGCGATCGGCGAGCCGACTACAATATCGTCTTGATCGGTGTAGCGCTGAAGCAGCACTTGAAACGCCGCCAGCAGCAGCGTGAAGAGCGTTGCGCTCTCACGACCGCTCAAGGCGCGCAGCTCCGCCGCCAGCTCCAGCTCGATCTTGAAGCTCAGCGTTGCGCCACGCGACGAGTAGACCGCCGGTCGCGGCCGATCGGTGGGCAGATTCAGCGCGGTCGGTATATCCGCCAGCTGCTGGCGCCAGTAGTCAAGCTCACGCTCCAGCGCCGCCACCTGCTGCGGCTGTCGCTGCCAGGAGGCGAAGTCGGCGTACTGGATCGGCAGGTCGGACAACGTTTCAGATGCGCCGGATCGATCGCCGGCCAGCGCGGTGTAGAGCGTGGCCAGCTCGCGAATAAAGACCATGATCGACCAGCCGTCGAAGACGATGTGATGCACCGACAGCAGGAGCACGAACTCATCACGGGTACC
>DASWTQ010000831.1:0-11179 GCA_036402055.1 Herpetosiphonaceae bacterium
TGCAGCGCGGTCGGCGCGACATCTTCGATATGCAGATCCGGCAGCGGCGCGGCCTGCACCTGCACGCCCGGCCCGTACGCGATAAAAATCCCCTCGCTGCGATGCTTGGCCGGGCCTGAGGCTACCGCACGCCGCGTCACGACCGAGCTGTAGTGGCTCAGGTAGTAGCTACAGCCGTACTCGGGATCGGTGATCGCGATAATGTCGGGAATGCTCGCGCCCTCCGCGCCTTCGTAGTAGTCGGTGCCGCGAAACGCGCGCTGGACGATCGGCTTGCCGGTCTCGGGATCGGTGATCTCGGGCAGCGCCTGCATGATCTCGTCGTACAGCCGCGCTTTTTCCTCGCCTTTGGCCCGAATACGAATGCCCATGATGTTGTAGAAGATCGGCACGCAGTAGGCTTTGCTCCCCTCAAGATCCACGGCGGCGGTGCGATTATTGGCGGCCTTCTTGACGACTTTGGTATTTGCCAGGCCAGGGATGCGATGGATCAGCTTGCCGATCTTGTCGCGGGGCAGGCCCAGCCGCTTAAGCCAGCCATCGGCGCTGGTCAGACTCGTCTTGCTCGATCGCGCCGCCAGCCAGCCGTGCTGATGCAGCCAGTTGTTGCAGTGAAAGCGCTTGGTATCGACCGGCCCCATGCCGTGATCCGACATGATCAGCGTCACGACATCCTCGCCCGCCTGCGCCACCAGCTCACCCACGATCTCGTCGAGCCGCGTGTAGTACGCGCGCACGGCCTGGCACAATTGCTGCACCTCGGGCCGATCGTCGGGGCGCGGCGAGCGGTGATACGGCCACAGATAATGGCCCATGCGATCCGTGCCCGTGAACACGACCATGAAAAAGTCCCACGGCTCGGAGGCCATCAGCTCGAAGCTGACCCGCGCACGCTTCTCCTCCATGTCGCGAAATTCCTGGACCAGCTCCAGCGTCGGCGCGGTCAGCTTCTCCTCGAAGGTGTCCACGTGCGGCGTCTTGTCCATGAAGCGCTGCAGATCGATCTGGTAGTCGGTCAGGTGCGCCGACAGCTCGGGCGGATAGGTGAAGACCGGCGCGCTGCTCGGCGTGAGCAGTCCGGTGATCATCACGCCGTTGACCGGACGCGGCGGAAAGGTCAGCGGAATATTGATCAGCACGACGCGGCGATCGTGGTGGGCCAGCGTATCCCACAGCGCGGGCGACTTCAGGCTGCGGGCGCTCACCAGCTCCGGCTCGCTCGACGTCTCGGCATCGTCGTCAAAAAGCTTGACGAAGTGGTAGACGCCGTGCTTGCCGGGCCGCTTGCCGGTCATGAAGGTGCTCCACGCGGCGGCGGTGATCGGCGGCACGCTCGAATGCAGCGGCCCCCAGGAGCCCTGCGCGCGCAGGCGACCCAGGTTTGGCAGCGTGCCGTCTTTAATCCAGGGATCGAGGACATCCCAGGTAGCGCCATCGAGTCCAATGATCAAGACTCGGTTGTTCGTCTCCATCGGTTCCTCCTCGCGATCTGCGCCGCGCTGATTTCTCGCTCAGATATAGCTTTTCAGATGCTTCCAGTACACGTTGCGGAACAGGTTAAAGAACTCGAACTCCATCTGATTCCACCAGGCCACATCGGTCGCGCCCCACTCCTGGGGAAACTCGTAGCCCCACTTTTTCATGAACGGCCCGAAGATGCGCTTGGCGTGCGGGATCGTCTCGGGCGTGTAGTACGACCAGAAATCGCGATGTTTACCGCCGGTCTGGTTGACGCTCGGCAGCGGACGCTTTGGCTGAATGCCGATCCGCTCCAGCGCGCGGGCGAAATCGTCCTGGATATGCTCGAAGCGGATGATGAAGTCGAACTGTTTGTGCGACAGCTGGCTCCAGTTGTTGTAGGGAATGCGGTAGAACGTTTTGAAAAAGGTCGGAAAATCGGCATCTTTCTCGCGCACAAAGCGAAACGCCAGATTGTCCAGGTAGTAGATCGAGGTTCGTTTGCGGCCCACCTTGACCGGATCGGTGAACTGCTGGCGATGATCGGTCTTGTACTTGAAGTACAGGCTGACCACGTCGTCCAGCGGGTTGCGGATGCCGGCGAAGACAAAGTAGCGCTTCTGCTGCTCGCTGGCGATCTTCAAAAAATCGTAGTAGGTCGCGTGCTTGGTCAGGATCGGCTTGCCCTCGTAGTTGGCGCGCAGCTCACGGCTGATCGCGGTAGAGCCCGTGCGCGGCAGCTCGACAAACACATATTTATAGGTATCGCTGATGATCATCGCGGGCGGACCTTTCTGCTCATGCGGCGGCGCAGATGCGTCAGCACAACCCGATCTTCGTCCGACAGGCCCAGCAGCCACAGCACACCGATGTAAACCAGCATCAGCGCGCTGGCCTGGGCGGCAGTGGCGAACAGCCCGGGATTGCCCGGCTGCACATACTCGATCAGCAGCACAGCGCCCAGCGCGGCCGCGCCGGCCGTCAGCGGCTTAAGGAAGCTCAGGTTGTAGGGCAGCAGCCGGAAGAGATAAAAGACCTGGCCCAGGCGCAGCAGGTTGGTCACGCTGAGCACGATCAGCAACGTCAGGCCGGCGCCCAGAATGCCCCACTTCGGGATCAGCAGGAAGCTGAACAGCAGCGACAGCACCAGCCGCACGCTATTGTTGACCAGCTTCAAGACCGTGTGGCCGGTCATGTCCAGGATCAGGCCGCACATACCGGTGCTCACGTCGATCATGATCGCACAGGCAATGATGACCAGCGTCGTCGCGCCCGAAACAAAGCTCTTGCCGAAGAGGCCGAGAATCTGGCTCGGGAACAGCACCAGGATCAGAAAGACCGGCAGATTGACCATGAAGCTCCACTTAGTCGTCGCCTGGTACATGCGGCCCATCTGCTCGTTCGCGCCCTGGTCGTACAGCTCGGAGATAATCGGCCGCGAGGCGGTAGCGATCGCGCTCTGAAACATGCTGCCGAACATGTTCATCTGGTTGGCGATTGCGAAGATGCCCACGCCCGCGACGCTGCTGAGCGCTCCCAGCAGCAGCGTCTGTACGTTGTCGCGAAACGTCGTCATCAGGTCGGACAAAAAGACCGGGATCGAGAAGCTGAAGATCTCGCGCAGGTTGTAGCGTGCCCCACGGATCGCGCGCCGCAGTGAAAACAAATTATGCAAAGAAAAGAGCAGCAGCCCGGCGGCGATTCCCACGGCGACACCCATCGTGCCCAGCGCGCGGGCCGGATTCAGGCCGATCACCACTAGCGCGATCACCAGCACTAAGCGAATCAAAGGCTGAATAAAATCCTGCGCGATCGTGGCGTGACGCATCGTTTTGAAGCCGCGCGTCGCCGACGCGGCCATGTTGCTCAGCGTCAGCAGCGGAATGATCACGCTGGTCAGGCGCAGCAGCGGCGCCAGTCGCGGCTGCTCGAAGATCTGGACCGCGATCGGATCGGCCAGCACGAACATGCCGACGCCCAGCAGCACGCTGAGGATCGTGGAGAAGCCCAGGCCAAGCTGGAGCACGCCCCACAGGCTGGCATCGTCACGGCGGCGCGCAAAGATCGGAATATAGCGCACCAGCGTCGAGTCCATGCCGAACGCCGCCAGCGCCGCGCCGACCGAGAGCGCGGTCAGCGCCAGGTTGTAGAGGCCATACTGATTCGCGCCGAGCGCGCGCGCCAGCACGATCGAGATCACAAAGCGGCAGGCGAAAGTAAACAGCTTGCCCCCAAACGTGATCGCGCCGCCTCTGGCCGCCAGCAGCACATTGGTATCGGCGGCCGGCGCGAAATCGCGGCGAGCAGCATCGGCCGGATCGATCACTGAGCTACTCATGATCGGCGACCTTTGCCATACCGAGCTGATAGGCCGCCGGCTGGAAGAGCGCCGGATAGACCATACCGCTGGCGTCGCTCTCGGCCGCCTTGAGCGCGTTGCTGGCATTGAGGACCAGATCCTCGGCCTCCATGCTGCCGGGCTGGAAGTCCGCGTAGCCGACGATCACCTGGAGATTGAGCATCAGATCGCGCTGGGCCAGATCCAGCGGCGTGGATGTGAGCTTGGTCTGGAGCATGCGAATGGTTTCGGCGGCAGCTTCCGGGGTGCGATCCAGCAGCAGCACGGCGAAGGTCGTATCGCCGAAGCGGGCGATCACATCTTCCTCGCGCAGATCGGTCACGATCAGCAGCGCCGCACGCCGGAGCGCCTCGCGCTGGATCTGCGGTGGCGCGCCGGACAGCACGCGCTGGCGATCGACGTTGAGCAAGGCCAGCGAGAGCGGCGAGTTGAGCCGCCGGGCGCGCGAAATCTCCTGACGCAGGCGCAGCTCAAGGAAGCGCCGCGTATACACTTCTGTCTCATGATCCAGAATGTTGATCCCGGCCGGCTGTGCTGCCGGAGCCTGAAGATACGCCGCCAGCAGCGCAAAACCCACGCCCAGCACCAGGCCCATGACTCCGCCCAGCGCCAGGTTGAGCGGCTTGTTGGGGCTGATCGGCTCGTCGGGCAGGCTGGCCTGATCGAGCGGCTCCAGCTTATAGGTCTCGTACAGATCCTGCACATAGGCGATCGTGTTTGCGCCCACGGCGTTGGCCATATTGCGCGCCAGGACCGGATCGTGCGACTGGATCGCGATCTTGAGCACGTTGGTGCCCGGCAGCAGCTCGCTGGTGATGCTGACGTCGTTGCGCTGCTCGCTGGAAAGGCCAAGCTCGGTCGCGGCCAGACGTTTGATCAGGCGGCTATCGGCGACCTGCGTAAACGTGGTGCCGATCTCGGTGCGGCGGCTCAAGATGTCGACCGCTGCGGCCAGATCTTTGTCGCTGCTGAATGTCGGGCTGAGCTTTACGACGAACGTGGCGTTGCTCTGGTAGAGCGGCACCTGCCGGTAGGTAAAGATCAGCGTAGCCGTGTAGGTGATCAAGAGCGTAAGCAGGACGATCCACCATTTACTCCATAGAATATGGAGATAAGCTCTCAATTCCATAGCGTGTTCCCGCCTTCAGTCCCAACGCTATTGCAATGTGGCAGGGGCAAATGCCGCAGCAAGCGTCCGGCGCTTAATATTCGATCTTGAGTTCCACGCCGCCGTTGAGCAGCGATCGCTGAGCCGTCTCCAGAACTTTGATCACCTTCACGCCGTCCTCGCCGTTGCTGCGCGGCGACGCTCCGCTGCGGATGCAGTCGAGAAAGTGATCGCACTGCCGCTGCAAGGGCTCGACCCAGGTCAGCGGATAGACCATCTCGCCGCCGTGGCGGTACGAGGCGTGAAACTCTTCTTCCGTGATCGAGTAGGGAGGAGCCTCAACACCTTTGTCGTAGATCACAACTTTGTCAGTCGCAATATCGTCATACACCAGCATCTTTTTGCTGCCGACCACCGTCAGCCGGCGGCGCTTGACCGGCGACAGCCAGCTCAGGCGCAGATTGGCCGTAATGCCGTTGTCAAAGGTCAGGTTGACGTAGGCCACCTCGTGCAGGCCGCGCCGCGTGTTGATGTAGGCCGCGCCGATCGCGCTGACTTTGACCGGGTCCGATCCCAGGATGAAGCGGATCATCGATACGTCGTGCGGCCCGAGATCCCAGATCACGTTGATGTCGGGCTGGAGCAGGCCGAGATTCGCACGCGTGGAGTTGAAGTAGTAGACGTGGCCAAGCTCTCCCGACTGGATGATCTCGCGCACGGCTTCGACGGCCGGATTGTACTCAAAGGTATGTCCGACCATCAGCGTCAGACCGCGCTCAGCCGCCAGATCCGTCAGCTCACGCGCCTGCGTCGAGCGCGAGGTCAGCGGCTTTTCGACCAGCACATGCTTGCCGGCCATCAGCGCGGCCTTGGCCAGATGGTAGTGCGTGTTGACTCCGGTGGCGATCACGACCGCGTCTAGGCCGTCCGCCAGGAGATCCTGGTAGTTATTGGTGACGGTCACATGCGGATAGATCTGCTTGATGCTGCTCAGCCGATCCTCGTGCAGATCCGACACCATCACCAGATCCGAGCCGGGCAGATCTTCGAAGTTGCGCGCCAGCTTCGGCCCCCAGTAGCCGCAGCCGATGATGCCGACGCGCAGCGGCTGATTGAGCTGTAGCTCTGGTCGTAGATCGACGTTTTCGCGAGGGCGTGCGAGGGTCACGGTCATCATCCACCTCCTTTCCCGTTCAACATTGCCACGGGTGTACGTACTAGAATGGAAAGGTCGAGCCACAGGCTCATCGTCTCGATGTAGGCGAGATCGAGACGTACCATATCGTCAAAAGAAACTTGATTGCGGGCCGTGACCTGCCAGACACCTGTAATGCCGGGCAGCACCGAGAGCCGGTGCTTGTGCCACTCCTGGTACTCCTCGTACTCGTAGGGCAGCGGTGGTCGCGGCCCGACCAGGCTCATGTCGCCCTGGAGGACGTTGATAAACTGCGGCAGCTCGTCCAGGCTCAGCGCGCGCAGCCAGCGACCAAGCGGCGTGACGCGTGGGTCGCGACCGAGCTTGAGCGACTTTAGCCCCAGGTCTTCGGGCCGGATATTTTCGCGGATCAGACGCCGCACATGATCGCGGTGAATATTGCTGTCGTTGCCGGCGTGCATCGAGCGAAACTTGAGCATCATGAAGTGCGCGCCATGTTTGCCGACCCGGCGCTGGCGATAGAAGATCGGGCCGGGCGAGTGCAGCTTGATCGCGATCGCAATCAGCACCATCAGCGGGCCGAACAGGAGCAGCAAGCCGCTGGCGCACACGAGATCCACCGCGCGCTTGAGCGGCTTGTAGCCTGTCCCGCTCACCAGCGAGAAGCTGTTTGGTCTGATGCCTGGGTTCTCCATCGTCTCGCCTCGCTTCCTGGTTATCACCGACCACCGGCCGCAAGCTCTAGCGTGCCGGTCACATGATCCAGCGCCTGGCTGAGCAGCCCGCACACATAGTCGACCTGCTCCTCTGTCAGATGCGGAAACATCGGCAGCGACAGAATGCTGGACGCCGCCGCCTCGGTCTCGGGAAAATCGCCCGGCTGCCAGCCCAGATCGCGGTAGGCTTCCTGAAGATGCAGCGGAATCGGGTAGTGCAGCCCGACGCCAACGCCGCCCTCCGCAAGCGCCCGGTAGATCGCGTCGCGCTGCGGCACACGGACGACAAACAGATGGTAGACATGCCGGTAGCCCTCGGGCTCGATCGGCAGCACGATACGCTCATCGCCGGCCAGCCGCTCGCGATACCAGGCCGCCGCCTGGCGCCGCCGCTCGTTCCACTGATCCAGCTTTTGCAGCTTGATGTCGAGGATCGCGCACTGCATCGCGTCCAGCCGCCCGTTCCAGCCCTCCGCCGACACATGGATATATTTTTCGCTCTGACCGTGGTCGCGCCAGATGCGCATGTCCTGATCTTTTTGCTTGTCGTCCGTCACTACGCCGCCGGCATCACCCATCGCGCCAAGGTTTTTGCCGGGATAGAAGCTGAACGCGGCGGCTCCGCCGAAGGTGCCCGCCCGCTGCTCGACGCCGTGCAGCCTGTAGCTCGCTCCGTGGGCCTGGCAGGCGTCCTCGATCACGCAGAGCCGGTAGCGCGCCGCCAGGTCCAGGATCGGCTGCATGTCGGCGGTCAGGCCATACAGATGCACCGGCATGATCGCCGTGACGCGCCGCCCTGTGGCCGTGTTGATCACCTGGCCCGCATCGTCGATCCGGCAGCGCTGCTCCAAAAACTCGGCCAGCCGCGCGGGCGACAGGTTATACGTCGGGCCGTCGATGTCGACAAAGGCCGGATGCGCGCCGATCATGGTGATCGCTTCGACGGTGGCGATAAACGTATTCGGGACCGTGATCACCTCCTGGTCACGGCCAACACCGCAGGCCATCAGCGCCAGCTTCAGCGCGTCGGTGCCGTTGGCGCAGGCGACCGCGTAGCGCGCGCCGCAGTAGTCGGCGAAGTGTCGCTCGAAGTTCGTCACCGCCGCGCCGCCGATAAACGCCGAGCTATCGATGATCGCGCTCAGCGCCGGCTCGATATTCGCCCGCACCTCGTCATGCTGTGCCCGAAGATCCAGAAACGGAATATGCATAGCTCACCTTTGCGAAACGATCGATTCACGTAAGGGCGTAACTTCAATATTCACGCGCGTTTTGGCCGCATGCTGCGCCGGGATCGACTGCGTCAGCACCGCGCCGGAGGCGATCAGCGCACCCTGCCCGACCGTGATATGCGGCTGGATCACAATCCCGGTGCCCATCTTCACATCGCTGCCGACCTGCACACAGCCCGAGGTCGCGACCTGCGGCCCGGTGGTGATGTGCGAGGCCCACAGGTTATGGTGATCGATGCTGTTGTAGGCGCTGATAAAGTTGTTGTTGCCGATGCGCGTCTCGACGCCGACATGCACAAACGCGCAGATCACGTTGCCCTCGCCCAGCATCACACCGCGATTGAGCCTGGCGCTGGGATCGATCGCGTTGACCAGCGGCATGCCGAAGCTTTTGAGCCACTCGTACCAGCGCCGCCGCACCCGATTGGAGGTCGAGACCGCGATGATCGCGGCGTCACAGCGACCGTTCAGAAACCAGTCCTCGGCCAGTCGCGACGGCCCCAGCACCGGCAGGCCATAGATCGTGTGGCCGTGCAGCGCCTCGTTATCGTCCAGGTAGCCGATCACCTGCACGCGTGGATCGTGGCTCAGAATATCGACCACCTGCATCGCACCCAGGCCGGCGCCCAGCACCAGCACGCGCTGCACATGCACAGCCTTGTGATCCAGCGGATAGCTGTGCTGATCCAGCGGCGAGAAAAACTCGTCCTTGGTATCGATCAGCGGCAGCACGTCGCGCTCGGTGATGATCGCTTTCTGGGGCAGCAGGCTGAGCGGGATATGATGTGTCTCGATCAGATGGCGCGCCTTGTCGGTGATTTTGCCTGCAAAGGCTGTGAGCGCCGCAATCGACGCCTGGCCGTTGCCGTTATGCTCGGATGCATTGAAATGTTTGCGCGCCTCGACAATCATGCTCTCGCTGGCGACGATAAAGCCGATCGGCACGTTGAAGGGCACCTCGCTGCCTTCCTCGCCGCCGCAGACCAGCCAGCCGTCCTCGGGCGACTCGATCGAGAAGACGACCTTCGAGGTTTCGACTTCACAGATCGCCTGGTGCTTCTGCACGCTCGCGCCGTCGCCGACCAGCCAGCGCACCAGCAGAGCCGTGTCGCTATTGACATCTTTTTGTGGTATCACCAGCGGGATCATATGGATACAACCTTTGCTCCACGCACCGCGCGGATCACTGCCAGCATCAGATCTTCTTTCTGCGGCAATACCATATCTTCCAGCGGCCGCGTGCAGGGAATGATCCCGTCCTTGGCGGCCACGCGCACGACCGGCCCGCGCAGCTGCGGCCAGTAGCGCTCCTGAACCTGCGCCGCGACCTCAGCACCCCAGCCGCCGGTCAGCGGCCCTTCTTCGACCACCAGCAGCCGCCCGGATCGCTCCAGGGCTTCCGCAAAGCCGTCGTGAGGCAGCGGCTTGATGCAGCACGGAATCAGCAGCTCACAGCTGATCTCATGCTCCAGCAGCAGCTGCTCGGCGGCCTGCATCGCGATTCCGGCCATGCCGCCGTAGCAGAGGATCGTCGCGTCGCTATACTCGAAGTCGGTCAGCGAGAGATACAGCGTATCGAGCGGGGCTTCACCTAGATGTCGGCAACTGAACAGTCCGGCACGTCCAGCCTGGGGCGGGGCATGGAATTCGCCGTACATCACCTTGTTCTCGACAAAAAGGGTCGGCCCCGCTCCATGGCGCGTGGCATGGATCAGCGCCTCTCCAAGCTCATGCAGGTGGCTGGGAGCCAGTATCGTCAGATCGCTAACCGATAAGAAAAGCCGTTCCATAGTCTGGCTATGCGTCGGGCCATAGCCGCGTCTGCCGCCCATCGGCGTGCGAATCACCACCGGGCAGCGCGCCTGATCGTCGTACATCTGGCGGAACTTCGAGGCGTAGTTGATGATCTGATCCGCGCAGAGCGTGATGAAATCGCCGAACATGATCTCGACGATCGGCCGCATGCCGCGCAGCGCCATGCCGTTGGCAAGGCCCACGATCGCGGCCTCGCTGATCGGCGTCGTCAGCACGCGCTCCGGCCAGCGGGTGCTCAGACCGGCCGAGACTTTGAACGCGCCGCCGTAGGGATCGATAATATCTTCGCCCAGCAGATACACGTCCGGGCAGTCTTCAAACAGCCGGTGCAGCGCTCGATTCAGCACATGGACACAACGTTCGCTTCGCTGGATCATGCTTGCTTCCTACCACGTGATGGCGCGCGCGCCCGAGAACGCCGCCGCCTGGGCTCTGCTCACCGCCTCGGCAATCCTTGTATGCGCCTGCTCCTCGATCCGCAGCCGCACATCGATGTCGATCTGATGCGCCAGTCGCCGCAGCGGATCGCGCGCCCGCCACGCTTCGATCTCGTCGACGTCGCGATGGTCGTCGCCCTTGCTGTGCGGGCAAAAGCGATAGGTGTCGAGCACCAGGCAGAATGGTTTGCCCTGCCGCTCGATCGTGTCCCAGGCATCGCCCGCGACGGCATAGACTTCTTCGACCGAGTCCGGGCAGCAGTGCACGGTTTCGATGTCGAACGCCTGTGGTCGCGCCGCGATCTGGCCGCTGAGCTGAAGCCGCTGCGGCGTGCTCTGGGCATAGAAGTTGTTCTCGATCACAAACAGGATCGGGATCGACCACAGCGCGGCCAGGTTGAAGGTCTCGTAGATCGTGCCTTCGCCCAGCGAGCCGTCGCCGATGAAGACCGCCACTTTCGCGCCCGAGCCTTTATATTTTTCGGCCAGCGCAATGCCGGTCGCGCAGGGCACGATGCCGCCGAGCACGCCGTTGGTGTAAAAGTTGCCGGCGAAGATATGCTGGCTGCCGCCTTTGCCGCCGCAGATGCCGGTCTCGCGGCCCATGATCTCGGCCAGCAAGCCCTCGACATCGTCGCTGTAGGCCAGGTAATGACCGTGGCAGCGGTGATTGCTAAAAACGATGTCTTCGCGAGTCATGTGGCTCAGCACGCCGACCGCGTTGGCCTCCTGGCCGATGTAGGCGTGCGTCGTGCCGAAGAGCTGGCCCTCGGAGAAAAGATCGAGCACGCGCTCCTCGAAGGCACGAATCAGAAACATCTGGCGGTAGAACTGCTCCAGCCGCGTTGTCGCCAGCTCGATTGTCGCTAATGCTGTCATATATCACCGCCTGATCTAT
>DASWTQ010000832.1:0-2127 GCA_036402055.1 Herpetosiphonaceae bacterium
GCTTCAGCGCTGGGTGCCCGCCGTGCGTAACTTTGCCCGCAGCGATCATCTGGCGTTCTGGGAGGCCGGCCTTCCCGCGCTGATGGTCACCGATACCGCAAACTTTCGCTACTGGCATTACCACCAGCCCTCCGATACGCCGGAAAAACTCGACTACCAGCGTCTGGCTGCGATCGTCGGTGCGACCGCCGCCGTGCTGGCAGACGTTGCCGGGCTGATTCGCGATTGAGCACAATACAACGACGGAAGTTGTTCACTCCCGCCGTCTGCTGCCTGATATGTCGCTCGTTGGCTACGACTGCGGCTTATATGCTACACAATCGATCTCGACCGCCGCGCCCATTGCCAGATCCACGCGTCCCACGGTGATGCGCGCCGGCGGCTCCGAGCCGATCACAGCCAGATACGCCTCGTTCATCTCGCCAAAGGTAGCCATGTCGGCGAGAAACACGTTGACTTTAACTACATCCGCCCATGATGCGCCGCAGGTCTGCAAGATCGTCTCGATATTGCGCAGCGTCTGCGTAGTCTGTGGTCCTGTTCCGCCGGCGACGAGATCGCGACCGCCGGACTCGGTGCCCAGCGTGCCCGAAACATAGATGAAATCGCCGGCGATCGTAGCGTGACTGAACGCCGGCAGACGCAGCAATCCATCGGCGTTGATTCGCTTCACTGTCATGTGGCTCCTCCATAGAACGAACTAAGAACCAAGAACCAAGAACCAAGAACTGGGTACGGCTGGTGGATATATAGATAAAAGTTTCGGCTTGTATTCTTCCCCCTCGCCTGCGGCAACCGAGCCAAAGGCTTGGCGAGGTTCGGGGAAGGGGGACCGAGGGGGTGAGGGCCAAGCCCGATTTTACCCCAGCCAGCGACGCGCACGAATCGTCACATCGCACCACCAGCGCAGCTCTTCGGTTTGTGCCGCTCGGATCGCCGGGTCGGGCGATTGGGTGCCCAGCGCTTTTTGCCACAGCAGACGCAGCGCGCCGCCGGCCAGCAATCCTAGATCCAGATCCCGCTCCCAGGCTTGATCCAAGAAGCTATAGCCTTGATCATTGAGCGCGGCTCGGTAGATGTCGATCGCTGCCGCTTTCGTGACCGGCAGTCGCGGGCCGCTGATCGCCAGGAAATAGCCCAGGTCCAGCAGCGCGGGTCCTCTGGCAGCATCCTGCCAGTCCAGCATGATCGTGCGTGCAGCTTGGGTCGAATCGGCTGGTTGTTGGCTTGGCTCTGGTGACCAGACTCCCAGGTTAGCCGCCTTAAAATCGCCATGTATCAGCGTGTGCGGCGTACGGCCCAGCAGCGCCAGTAGCGGCGCGGGATCATGCGCCAGCTCCCCAACAACCTGTACCGCTTCCGGCGGTGCAATCTCCGCGAAGACCTGCCAGCCACGTCGCGCCGCTTCCAGCACCGGATGCGATCGGCCTTCTGTGCACTCGACTTCAACAGTGGGCGCAGCCAGAATCTGCACAAAATCGCGCAGTGAGGACAGGCCCAGCGCCGGATCGCGAAGGCTCTCGTCGCTCATGAAGCGGGCATGGACTGCCGCCAGAGCCGCAAGATAGCGCCTGAGATCGCCGGGCGATAGCGAGTCGCCGGACGGTAATCCTGCCGAAACGTCAACCATCAGAGAGGCCCAGCCGTCGCCATCATGCGCCACCGCCACGATAGGAACATAGCAGATCTCAGGCAACCGCGCGTAGATACCGTGCCGGTACAGCGCTACCTCGCGGACGGCATAATCGTGGGTGAGCCGCATCACCCAGTCGCGCTCGATCGCAAAGCGTTTGAGCACCAGCCGCCGCGCCGCTCCAGCCACCCCGACGATCACGCGCTCCAGCGTATTGCCCGAAAAGTGCGCAACTTCCAGCGACGCTCGCTCGATCGACGTGACAGCACCGCCGACCAGTGCGGCAAGACCGGCGGCGCTCAGCATCGCGTCAAGCGAATCAAAAATTACTGGCGGCATCGACATAACCAATCGACGCTACTGATCGTTCGCCGCCTCGCGCACTAGCTCCATACAAACCTGAACGGCTTTCTCCATGTCCTGGACGCTGATCCATTCCAGCGGACCATGAATATCCTGCATGCCGGTGAAAATATTCGGCGTGGGCAGGCCGC
>DASWTQ010000833.1:0-7668 GCA_036402055.1 Herpetosiphonaceae bacterium
TCGGCGGACGCGTGGCAAAGACCAGAATAAAGGTCAGTAGAAACAGCGCCAGCGGCACGATCCACAGCAGCGGAAACGGCGCGATATTCGAGGACAGATACGCCGTGACACTGATCATCAGGCTGGAAGGCACCGCCGAGAGCAGCGCCCAGCGGATGCGGCGCGGCCAGGTCACTTCTGCGACCGGTTGAGCGTCAGCCTCAGCGACGGGTTGATCCTCAGCTGTGGAGCGCTGCGCCTGAGCGCCGGTTGAGCGCCAGACCACGACCACGCAGAGCAGCACCAGCAGCACCAGCAGCCCGTAGCCGATCGACCAGACGCGGCTCTGCTGAAGCAGCGCCAGGCGCGGCTCGATCACAAACGGGTAGGCCAGCAGCGAGAGCATACTCCCGACATTGCTGGCCGCATACAGGAAGTAGGGATCGTGAGCCGACGGATGATCCGTGCGCGCAAACCACGATTGCAGCAGCGGGCTGCTCGTCGAGACCACAAAGTAGGGCAGGCCGATCGCGACCGTGAGCAGCAGCAGCAGCCAGGGGATCGGATTCGTGGTGGTGGGCGGCGTCCAGCCTGCGGGCACGGCGATCGGCAGTGTCAGCAGCGGCAGCAGAATCACGGCGGCGTGCAGCAGCGCCTGCTGTCGTGGCCGTAAAAAAGTGCGCGTCAGGTGCGCGTAGAGATAGCCGCCGAGCAGCCCAACCTGGTAAAACACGACGGCTGTGTTCCACACCGAAGGCGAGCCGCCCAGCAGCGGCAGGATCATCCGCGCGAACATCGGCTGGACCACAAACAGCAGGGCGGCGCTGACAAACATCGTGAGCGTAAAGAGCGCCGCCACGCCGAATCCGGCCCGTTCGCCGCTCCTGGCGCGTAGCAACATCTGACTGATCGTCGGGGGAGTCCGCAGGCCATCGTATTTCATGAACATCTCCAGCGTGTTGTGTGGTGCGCTGCCGGGGTCGCAGATGCCTATAGTATAGTCACGATCGCCTGGCCTTCGGCCTTGCAAGCGATACTGTTTGGCGATAGTACACATTCCGAGCGCCGACTAAAGCCGACGGCGCTGCTTGGATGCTGAGGTTTGTGGGTGTGGAGCGTGCTGCTGCGGAGCGAGGTTTAATTGGCTTGCGGCTCGTCGTACGGCAGGCGGCAATGGAGTACGAGCCTGACAAGCGTCGGACTGCGATCGATCGTTAACTTGAAAACGTGATTGATCACGATTCGATACGCGGTGACAAGCAGCTCGGTACATAACGACGGCATCTACCATCTCTAAGCGGTAGATGCCGTCGACTTCGGTGCGAGGACGCAATGTGTACTGAAACGCTAGGTCAATTGGCTGGCCCACTCCTCGATCGCCTGGTTGACGGCGGCCGGCTGCTCAAGTGTGGCCGCGTGCGCCGCCCCGTCGATGATCACTAGCTCGGCGTTCGGGATCGCCTGGTGCATCTCCTGCGCAACCGCCGGCGGCGTGACCTGATCTTCACTGCCCACGATGATCAGCGTCGGCACCTGGATCGAGGCCAGTAGCGGCGTCGAGTCGGGCCGGAGCGCCATCGATTCCAGCGCGCCTGTGATGCCGTCGACCGGCGTTGCGGCCATCATGCCGCGCACAAACTCGGCCAGCTCGGGCTGCCGGCTGCGCGTCTGCTCGGTCAGCATCTTGGGCAGCATCGCCTCGGCGATCGCGGTCGCGCCCTCGCTGCGGGCCTGCTCGATCATCTTATAGCGCCCCTGCCGCCCTTCCTCGGTATCGGCAGCCGCCTTGGTGTCGATCAAGATCAAGCCTTTGACGCGATCGGGATGCCGCCGCAGCAGCGCGAGGACCACATAGCCACCCATCGACATGCCGCCCACAATCGCCTGGCCGACGCCCAGCCGATCCAGCAGCGCCATCAGATCGTCGGCGTAGGTATCCATGGAGTAGCCCGGCTGTGGATCGCTGCGGCCCATGCCACGCAGATCCGGCGTGATCACCCGAAAGCGATGGCTCAGCGCGGCGCGCTGCGGCTGGTAAAGATCGCTCGACAGCGGGAAGCCATGCACTAGCAGCAGCGGCTCGCCCTGCCCTTCATCGTGATAAAAGATCGATACTCCGTCGAGATCAGCAGTTGGCATAAACCCTCCACGATCGTTGCTTCTGCGGCTGTAGCAGCAGGTTACGGACCATGCGGCAACAATCGCGCCGCTTGCTCTTGCCAGCGCGCCGGAATAAGCCTATGATTGAGGTAGGCAATTGCTGTGCATACCCTTTGCACAGCTAGTGAGGAGCGATGAGCGATGGCAGATACACGACGTGTGGTCGTCACAGGCGCGACCGGACTGATCGGCAGGCGACTCGTCGAGCAGCTCAAATCACGAGGCTACGAGATCGTGATCTTTTCCCGCGATCCGCAAAAAGCGCAGCGCTCGCTGCCGGGAGCGGCGGAATACGTGGCCTGGACGCCCAGCGAGAGCGGCCCGTGGGCCAGCGCGATCGACGGCGCGCATGCCGTGATCCACATGGCCGGAGCGCCGATCCTGGGCAAGCGCTGGAGCGAAGCTTACAAAGCCGAGATCCGCAGCAGCCGCATCATCGGCACGCGCGGCATCGTCAGCGCAATGCGGGCGGCACAGAGCAAGCCGCAGGTTTTTGTCAGCGGCTCGGCGGTCGGCTACTACGGCGGACGCGACGATACGAAGCTGGACGAGAGCGCAGCGCCCGGCGACGATTTTCTGGCCCGGCTGTGCGTCGAGTGGGAAAACGAGGCTACCAAAGCCGAGGAGCTTGGTATTCGCACGGTTCTGATTCGCACCGGGATTGTGCTCGATCCCAAAGAAGGCGCGCTGCCGCAGATGTCGCTGCCGTTCCGCTTCTACGGCGGCGGCCCGATCCTGCCGGGGACGCAGTGGTTCCCCTGGATTCATGTCGACGACGAGGTCGGGCTGATCCTGCTGGCGCTGGAAGACGAGCGCGCGCGCGGGCCGATCAACGCCAGCGCGCCGGAGCCGCAGACCAACCGCGACTTTTCCAAAACGCTCGGCAAGGTGATGGGCTCGCCCTCGTGGTTTCCGGTGCCGGGCTTCGGGCTGCGCATCCTGCTGGGCGAAGTCGCCGGAATGCTGACCGATGGCCAGCGTGTGATCCCCAGGAAAGCGCTCGATCTCGGCTACCAGTTCAAATATCCAACCTCGGAGCAGGCTCTGCGCCAGCTCCTGAAAAAATAGCCTCGCCTCTATCAATCTACTCGATCCGCCAGGGACACGTCGCGCGGCGTGTCCTTTTGCGTGTGTAGCGCAATTTCAGCGCGTGCCGTTATGATCGCAGGATCTTGCTCGTCTTAAGAGGTAGACCGACTCAATGAAAGGCAGGAGCATGGCCTTGGAACTTGCGACTGCTGACGACGCCGATGCAACGTGTCTGCTCATCGCACGCTGGTTCGCGGATTATCAAACGCCGTTGTTTCGCTATCTTACCCGGCTCCTTGGCGACGAGGAGCGCGCCGCCGATCTGCTGCAAGACACGTTTGCCAGGGCGCTCGCCGCACTCAACCCGCACCATCCGCCCGACAATCCGAGCGCGTGGCTCTACCGCATCGCCACGAATCTGGCCTACGACGCGCTACGTCGTCAGCGGCGCTGGCGCTGGCTGCCGCTCACGGATCGCCACCAGACAACATCGTTCGAGAGCGAGGTCGCGACCGCGCAGAGCGTGCGCGATTGTCTCACCCGGCTGCGGCCCAAAGAGGCCGAGGCGCTGCTGCTCTACGAGTACGGTGGCCTGAGCTGCGTCGAGATCGCGGCGTTGACCGATGAAGAGGCGAGCGCCGTGCGGGTGCGCGTGTCCCGTGCCCGTGAGCGCTTCCGCCAGCTATACCAGAAGGAGCTAGCGTGATGCGCTGTTCTGAGATCTCGATCCTCCTCGCGACCCGGCGCGATCTGTCGGCGGCGGAGGAAAGCGCAGTCCGGGCACATCTGGCTGATTGTTCAAGCTGTGCCGCGCAGTGGAGCCGCGAGGAGCGCACCTCCCGTGTGCTGCGATCCTTGCCGCTGCCGCCAGTGACCGAGCCGCCCGCTCGCGTAAAAATAGGAGTTCAAGCTATGTTGTTACGTAAACGTCCTCGTACGCGCCGCTGGAGCTACGGCCTGGCATTAGCCGGCGCGGCGCTCGCGATCATTGTGCTGGGCGTGCTGTTTAGCGTCTCGGCCAATCCACAGGTCATGCAGCCGCCGCAGGTGGAGCCGACAGCCACCGAAGCGCCGCGCTCGCCACAGCCAACCACCCAGACGCCGATCGAGGAGGCGCCACCGGTAGCAACTCCCGCGCTGCTGCCGGCGAATCTATCGGGAGTGCTGCTTGTCGAGAGCCATGCGCTGTTTCCCGACACTGAGGTGAGCGAGATGATTGGCACCAGGTTTCACGTGCTCACCGCTCTATCATTCCAGCCGCGCATGACCTTTGAGCACAACTTCACCAGCAGCGATAACGCCAGCGCCGCGTTGACTGCGCTGCTTGCGCCCGATAAATCACGGCTGTACATGGCCCAGCTAGGCAGCGTCAGCGCGAGCGACGTCACAACGTGGGAATCGCTCTGGACGACTCCTCTCGACGCTCCGATGTACTCCGATGCGCTGGAAACATCGCCCGATGGACGCTGGCTCTACGTTCCGGTCTACGCACCCGACATGCCTGAGAGCGAAAGCATGAATATCCGCCTTCAGATCGTAGACACGACGACCGGCCAGATTTTGCCCGAGCGGATCGACCTGCCCAGCTGTGGGATGATCACCTTCTTCAGGCCGCTGCGTGGAGACGCGATCTATTTCACCTGCACCGAAAAGATGTACCGGCTTAATACCAGCACGCAGCGAGCCGAGCAGATCCCATTCCCGATCAATGCCAGCCGGGCCGTGCTCTCGCCGGATGGACGCCTGCTGTACGCCTTCGCTCAGGACGCACAGATGAAGCTGCAAATCGTGGATCTGGAGCAAGCAACTATTGTGCATGAGGAGATGATCGCGTGGCAGGATCACTCGCTGGTCTTTAACGGTGCCCAGGTCGCGCTCTCCGGCGATGGCACAACCTTTGTCGTTGGAGTGGGGCTGCGCGATGCAAATGAGCAGCTGGGGCCGAACGAGTTCCAGGTCTTCGATGCACGGACCCGGCAGCGCAAAGCCGTCTTCGGCTATGATCAGCCTTTCAATTTCGGCACACTAGCGATCAGCGCGGACGGCGGTACGGTCTACGCTGCCACGCGAACGCCTCAAGACGCGCGACCAGTGTATCCCCAGCTTGTCGCGTTCGACGCGGGCACCGGCCAGGTAAAATCCGCAGTCGTGCGCGAGCATGAGGCCATTCAACAGATCATTGTTCCGTAACGAGCTGCTCCAACCAAGGCCCAATCCGCTCCTGCCCGATCGGACAGCGGCGACACGGCGCGGTGGTGCTACGATCAACGCCTGAGGAGGACATTATGCAAGTGTTTATCTGCACCACCTGCGGCACACAGTTTACACCCGGCGAAGTGCCGCCCGCCCACTGCCCGATCTGCGAGGACGAGCGCCAGTACATCGGTCCGAACGGCCAGCAGTGGACCACGCTCGAAACACTGCGCGCCGAGCGCAAAACCATCATCAAAGAGCACGAGCCACACCTGACCGGCATCGGGATCGAGCCCAGCCTGGGCATCGGGCAGCGCGCACTGCTGGTGGAGGCGCCCGGCGGCAACGTGCTCTGGGACTGTATCCCGCTGATCGACGATGCGGCGATCGAAGCGGTGCGTGCGCGCGGCGGCATCTCGGCGATCGCGATCTCGCATCCGCACTACTACTCAGGGATGATCGAGTGGAGCCGCGCTTTCAATGCGCCGATTTACCTACACGCTTATGATCGCCGGTGGGTAATGCGGCCCGATCCGGCGATCGTTTTCTGGGAAGGCGAGACTCACGCGCTTGGCGAGGGGCTGACGCTGATTCGTGGCGGTGGTCATTTTCCCGGCGGCACGATGCTGCACTGGGCAGCCGGCACCGACGGACGCGGCACGCTGCTGACCGGCGATATTATGCACGTCGTCTCGGATCGTCGTTATGTCAGCTTTATGTATAGCTATCCTAACTACATCCCGCTACACGCGGCAGCCGTCGAGCATGTTGTGCAGTCGGTGGAGCCGTTCGCCTTCGATCGGATCTACGGCGCGTGGTTTCACACGGTCGTCACCAGCGATGCCAAAGCGGCGGTCAAGCGTTCGGCGGCACGCTACCTGCGAGCGCTAGCCGGAGAATATCCCGCGTAGCACAAGAGGATACCATGCTTGACGTTGCTTTGATGGTCGAGGGCCAGAACGGGCTTACCTGGGAGCGCTGGCAGCGCATCGCGGAGACGGTAGAAGATGCAGGCTTTGCCGGGCTGTATCGCTCGGATCATTTCACAAACCCGAATCCGCCGGACATCGATTCGCTGGAGCTGTGGGTTTCGCTGACGTGGCTGGCGAGTCACACCCGGCGTATCGAGTTCGGGCCGCTGGTCGCGCCGGTCTCGTTTCGGCATCCGGTGCTGATGGCACGTATGGCCAGCGCGATCGACGATCTGTCGAATGGGCGGCTGACGCTTGGCCTGGGCGCCGGCTGGCAGGAGCGTGAGCATACGAACTTTGGCTTCGAGTTGCTGGACGTGCCGCAACGTTTCGCGCGCTTCGAGGAGGGGCTGGAAGTTACGCACCGGCTGCTGACCGGCGACGAGCCGGTAACGTTTGAGGGCACCTACTACCAGCTCCACGATGCGATCTTGCTGCCGCGTCCCAAGCGGCCCGGCGGCCCTCCGATCCTGATCGGCGGTAATGGTCCCAAGCGCACGCTGCCGCTGGTGGCGCGCTTTGCCCGCGAGTGGAACGCGGTGTTCGTCACGGCTGAGGTCTTCGCCGAGCGCAACGCGCTGCTGGATGATCTGCTGCGCGAGCAGAATCGTCAGCCCGGCAATGTGCGTCGCTCGCTGATGACTGGTGTGATCTTTGGCCGCGATAACGCCGAGGTGCAGCGCAAGCTCGACGGCCGCGACGTCGACGAGCTACGCGGTCGCGGGATCATCGTCGGGACCAGTGAGGCGGTTGTCGAGCAGATCGGGCGGCTGTCTGAGGCGGGCGTGCAGCGCGTGATGCTGCAATGGCTGGACCTCGACGACATCGACGGGATCGAGGCGCTGGCGAAAGCAGTGCTGTAGGCTGGCCCTCATCCCCGGTTCACTTCGTTCGCTTCCCCTTCTCCCGTTGCGACAGGAGAAGGGGGAAATTAAATTCACGATGGGTGCGTTCCAAATGTGCCTGGGCGCGATACATCGAGATTCACGGAGTCGTACTAGCGACTCAACGCCTTGAATCACTGA
Source organism: Herpetosiphonaceae bacterium (assembly GCA_036402055.1). GTDB lineage: Bacteria > Chloroflexota > Chloroflexia > Chloroflexales > Kallotenuaceae > LB3-1. Next base: position 7,358 of record DASWTQ010000833.1, read on the forward strand.
TTCACCGAGGCGCATTAGCGATTCACCGAGGCGCATTAGCGATTCAACGCCTTGAATCACTGATTCACCGAGTCGTATTAGCGATTCAACACGTTGATCTTGTGATTCAACATAGTGCAGCACATTGCGGCGCGTATGTCAGGTCGTGTTGGCTCAGGCGCTATAGACAGCATAAGCCCCTCGCCTACCGCAGTGGGAGAGGGGCGATTCACTTCGTTCAGCGCGGTGAGGGCCTACTCCTCACCTCGCAGCCGTGCTGCCAACGCAAGATACAGCGATCCTTCCTTCTCGCCATTCTCCGCCCACCGCGC
>DASWTQ010000834.1:0-3335 GCA_036402055.1 Herpetosiphonaceae bacterium
CGAGGCTCGACGGCTGCTCGACAAGGTCAACGCCAACGTCGTCGGCGCGGTGCTGACGGATGTCAAAGGCGAGGACAGCTACAGCTACTACGGCAGCTGATCAGTTTTCTTTCACTTCGATCTTGCTCAAGAGCGGTGCTGTTGCGCCGCTTCTTTTGTTTAAACGAACAAAAGAACCAAGGAACAAAAGAACAAAGAGCAGAGAACGAAGAACTGAGAACAAAGAACAAAAGCAAGTACCAAAAATCCCCTCGCCTGTGCCGAAGGCTGCGAAGGCGGAAGCCCGACTGAGCACGGGGAAGGGGAAGGAGCGCAGCGACAGGGTGAGGGCCTGCTACCAAACGATCGAGCTTCTTCTTGTTCCCTTGTTCCCTTGTTCCTTTGTTTGCCCGCAGGGCCAGCCCGCCTCAACTAGCCGAATTTCCAGGTGCTGCCTCTCCGACCAGCCGATGCTGCGACTGTGGCCGCGCGCTACACTGCCAGCAGGATGAATGATCGAAATGGAGGACACCTATGAGCGAGTCGAATGTGCTTGCCGAACTTTCAACCCAGATGGCGAACGCCGTCGAGCGGGCCGGCCGATCCACGGTGCTGGTGAACGCTCGCCAGCGCTTCCCGGCCAGCGGCATCGCGATCGGCGCGGATCTGGTCTTGACAGCGGATCACGTAGTCGAGCGCGACGAAGATATAACGATTGTGACCCACGACGGCACCGAGGCCAAAGCCCAGGTGGTTGGTCGTGATCCCGCCACCGATATTGCCGTGCTGCGCGTCTCAGGCGCAACCCTTGAGCCGGCCACCCACGCGACCGAGCCGGCGCGTGTCGGCCAGCTGATCCTGGCGATCGGACGGCCGAGCACCAGCGGCCCGATGGCCAGCCTCGGCATCGTCAGCGCGGTAGTTGGGCCGTGGCGCAGCGGACGCGGCGGCATGATCGAGCGCGTGATTCGCACCGACGCGACGCCGTATCCCGGCTTCTCGGGCGGCCCGCTGATCACCGCCGACGGCGCGATCGTCGGCATGACGACCACCGGCCTGTCGAACGGCCCGGCGATCGGGATTCCGATCACGATCGCGGCGGCGCTGGCTCAGACGCTGACGCAGCACGGACAGCTGAAGCGCGGCTACCTCGGCATCAGCTCGCAGCCCGTACGGCTGCCGGAAAGCACGCCGGCGGTCAACGGCACCAGGCCCGGCGTCGGCCTGCTGCTGATCCATGTCGAGCCGAACAGCCCCGCCGCCAGCGCCGGCCTGCTGCTGGGTGACGTACTGGTCGCGATGAACGGGCAGATCGTCGAGAGCGCGGACGACTTGCAAGTCTTCCTGAGCGGCGATAAAGTTGGTCAGGCGCAGACCGTGCAGATCATTCGCGGCGGCGAGCTGCGCGAGATTGCGGTGACGATCGGCACGCGCTCCTAGCGTGCCGGCTGCTCACACAACAATGTAGCAAACCGGGAGTCGTGCCTCCGCGCGGCGCGATTCCCACGTTTATGCTCCTATCTGAATAGAGGAAAATATGGTAGCTCAGGAGTCTGTAACGAGTGCGGCGCTGTTATCTTCGACGATCGGCGATGCGCTGGCGAATCTGGCAACGCAGGTGCAAGAAAGCGTTGTCATGGTCCGCAGCGGTCGTCGTGGCTCCGGCTCCGGCATTATCTGGCGCTCCAACGGCGTTGTGCTGACGAACGCGCATGTCGTCGGCGATCGCGATCAGGTCTCGGTGCTCTTCCACGACGATCGTGAGCTTCCGGCGCGAGTGATCGCGCGTGATCCGGTGCTGGATCTGGCGGCGCTGAGCGTGGATGCGATCGGCCTGCCCGCCGTCGAGATCGGCGTCTCGTCCTCGATTCGCGTCGGTGAGCTGGTGCTGGCGGTAGGCAATCCCTGGGGCCAGCGCGGCGTCGTGACGGCGGGCATTGTGAGCGCGCTCGGCGAGATCGAAACCTCCTGGCGCGAGGGCAAGGCCGAGTATATTCGCTCCGATGTCCGGCTCGCGCCCGGCAACTCCGGCGGTCCAATGCTGGATGCCGAGGGCCGCGTGATCGGCATCAACGCGATGATTTTCGGCGGCGATCTCAGCGTAGCGATCCCAAGCCACATCGCGACTCAGTTCTTGATGGTCGCCGAGGGCAAGCGGCCGATGCTGGGCGTCGGCGTGCGAACTGTGCCGCTGCCGGACAGCTTCCAATCGCTCGCGCAGCGCGATCGCGGGCTGCTGGTGGTGGAGCTGATCTCGGGCAGCGCGGCCGAGCGAGCCGGCTTTTATATCGGCGATCTGCTGCTGGACGTGGCCGGAAAGCCCGTGCTGGACGGGCATAGCCTGACCTACGCGCTGGCACAGCACGCCGTCGGCGAGGCGATCGCGGTGCGCTATCTGCGCGGCGGCGAGATCCGCAGCGTCGATGTCGCGCTGGATGCGTTTCCAGCTCAGCAGGTAGCCGCTTGATCCGGGTAGCAGTCATCGCAGCAGCGCCGGCCGTACGGGCGGGACTGCGCGTGCTGCTGGCCTCCGATCCCGCGCTCCAGGTGATCGGCGACGGCGCAACGCTGGACGAGCTTCGCCACGCGCCGCTAGCCGCCGCCGATGTCGTCGTGGTGCACGGGCTGCTGCCGAGCGAGCATCTGCTGGTCCCAGAAGCTCTGCGCGGTGTGCTGTTCGTCTCCGACGACTGGGAGAGCGGGATCACACCACCTTCCACCGGCTGTGCGTGGGGCGTGGTGCCAGGCGACGCTTCCGCCGAGGAGTTGATCGCCGCCGTCACTGCGCTCTACCAGGGCCTGATCGTGATTCATCCGCATGTGGCGGCACAGATGCTGCCGTCGCCAGACGCGCGCAGCGTCGACGCCGACGAGCCGCTGGTCGAGTCGCTGACCACGCGAGAACAGGAGGTGCTCCAGCTGATCGGACAGGGCTTAGCCAACAAGATGATCGCCGACAGGCTGCATATCAGCGAGCATACTGTGAAGTTTCACGTCTCGGCGATCTACGCCAAGCTCGGCGTCGCTAGCCGCACCGAAGCTGTGCGCTCGGGCGCGCGTCGAGGATTGATCGTTCTCTAAATTCCGCGATTGATTAAACGCTACGACTCCACAAAGGACGCTCATATGGGCGTCCTTTTGTTATGCCAAAATTTCTAGCGATGAGCACGATTCATGGTGTAGGGGCATGCCGGTTGTGTGTCCGGGCGTATTGCATACGCCCCTACAAAGTCAATCCTTGGACAAACTGCGCTCAGCGGACAGCAGCAGCAAGAACCATAGTATAATCCCCGAACGAAGCCAAAGGTCTTGCTATGTCCTCCGAACAGATCGACCAGCCACGATTGCAGCAGCGC
>DASWTQ010000835.1:0-4052 GCA_036402055.1 Herpetosiphonaceae bacterium
CACGAACTCAAGATCGAGATGCAGCAGATCGTCGGGTCGCAGCAGCGTCAGATCGAAGGGGCTGGTCGCGATCGGCGTGGCGATCAGCAATTGCTCGCCGGGCAGACCGCCGCCATGCAGCTGGCGGGTCACGCCGTTGAACGCCAGGTGGCGCAGCGTACCATCCGCCGCGATCGTCGTCACGGCCTGCTGATTCGTCGTATCGATGATCTGAATGCTGTCATTGGTCGCGGCGTAGAGCTGATTGAGCGCGCCGTTGAGCGCCAGCGACTGAACATCGTTGGGCATGGGCAGCGTCGCGACGACGTTCAGGTTGCGATCCAACACCAGCACGCTGGCTGCACCGGCCGCGTCGTGGTTGATCAGATAGAGCTGATCGGCGGTGGCGTGGACGAGCAACTGGCCGGGCCGGAAGCGCTGCGGCTCAAGCTTGGCCACTTGCGCAACCTGGCCGGTGCTGGCGGTCAGCGCCACGATCTCGCTCACGGGGGGATTGGCCGAAGCCTGAGCGATCGTCGCGTAGATACGGGAGGTGGAAGTATCTACAACCAGATCTTGCAGCCCAGGCTTCAGCGCAATCGAGGGGAGCGAGGCAAAGGTGTCTGCATTGATCACCTGAATCTTGCCGGTGAACGAGCTGGCGGCGTAGAGGCGCAGCAGCGGGCTGTGAACAGCCAGGTGCGTCGCGTGCTCCACAAGATCGAGCCGCCGCACGAGCGTCATTTTCGCTCGATCCAGGACCGTGATCACCGGCCTGGCCTCGTCGTTCTCGACGATCGAATGCGCGATGTACAGGTGATTCAGGCGTGTGTTGAAGGCGAGGGTCTGTGCGTGCTGGCCCACATTCACGCGCTTGAGCAGCGCGCGGGTCGCGCTGTCGAACGCGAGCAGCACGCTCGGCGCGTTGAGCCCATCTTCGGGATTGACAAAGCATTGCAACACATAGATCACACCGCCGACGGCGAGCACACCGCGCACCTCAGCCAGCAGACCAGCGTGGCTATCGAGCGGCAGCGTGCGCGTTTCCCAGGCGATGGGCGGGCGGAGACGAGGTTCGGACATGTGAAACTCCTTAGAGAGAACCAAGAACTAAGAACCAAGAACCAAAGGGAGAACCTAGAACCCAGAACCTAGAACCTAGAACCAAAGGCAGAACAAAGGAACAAAGTAGGACCGGACGCTTCCCCCTCTCCTATCGCAATGGGAGAGGGGGACCGAGGGGGTGAGGGCCTGACTCAAGAACAAAGAGAGTCCTGATGCTTTGTTCCTTTGTTTCCTTGTTCCTTTGTTTGTCAGCTGCTTGCAGCTTCCAGCAGCAGCACGTCGACGTCGTTCAACGGCAGGCTGACGCTGGCGCTGGCTTTGTTAGTGGACGTGTTGCTCAGCGGGCCGCGCTTGACCGACGTGATGCGACGGAACTCGCCGAGCGCGGGAACGGATACCTTGAGCGACTCGATCGGCGTGCCGGTCCAGTTCAGCAGCACGATCGCGATGCCCCGCGCCGACTGCAAGCGTCGCGCTTCGACGGCCGCGTGGCTGGTGACGACCGAGCGCGGCGTGTTGGCCAGTCGCGCCGGCAGCGTTGCCAGCAGCCGATCGGGATCGCTCCAGCCGCGCGGCAAGCGATCGGTATGGGCGCGCAGAATATTGGGCAGCAGATGCACGGGATGAGTCGCGGTGCACCAGTATTGCCAGCCCGGGGAGAAGGCGTAGGCGTAGGCCAGGCCCCGGCCGTACGGATGCACGGTGATCGCCGGTCGCTCAGGCGCCGATCCGGTGCGCGGCTTGATCGTGGCGATCGTCTGCGCGCCGCTCAGGCTCAGCGTTGTGAAATCCACAACTTTGGGCGCGGTCGGATCTTGGACCAGATCGCGCAGCGGCAGCGGCTCGGCGACGTGCAGCGCGTCCTGCCAGCGCTGATCCACGATCTGCAATTGATTCGAAAGCGAAAACGTCGGGACGTTGTACGCGCTCTCACGCAGCGGCGCCCAGGCATCGCGCGGCGCCAGGCCCAGCACCTCGTCGAGCAGCGTCGTCGGCGTGTTGAAAGCGTCTGCGGTGGCGGCTCCTGGCAGCACAACCAGCGTCCCGCCCGCCGCGACCCAGCGCGCGACGGTTTGCTGCGCCGCCGTGCTCAGGTTGGGACCGAGCAGATACAGCGTGGTATAGCCGCGCTGCACAAACGCGCCCGACTCGATCAGCCGATCGTCGACAAAATCGACAGTGTAGCCGTCATGGACCAGCGCGGCGTGCAGCGGCTGCATCTCGCGGCTATAGAACGTCGCGCGCTGCTGGCGATCCCACAGGCGGCTCGCTCCCGGAAAATGGATCGCGACTGTGCCGTGCTCGGGCTGGGCTGGATACAGCACGCGCTCAGAGCGGCCGATCAGCTCCGTTGCCTGCGCGATCGGACGGTAGGCCGCGAAGTTTTCGGACCAGCTGTTCACGCCTCGGAAAAAGAACTGCGGCCCAAAGGCATACACGATCGGGATTTTGGAGCCCCGGCTCAGCAGCGACAGCAGCTTGTAGCTCGCGCCCGCCTCGACATCGCCCATCGAAAAGCCGGGCACGATCGCGCTGAACGCGGGCGGGCGACCATCGGCGCGGCGGGCGGCGGAGCGCACCAGATCAGCGTAGAACGACCAGGCGCTGGCGTTGTAATCGGCGGCGTAGGTGGTTTTGGAGGCCATCGGCATGCCGTCGGCGGCGTAGTCGAACCAGTCCAGCGAGCCGGTCGCTGCGTCAGGGCCTTGATCAGGATTTTTGTCGCCCTGCGCGTTGGGATACGGCTTGTACCACTGCCAATCGACGGTCTCGCTGAAATTGGTGTGAACGTGCAGCTTGGCGTGCTCTGGCCGATCATCGCCGGGCGGCGAGCCTGCGGGCTGGAACGCGGCCTCAAGCGCGGCCTGAATCCGCCTTGCGCCCAGCGCCGCCTGATCGCTGAAGAAGCGCATCGACCAGTAGAACAGCCGCCGCGTCTCGGGCGTCGTAGCCTGGCTGGCGCCGATTGGAACCACTTCATCCCACGTGTCGGCGTAGAAATCGCGCAGGATCAGATCGTTGGCCGCGACGTAATCCTGGAAGCGCTTGATCCAGGCGGCGTTTTTGGTATCGTCGCGCCAGTCGACCGCCACATTCGGCAGCGGCGTCGGATTCTCGCGGCGGAAGCTGTCGAGGATCGAGGGGTAATACCAGCCATTCTCGTCGGCGATCTGAAAACGGACCAGGCGGCTGATCGGCAAATCCAGGCGACTCTCGAACTCCTGGGCTTTTTTCGCCGCCCACGCCTCAAGCACGGCCTGATCGATCGTCTGGCCCTGCGCGTTTTTGAGGCTGCCGTCGTAGATAAAATCGAAGAAGTAGTAGAACTCGGGCGCGTACACGCCGGACTCCGGGCTGAGATCGCGGTAGCTTTGCTTGAGATCGTCGGCGCCAAGACCGCCCCAGTGGCCGAGCTGTACGCTGTTGATCCCCAGCGCCCGCAGCGTGGCAACGCCATCGTCAAGCTGGGCCGCGTGGCCCTGCAAGCCGCTCAGGCTGTAGCTCGAAATCACGAACTGCTCGGGCCGATCGGCGGGATCGAGCTGCACCGCCTCGGCTGCCGAGCGAGACTGCCGGGCATGTTCGCTGAACAGCTCGAACATCGCGAAGCGGCGCTCAGGCACGACGGCGTAGCCCGCGACCAGCAAGACCAGCGCGCCGCCGCGCACACGATCGCGCTTGACCACCGGCTCGTGCGTCCCGGCTCCGATATACTGAACCTCGAACTCCCACTCGACGTTGGAGACAGCGGGCGGGAAAGTGAGCCACAGCGCGACCTGATCGGTGTGAGTGCTGAGATACGGATCGCGCGAGACCGGCGCGGAGATCGTGCCCTCGACAACCGCGAACGACTGCTTGATCGTGGTGCCGAAGGCGGTCAGATCGCACTTGAGCGTCAGCGGCGGCGATCCTGGAGCCGGCTCCACACGCCGGATCGTGAATCTGACCTGCTCGCCGGCGGCGTAGTTGACCACCTTGTTTGTTGCGCGTGTCACCACGACCGGATC
>DASWTQ010000836.1:0-8802 GCA_036402055.1 Herpetosiphonaceae bacterium
CGCTGGTAAAACTATTCTTGGTCCTCACCCCTGGCCTGCGGGCAAACAAAGGAACAAGGAACCAAGGGAACAAAAATGAGGCTGCTTGTTGGTCTGTGGTTCTTGGTTCTTGGTTCTCGTTTTGTTCGTTTGTTCTTTTGATCTTTTGTTCGTTGCGCCGATTCTTTTACCCGTCAGGTAATAGCCGCGCGCCCCACGCGATGCTATGATGTGCGCATGACCAGCACAATGCAATCACAGCCAGTCGGGCAGCTTCTGCGCACGTGGAGGCAGCGCCGGCGCATGAGCCAGCTCGATCTCGCTAGCGAGGCCGATATTTCCGCCAAACATCTCAGCTTTCTCGAAACCGGACGCGCCCTGCCCAGCCGCGCGATGCTGCTGCATCTGGCCGAGCAGCTGGACGTTCCGCTGCGTGAGCGCAACCTGCTGTTGACATCGGCGGGCTACGCGCCGGTCTTTCCCGAGCGGCAGCTCGACGATCCGGCGCTGGCGGCGGCGCGGCGGGCGATCGATGTGGTGCTCAGGGGACAAGAGCCGTATCCGGCGCTGGCGATCGATCGCCACTGGACGCTGATCGCATCTAACGGCGCGGTCGCGCCGCTGCTCGCGGGAATCGCGCCCGCATTAGTTCAGCCGCCGGTCAACGTCCTGCGGCTGAGCTTGCACCCGGACGGCCTGGCGCCGCGCATCGCCAATTTGCCCGAGTGGCGCGCCCATCTGCTGGCCCGGCTGCGACGTCAGATCGATCTCAGCGCCGACCCGGTGCTTGTCGATCTGCTACATGAGCTGTCTGGCTATCCGGTGGGCAGCGTCCGATCGAGCACGCCGTTCATCGATCGGCCCGAGGCGCAGATCGCCGTGCCGTTTCAGCTGACGACCGACGCGGGCGTCCTTTCCTTCTTGAGCACGACGATGCTCTTTGGAACACCTGTTGACGTCACGCTGTCGGAGCTGGCGATCGAGTCGTTCTTTCCGGCGAACGCGGAGACAGCCAGGCTGCTGCGCCAGGCCAGCACATAACAGCCTCACTCGATCTTTGGGCACGGCAAAGGAGCCGCCGAAGCAGCCTTCTCGATCAGAAGATCTTGAGTCAGCCCTGACTCGAATCAGGAAGCGGTGGAGTCGTGCAGGAGAGGGACGTTTTGCTGAGACGTGCTGGTTTCGGTTCCAGGTTCTAGGTTCTTGGCTCTAGATTCTTGGTTCTTGGTTCTTGGTTCTTGGTTCTCGGTTCTCGGCTCTTGGCGCTTGGCTCTTCGCCATCTTCCGGCAGCGTCAGCTCGATACCCTGCGCGCTGATGATGAAGTTATGGATCGTCGAGTCGTAGTCGCTGTCGCGGACCTTCATAACCTCCAGCACCTGCCGCACCTTTGGCCCGGCCTCGACGGAGCGCACCACGATCAGATTATCGGAGATCGCAGAGATGCCGTTGGCCGGAATGCTGACGGATGAGCTGATCATCTCGGGCAGATCCAGGGAAAAGAGCACTGTCACCTCAAGGGCACGCAGCTCGTTGACCAGTGCGGTGAAGGCGGGACGCAGCCGGTTAGGATAGATCGCGGCGGTGCTCAGGCCGTCCAGGCCATCGATAAAGAGCCGGCGCACACCACAGCGGCGAACTTCCGCCAGCAGATCGGCCAGCAGTCGATCGAGATAATCTTCCAGCGGCGGCTGCCAGCGGATCACTACCTGCTCGGCATCTACAGCCTGACGCAGCGGCACGCCGATCTGATCCGCCTTGCGCAGCAACCGCATGGGCCGCTCGTAGAAGCCGAAGTACAATCCCGGCTCTTCGGCGTTGGCGCCTTCCGCCAAAAAGGCCAGTCCCAGGCTGGTCTTGCCGCAGCCTGCCGGGCCGAGCAGCAGCGTCGTCGAGCCAGTGACCAGACCGCCGTGCAGCAGCGTGTCCAGTTTGGGCACGCCCGTTCGCAGCCGCGCCACGTGCTCGGACTCGGCGACGGTCGGCACCGTGTACAGCGCCTCCATGCGCGGATACACCTCGATGCCGCGCTGCGTAATCTCAAAGGTGTGCCGGCCCCGCAGATGATCGCTGCCGCGAAACTTCTGCACCTCCAGGAAGCGAACCGCGCGATGCTCCATCAGCTCGTCGCTCAGCCGGATCACGCCGTCGACCAGCGTACCCCAGGCAGCCACATGCTCGCCGTACACATGTCCGGTCAGAATCACCGTGGTGCAGCCGCGCGCGGACACAAACGCCTGAAATTCGCGGATAAACTGCTCAAAAGCCAGCTCGGATGAGGCGACCGTCTCGGCCGGCGTGAGGCGATCGATGACCAGCAGCGTCGCGTGATGATCGCGAACGACATCGCGCAGCAGCGTGCGTAGACCATCCATGCCTGATTCGAGCAGCGTCTTGGTGCCGCTGAGATACAACAAGTTCTGTCCCAGCGCCTCTGGATCGAAGAACTCCAGCGCCCGCACCTGCGCGATCAGCTGGTCGTGGGTTTCGGTCAGCAGCGTTACGTAGACCACACGCCCGCCCTGCGCCACGGTGTGAAAGGCAAGCTGGTTGGCAAAGATCGTCTTGCCGTTGCCGGGCTCGCCGGTGATGAGATAGCTGCCACCACGGAACAAGCCGCCTCGAAGAATCGCATCAGCGCCGGTGATCCCGGTGGGAACACGCGTGGTAAACGGTGCGAGAGATCCAGTATCCTGCATGGCCTCACATTCCTGCACATCAGGGAGAACATCACGGAAGCTCAGGGATCATACCACAAGACCGGGCTCCGTGCGCGGCCTCAGACATGAATCATACCAGCACAGCCGCACTACCCGTCGTGCCTGTCCACCTTATTTTATGCTATAAAGAAAGCAGCGTACGCGCCTGCTAGCGAGCTTTGCGTATGCGTGGCACATCAGAACCTTTCCAGAAACGAGAATGCAGAAAGCTATGTTCGGTAAGTTGGTTCGGTCGTTGCGCAAGGAGCATCGCGATGCGGACGGGACTCAGTGGACTCAGCAGATCCTCGCGGATAAAGCCGGCGTAGATAAGCGCACGCTTGAGCGCATCGAGCAAGGATTATTGCGCAAGATCGATCCCGACATTGTGCTGCGACTGGTGGATGCGCTGGAGTTGACCAGTGTGGAGCGCGAACAATTTTTCTTCGCGTCGATGTTGCTCGACAATAGCAATCTAGCCTCGCCGCAAAGCGATCCCGAAGAAAAACTCAAGATGTTACTCGCAATGCTGGCCTCGCTCCGGCTGCCGGCGATGCTGGTCGACGTGTACGCGGATGTGATCGCCGTCAACAGCGGCGCGCTGCATCTGTTCGATCTGTACGATGATCTGGTCAACTATCCCGCCGACGAGCCGGCTGCGCATAATATTATGCGCGTGATTTTCGCGCGTGACTCCCGGTATCGCACTATTCTGGGCGAGGAATGGTCAAGAAACGCCCTGCATAATATTCGCTTCTTCCGTGGAATTACGCTCAGATACCGGTTTCATCCCTACTTTAGGCAGACACTGGCGGCGCTCTGGAAGCTTCCCGCCTTTCGGCTATACTGGGAGCGCGCGCGTGTCGAGGACGGCGACAGCACCACCGATAGTCTGATGTATGATTACCACCATCCGAACCTGGGGCCGATCCGCTACATGGCCAGCTCGTCCCAGTTGCTGACACGCTCGGGAACGCTGTACTGGGCGATCTATGTGCCGCTGGATGAGCGTACCATGACGGTTTTTCAGAACATGGTTGAACGATATGGAACGGATGTCATACAATTGGCGGCGTGGCCCAAGGCATGAGCGCCACCACTGCTCGACGACCGAGCCCGCCCATTCCACTGCTCACTGCGCGATCGTAGCCGCGCTCGACCGATGAGCGATTCGTCAGCTACGCAAAGGAGGCCAGCTATGTTCCGCTCCCGCTCTGTTCTTCGCCTGCTCATGGCGTTTGTCAGCCTGAGCCTGCTGCTTGCCGCGTGTGGCGCGCCGGCGACGGATCAAGCAGCGCAGCCGTCCGCGAGCGCCGCCGCCGAGTCCGCCGCGCCATCCGCGAGTGCCGCCGGCGGTGCGTCCACAGCCCAGGAAACGCTCGTCTTCGCGGCGGATCTTTCGGATCAGATTTCCATGGACCCGGCGGTGGTCTACGAGTTCGGCGGTATTCAGGTCGTCGGCAACATCTACGAGACGCTGGTCAGCTTCACGCCCGGCGATCCGGCGCTGAAGCCGCTGCTGGCCAAGCAGTGGGACATCCAGGACAGCGGCGATCAGTGGACGATCACCTTTAAGCTGGACGAGAATGCCAAATTCGCTACCGGCCGCGCCGTCACCGCCGACGACGTGATCTACTCCTGGAGCCGCGCGATCGATCTCAACAAATCGCCGGCCTTCCTGCTGATCGACATTGCCCAGCTCAAGAAAGAAAATCTGCGCGCCGTCGATCCGCAGACGGTCGAGGTCAAGCTGCCCAAGACGTCCAGCCCGCAGGTGTTCCTGTCGATCCTGAGCTTCACGATCGGCGCGGTGGTCGATAAAGAAACCGTGATGGCTAACGCCGGCGAAGATATGGGCTCGACCTGGCTCAACGATCATTCGGCGGGCAGCGGGCCGTATGTGCTGGAAAGCTGGGAGCGCAGCACCCAGAACGTGCTCGCCGCCAATCCCAACTACTGGGGCCCGGCTCCGGCGATCAAGCGCGTGATCATGCGTAACGTGGCCGAGGCCGCCAACTTGCAGGCCGCGATCGAGACCGGCGACGCCGACATTGTGCAAGACCTGGGCGCCGAGCAGGTCGCGGCGCTGGCGAACAATCCCGATGTTCAGATCGTTAAAGCGCCCTCGTCGACGCTGGTCTACCTGGGCATGAACGCCAAGAAAGCGCCGCTCGACAACAACGACGTGCGCGAGGCGATCCGCTACGCGATCAACTACGACGAGATCGTCAATAATCTGCTGGGGGGCAACGGCCAGGTCGTGCAAGAGATCATCCCGTCGGGCCTGTTTGGCCACACGGGCTCCAAGCCGTTCACTCAGGACATCGCCAAGGCCAAAGATCTGATCGCCAAGGCCGGCGTGGCCGAGGGCACCGAGATCGAGCTGCTGGTCACGGCGGCGGCGAACGCGCCCGGCGGCGTCGAGTGGGGCACGCTGGCGGCCAAGCTCCAGAACGATCTCCAGCAGATCGGGCTGAAGATCACGATCAAAGCGATCCAGCAATCCGAGCTGCTGACGATCTATCGCGCCCAGAACGCGCAGATGGTGCTGATCCTGTGGGGGCCGGACTTCCCCGATCCCGACGGCAACGTAACGCCCTTCACCAACTACGCCGCCAACTCGATCGCCTGGCGCAACGCCTGGGAAGCGCCCGCCGACCTGACGCAGCTCGGGCAGCAGGCCGCCCTGGAGCAGGACAACGCCAAGCGCGCCGAGCTGTACAAGCAGCTGACTGAGCGCGTGCAGCATGAGGGTCCGTACGCGATTCTGTACCAGCCCACGCGTCCGTTCGGCGTGCGCAAAAACGTGCAAAACTTCGCGTACGACGCGGCTGATACGCCGGCCGTCTCGTTCTGGCTGCTCAAAAAGAACTAGAAGGAACGCCGAGCCGCGAGCGCCGAGGGCTTTTTGAGTTGCGGCGCTCGGCTCGCTGAAGATCTATGCTGCGTTACATTATTCGCCGTCTGGCCGGTCTGCTGGTGGTTTTTGTGGGCGTGTCGGTGATCACCTTCACGCTGGCGCAGCTCGTGCCCGTCGATCCGGCGGCGGCAGCGCTGGGCCAGAACGCCCGCGACGAGCAGATCGAGGCGTTTCGGCGGCAGTACGGCCTGGATCGCTCGCCGCTTGAGCAGTATTTGACGTATGTCAACCGGCTGCTGCACGGCGATCTCGGCATCTCGATTCGCACCCGCCGCCCGGTCGCCGACGATCTGCGCGATTTTCTCCCGGCCACGATCGAGCTGTCGCTGGCCGCGATGGGCGTGGCGCTGGTGCTGGGCATCAGCCTGGGAATTCTCGCGGCCGTCCAGCGAAATACGCTGCTGGATGCTGCGGCGCGGATCTTTGCGCTGGTCGGCGGCTCGCTGCCGATCTTTTTTCTCGGCCTGATCATGCTGGCGATCTTTTACAGTCGTCTGCGCTGGCTGCCGGGACCGGGCCGTCTCGACGCGCTATTCCAGCCGCCGCCACGCGTCACCGGCATGTACACGATCGATAGTCTGCTGGCCGGCGATTGGACACTTTTTCGCAACAGCCTGAGCCATCTGATCCTGCCTGCCGCCACGCTGGGCTACTTTTCGACGGCCGTGCTGCTGCGCATGACGCGCTCCTCGATGCTGGAGGTGCTCAACCAGGATTACATCCGCACGGCGCGATCCAAAGGGCTGCGCGAGCGGATCGTGCTGCTGCGACACGCGCTCAAAAACAGTATGATCCCGGTGCTGACGACGATCGGCATCACGTTTGGCAGCTTGCTCTCGGGCGCGGTCCTCACCGAGACGATCTTTGGCTGGCCGGGGCTTGGCCGCTACGCCACGTCAAGCGCGACCAGCCTGGATTTTCCGGCAGTCATGGGCGTAACGCTGATCGCCGCGATCGTGTATCCGGTGGTGAACACACTGGTCGACATCGGCTACCATCTGCTCGATCCGCGCATCCGGCTCGACTCATGAGCGGCTGTTTATTCTTGTCCACAGGTGACGCATGATCGCATCCGATTCGAGCACGGGCATCGCCAGCGGCGAAGAGCTGCCACCACGCACTCGTCGCGACTTTACCCAGGCCATGCGCCAGCCCGCCGTGATCGCCGGACTCGTCGTCTTGATCTGCTTCGGCGCGGCGGCGATCCTGGCACCCTGGCTCAGCCCTACCGATCCGCTGGCGCAGAACGTCAGCGCCGGGCTGCATCCGCCCTCGGCCGAGTATTTGTTCGGCACCGACAAGCTCGGACGCGACATTTTGAGCCGCATGTTGTACGGCGCGCGGATCTCGCTGCTGGTAGGCGTGGCGGTGGTGGCGATCGCGGGTGGCGTCGGCACGCTGCTGGGGCTGGTAGCCGGCTATCTCGGCGGCTGGGTCGACGAGGCGATTATGCGTCTGACCGACATCTTTTTTGCGTTTCCCGCGCTGATCCTGGCGATGGCGATCGCGGGCTCGCTGGGGCCGAGTCTGCGCAACGCGCTGATCGCGATCAGCGTGGTCTCGTGGCCGGTCTACGCGCGGCTGATTCGCGGGCAGGTGCTGGCGCTCAAGCAGCGCGAGTTTATCCAGGCAGCCCGCGCGCTGGGCACGCCCGAGTGGCGGATCGTGCTGCTGCATCTGCTGCCGAATACGCTCGCGCCGCTGCTGGTGCAGACCAGCTTCGACATGGGCGCGGCGATTACCGCTGTGGCGGGCTTGTCCTTCATCGGCTTTGGCGCGCAGCCGCCGACACCTGAGTGGGGCGTGATGATCAGCGAGGGCCGCAACTATATCACGACGCAGTGGTGGCTCTCGACGATTCCCGCGCTGGCGATTCTGCTGATCGTCGGCGGCTTCAATCTGCTCGGCGACGGCCTGCGCGACGCGCTCGATCCGCGCTCGGGACGTTGAAATGTTACATAAATCAATTGTCAGTGCTAATCCCAAGAATAGTTAAGTGCTGAGTGCCTCAAAGGTATGTGTGGATGACTTTGATCGTCGGCAGCGATACTGCTTAGCCCGAATGTGACCACGACTGTGTAGTGGTGTCTCCTGAATCCCTAGTACATCTCGTACTCTACGAAAGTATCTGGCACTCTTTGAAAAAGTGATTAGTACCTCCTAGTTTTAGGCTTAGCATACTATGCTATACTTCGCCGTATCCGTTTATTCTCCAGCAGTAATGATTGATACCTCATTAGCAAAGTGACCTATAACACATATGGCATCACGTCCTTTAAGTGTTTTTCTGTGTCATTCATCGAATGATAAGCCTGAAGTTCGAAACCTGTATTACCGGTTGCAGAATGAAGGTGTTCGCCCTTGGCTTGATGAAGTAGACCTACTACCTGGGCAATACTGGGAAGAAGAAATACAGAAAGCTGTACAATCTGCCGACATTTTCATTGTCTGTATTTCAAACTCCGTAAATAGTACAGGATTTCTTCAGAAGGAAATCAATTATGCGCTAGATATTGCTGAAAAGCAGCCTAAAGGGACTATTTTCATCATTCCCGTTAGGCTAGAAAGGTGTGAGGTCCCGGATCGACTACGACGATTTCAATGGGTTGACTTATACGAAGAACGTGGTTATTCTCGGCTAATACAGGCGCTACATATAAGGGCCAAATCGATTGGTGCAACAACAAATGCACATAAAAAATCGAGGCGAAATCCAGGCACCAATGTATCTCAGAATAAATCATCACCAAAAGAACGTGATGGTCGTCCACGACGGATGACAGTTTTTGCAGAGATTGCAGCAATTATCGCAACAATAGTAGCTATATTAGGTTTTCTAGGTTATAGCCGTTGGAACGATATGATCGGCAATACGGCAGCGCAGGAGCAAACTAATCAGGCATCACCAAATTTACCAAATAGCCTTACTCCTTCTCCAATAAATACTGCTCAACCACTAACAACAGATACCGCCTCAGCGGTATTGCCTGAAACGGCCACTATCGCTACTGAAATAACCTTAATCATAACTGAAACAACTACTCCAAGTCCTACACCTACAATAGAACCTACTCCTGTAACTCCTACCCCAACACCTGTGGGTCCTTTTGGCCGTCTTGCGTTCACTTCGAACCGTAATGGAAATAAGGAAATCTACATTATAGACGCGGACGGAACAAATCTACGTCGAGTTACGGATAATCAA
>DASWTQ010000837.1:0-11002 GCA_036402055.1 Herpetosiphonaceae bacterium
GTCGGGCTCCAGCTGATCGGCCGGCCCTTCGACGAGGCCACGCTGCTGCGAGTGGGCGATGCCTATCAGCGCGCGACCGACTGGCATAACCGCCGCCCGAGCCTGGAAGCGAGCGCGGCCGAGACGGCGGAAGACGAGAGCTAGGATTGTCGACTCGGGTGTATGCAATACGCCTCTACGAATCGGTTCATCATTGCTATTTCCGGCTCACGCCTGTTTGTGCGTGAGCCGATGTGATTCCGATTCGTCTCACGAGGAGCGTTACGGTATAATTCAACTATACTTGTAAGGCAATACATTGGCATCCCAGGCACTTTATCGAAAATGGCGATCCCAAACCTTTGATGAGCTGGTCGGGCAGGAGCACGTCGTGCAGACGCTGCAAAATGCCATTACGACTGGCAGGATTGGTCATGCCTATCTTTTCACCGGGCCGCGTGGCGTCGGCAAGACCACGATGGCGCGGCTGCTGGCCAAGGCTGTTAACTGCGACGCGCCCGTCGAGCAGCGTCCCTGCGATCAGTGCGATATGTGTCGCTCGATCGCCGAGGGCCGCGCCGTCGACGTGATCGAGATGGACGCCGCCAGCCACACCAGCGTCGAAGACGCGCGCGAGATCATTGAGCGGGTGCAGTTCCGGCCAACCTCGGCGCGCACCAAAGTCTATGTGATCGACGAAACGCATATGCTCAGCACGGCAGCCTTCAACGCGCTACTCAAGACGCTGGAAGAGCCGCCGTCGCACGCGCTGTTCATCCTGGCGACAACCGAGTTCCACAAGGTGCCCGCCACGATTATCTCGCGCTGCCAGCGCTTTGTGTTCACACGTCACTCGGTAAACAACATCGCGCAGCATCTTGAGCATATCGCCCGCGAAGAAAGCATAACGTTGCAAGAAGGCGTGGCCGAGCGTATCGCCCGTGCTGCGACCGGAGCGATGCGCGATGCGATTAGCATTCTGGATCAGCTGATCGCGGGTAGCGACGGCACGATCACCGTGGAGCAGGTGCATGGCCTGCTCGGCGCGACCGATACCGGCAAGGTCGGCGCGCTGATCGGCGCGCTGATCGATAACGATGTGCAGACTGCGCTTCAGGTGGTCAACGAGGTTGCCGACGACGGCGCGGATCTGCGCCAGTTTGCTCGCGATCTGGTCGATCGGCTGCGGGCGCTGATGCTGCTCGCGGTCAGCAACGATCACTCCACGATCGACGTGCCAGTCGAGACGCTTCAGGAGATGCTGCGCCAGGCGGAGCAGACGAATGTTGGCCAGCTGGTAGCCTGGCTCAAGCTCTTCTCGAACCTGGACTATCAGCTCAAGAACTCGCCCTACGGCCAGCTGCCGCTGGAGCTGGCGGTGGTCGAGGCGCTGGTGCAGCCGACTCCGGTCTTAGCGCCGGTCACGCGTCCTGCCACACCGCAGCCGGTCAAGCGTCCGGCTCAGCAAGCGCCGCCACGTCAGATCGAGCCGATCAGTCAGCCGCCGCAACCCGTGGAAACAGCGCCACCGCTCCGCGAGCCCAGGCCGGAGCAGGCACCGCCCAGGGCATCGGTTGATGATCTGCTGCCGCCCGTTCCCGAAGTTGCCGAGACGCCGGCCGAGCCGGCCGCTCCAGTCGCTGCCAACGCCGCGCCGTCGCAGGTGATCGAGGTCGTCGACGATGCGGCCTTCATTCTAGAAGATGTCCAGGCGGCCTGGGAGCAGATCAAAGAAGATGTCAAAGCCGATAGCCCGGTGATCCACGCCCAGCTCAACGGCCTGATCCCGATCAACGTCGAGGACCGCACGATCGTGCTGCTGGCCAAGCAGAAATGGCAGAAGACCAAGCTGGACGCGGAGAAAGCGCGACGGGTGATCGAGCGGGCGCTGACGCAGGTGCTGGGCGGACAATGCTTCTTCCGCGTGACGCTGGATGAGCAAGAAGAGATGCCCGACATCAACAAGCAGATCCAGCACGTTCGCAAAGATGAGCTGGTGCGTAAAGCCGTCAATGTTTTCAATGCTACAATTATTGCTATTGATAAACCGGAATGAGCGTCGTGGCCGCTCACTATAAGGAGTTTTCGCATGGATCGTAAGATGATGCAGCAGCTACAGCAGATGCAGACACGTCTGGTCAAGGCTCAGGAAGAGCTGGGCAACACCGAGGTCGAAGGTACGGCGGGCGGCGGTGCGGTTAAAGTGACCATGAACGGCCACCGCGAGCTGCGCGGCCTTGAGATCGCGCCCGAGGCCGTCGATCCCGAGGATGTCGAGACGCTGCAAGAGATGATCGTCGCCGCGTTCAACGATGCCTCCAAGAAAGCCCAGGATCTCAGCGAGTCCAAGCTGGGCGGCCTGACGGGCGGCATGAAGATTCCGGGCTTGTTCTAGCCGGTTGACTGGTTTCGAGTTCAAAGCTCAACGTTCTGTGCTCCACATAACCTTGAGCTTTGAACTTGTTTTTTGAAAGGAACGTCTGTGCCGACGGGCATCGAACATTTAACCGTCGAGCCGATTGCGCGGTTGATCGAGGAGTTCAACAAGCTGCCCGGCATCGGCCCCAAGACGGCATCGCGGCTGACCTTTTATCTGCTGCGGGCCAATCCCGAGCAGGCGGCGGCGCTGGCTCAGGCGATCGTCGAGGTCAAAGAAAAAACACTCTACTGCTCGCGCTGCTTCAACATCGCTATGACCGATCCCTGTGCGATCTGTAGCAGCACTAATCGCGAGCAATCGGTTATTTGTGTCGTGGAAGAGCCGCTGGATGTGCTGGCGCTTGAGCGCACGGGTGAGTTCAACGGCCTGTATCACGTGCTCCATGGCGCGATCTCGCCGGTCGAAGGCATCAACCCCGACGATCTTAAGATTCGCGAGCTGATCGCCCGCACGCGCGTCGAGCCGATCGAAGAGGTGATCATCGCCACCAACCCGACGACCGAGGGCCGCGCCACACAGCACTACATCGCGCGTGAGCTGGTGCCGAGCGGCGTGAAAGTTACCGCGCTGGCGCAGGGCCTGCCGGTCGGCGGCGATCTTGAGTATGCCGACGAGATCACGCTGGGTCGGGCGCTGGAGAATCGCCGCGAGGTCTAGGGCGGTACGGCTCGGCGGTGGGCAAAATGCCGCCTGCCAAATAACCGATCCTGGCTAGTGCCGACACTTTAGCTCGGCGTTATAGTGTCCTGGATTGTCGGTGCGCCGAACGGCTGGCGACATTCTAACAGGAGTAACGCATGAGCTTCGCTGATATTCTGAATCAGGCGCTTGAACAGGTTCGCGGCGCGCAGTTCGCGGGAGTAGTGAGCGCCGATGGTCTCGGCGTGGACGTGGTCACAAGCAATACCACGTGTGATCCGAAAGTGGCAGAGCTGGAGCTGGGCGAGGTTGCGGCGGCGCTCAACGGCGCAGCCCAGCGGCTGAGCAGCGGCACGGTCCGCGATTTCTTGATCGAGGCTGAACGCGCAACCTACGTGGCCTCGCAGGTGATGCCCGGCTACTACGCGGTCATCGGCATCGATCCGGCCACGCATCTCGGCCGCGCGCGCTTTGCGGCCAAGCAGATGGCGGAGCGCCTCCAGCACGAGCTATAGATTTTCAGCCAACAGAACGGGCGCGTCGAGCAGATCGACGCGCCCGTTTTTTATATCGAAGTGTGCGCTAGCCCTGTCCGCCCATCTTGCGGCGCAGCTCGGCCATCTCCTGATCCAGCTCCTGGTTGGCCTCAAGATCCTCAAAGCGCGTCTCCAGCGTGCCGCGATTCAGACGGGCCATCGCGTCGGCCTGCGCCAGCTGATCGTCCACACGCTCCTCAAGCTGGCCGAGCTTATCGAGCGCGTTGGTGCTGTTGATGCCCTGGATCGTGCGCTGGATCGTCTCCTGGGTCTCGGCGCGGTTGCGCTTGGCGATCAACAGGTCGCGGCGCGCCTTGGCCTCGGCGATACGCGCCTCCAGCTTGACCAGCGCGTCCTGCATCTCCTCGACCTGCTGATCCTGCGCCTCGTACTGCTGCTTGTAGTTGTCGGCCAGCTTCTGCGACGACAGCTTGCGCGACAGCGCCTGGCGGGCCAGCTCCTCGTCACTGGCGCGCATCGCGGCCTCGGCCTTGCCCTGCCACTGATCGGCCTCGGTCTGGTACTGCACCATCTTGTTGTGCAGCTTGGTCTCGTCGGCCATTGCGGCGGCTACGTGGGTCTTGGTCTCGTATAGATTCGCATTGAGGTCGCGCAGATACTGGTTGACCATCTTCTCGGGATCTTCCGCACGGTCAAGCAGATCGTTGAGATTTGCGCTCAAAATGTCACGAACACGATTCAGAAACGCCATGGTTGGTTCCTCCTAATAGGTGGTCTGCGATGATTATAGTTGCAACGTCAAACTACGTGCAATCCCCCAACAAGGTTACAATCTAGAGCGGCCGTTTGGCAGGTATGCCCACGCGTCTCGGGTACTGCGCTGGTGTGGGCTGCATTTTGTGTACCACAACCAGCATGCGCGGCTCTACTCCCGGCAGTTGCACCGGGATGCTTGGCCGTAGCTCGCCGCCCAGCAGCTGGATCGCCCGCTGCGCCGCATGGGTCTCTTGCTCGCCGGCTGCGCTTTTGGGCGCGACAAAAACGCCGCCGATCCGGCACAAGGGCAGGCAATATTCCGCCAGCACATTGAGCGTCGATACGGCACGCGCTGTGACGCCGGCAAACTGCTCGCGATAGCGCGGATCGTGGCCTAGCTCCTCGGCGCGACTGGTGCGGATCTCGACATCGCGCAGCTGCAACACCTCGACCATATGTTGCAGAAACTCGGTCTTCTTGCCGACGCTTTCAACCAGCAGCAGCCTCATCTCGGGCCAGAGCAGCTTGAGCGGTAATCCCGGAAATCCAGCACCCGTGCCAATATCCGCCAGCGACTCCGGCGGCTCGGCCAGCCAAACCTGTGCGAGACTCAGCGAGTCCAGAAAATGCCGCACGCCGATCTCTTGCGGATCGGTGATCGTCGTCAGGTTGGCGCGCTCCTTATTCCAGCGGCTCAGCTCGGCCGCGTAGCGCTCGAACTGCTCAAGCTGGACCTCGGAGAGCGTCAGGCCCCAGCTATTGGCTGCGGTAAGCAGGAGATTGCGTAATGTCATCGCGTGGCGCATCTTGATATAAGCCGTGCTCTTCGATATATTCGCGCACAGCAGCGGGCAAATGGTAGCGGATCGGGCGACCCTCGCTGAGCCGCAGACGCACCTCGGAGGCTGAGATGTCCAGCGCCGGGCCGGGGGTAACGAGGATTCGTTCGCGTGCGGCAGGTAGCTCAGCCAAGAGGGCCTCTGGATCGAATGTGTAGCCCGGCCGCTCGACGATCACGATCCGGCACAGGCTCAACAGCCGCTCGACCTCGCGCCACTTCGGCAGCGTTACCGCCGCGTCGACACCAACCGTAAAGAAGATCTCAGCCTCAGGATGCTGCGCGTGAATCTCGGCGACTGTCTCGACGGTGTAGGACAGACCGCCGCGCCGAATTTCAATATCGGAGACGCTAAACGCCGGGTTGTCTGCGGTTGCCAGGTGTGCCATCGCCAGACGATCGGCGACCGAAGCGCGATGCTGATACGATTTGAGTGGCTGCTGTGCGGCCGGCACAAACAATACCTGGCTCGCGCCGAGTGTGTAACGCACGTCCTCGGCGATCGCGAGATGCCCGATATGGATCGGGTCGAAGGTGCCGCCCAGTATGACGATTCGTGGCAACATGCGCTGATTATAACAGAAGGCGTAGGAACATCGTCCTACGCCTTGCCGCTCAAAGCATGTATTCAATTAGCTTTTATCGCCGTCGCCGCCGCTGCTGCATTTCGATCTTCAAGCCTTCTTGAAACAGGTCCCACACCAGCCAGGCCACCGATTTTTGATCCTCAGGAGTCAAATCTTCGATATACGGCGCGACTAGCTCTGCAACATCATGTTTGCTCAAGCCATAGACTTTACGCTCAAGCTTACTATACAACTGTGATGCCAGGAGATCGGAAAGCTCACGAATTTCAAGCTCCGGCAAACTCCCGTCATCGCTGAAGTATGTCCCGCGCACGAATCACCTAGTAGCGGCTGGGATCACCGTTGGCATACTGATTGGGTCGTCCGGCCTGCTGCTGCGCGGGTACGGGCACCCGGTTCGCGCTAGTGCCGCTGTTGGGCAATAACGAGGTGTCGGTGAGCGCATCGCCGATATAATCAAGATAGCCCTTGATCTGCTCGTTGTCTTCCAGCGAGTTGAACGGAATAGTAGCGCCCGAGACCGTCTTGACGCTTGTCGCGATCTCTTTCATGGTGCTGTCGATGCCACGCACCAGACCGCGCATAACGCTCGCCAACTCCTCACGCTCCTGCACCGTCAGGTTGGCGAAACCGATCAGCGCCTTCTCCTGCGCGCGGAGCAGCGTGTTGCGCAGGATCGCGATGTCGGCCTGCGTCTGTAGCTCGTAGCGTTTGACGAGATGCGCCTGACGTACCTGCTCCACCAGCTCATCGCTGGTGACCGGCGTCCACAGCAGCGCTGGAATGATCACAAAGCCGATGATACCGATCATCACCTGAGGTAGCACGTAGCCGCTTTCTCGCACAACATCTTGGGCCTGCCACCAGGCGTTCTGAATCGTGAATGAGTAGTAGAGCAAGAACATCGCGGCGACCATAATCACGGTATAGCCCCAGGTGCGCGCGTTGATCTTCTGGAGCAGCATGCCCGCCGGTGACCACGGGATCAAAAATGAAACCAGCGAGGGCGGCGCGAGCACCATGATCGCAGTGAAGGCAACAGCGACCGGAACATTAGAAGTCAACGCTCGTTGCACGCCCCACCAGTAGGCGGCGGAGCCAGCCATGGAAACAACGGCTAAGATGGCAAGGCCGGTCTTAGCGGTGAATTGGAAGTTGCTGCGCCGACGCTGGCCTCGAACCATGTCTAGATAGCGGCTGCTCATTATGTACTCCTTCTTGCAACATAGCGGTCTATATTGCGGTGTCTTCTGTATATAGGTAGATTATCGTAATCGAATATCATCTGTTTTATAGACGAACGCCTCAACCCAGTCGCCGCCGCCTGCCCGCTGGATACGCTGGACAATGGCCGAGGGCAGCGTGATGCCGAAGCTTTGGTTGACCTGATACGGGACCTCCAGCGCTTCGACCTCCTGACCACGGAAGCGGAACGTCGCCTGCACCTGGAAGTCGCCCTGGATCTCGCCCAGTTTCACCGGCTGACCAAAGACCGGATCGTACCACCACAGCAGCTGCTTGCTGGGTGTAGTATAGGTTTGCACGCCGTCGAGCACGGTACGATTGATTTGTACGTAGCGCCAGCGCTCCGTGGCATCAGGAAATTGAACCTGCGTAAACTCGGGATTGACGGTTGGACTGGGGAGTGGCTCCGAGGGGGGCGGTGAACTTTCTGCTGCCGGGCTTTCCGGTGCTACGCCTTCGGGCGCGGCTGAATCCTCCGGTGCCGGTGATGCTTGCGTGTTATCGGCGGGAGAAGCAATCACTGGTGGCGCACTAGCGGAATCTGGACTTGAGCCAATGCCAGGATTATCACTTCCCTGCACGAGTGACATATCTGGTGTCGCGCTCGGAAACTGCTGGGTATTCGTCTTACCTGCGTCTAATTTTAGCGCATTCCCACAGCCACTTAAGCCAAGAGTGGCACACATAAAAGCTACGACGATTGTGTGTCTGCGCTGCACAGGTAAACCTCAATATATAGATCAAGAGTGTACACTCTTTATTAGACAGTTGAGCCAATCCTTGAGTCTAGGAATCAGCTTACTACTGGTCCTAGTGACATCAGGACTATTCCGCTATAGGCTACTATTAGATTATAGCGGTGTAAAATGGTTCTACGCTTGGTCGATCTAGCCAAGCAAGTATTGTACCAAAAACCTATTTATTGTCAAGTTGGTTGTTTGCGATTTACGGCTTTCTAAAGCCATGTTTCACATTATAGTCAGATTGTGAAGAATTGCAATGAGGAAAATGCACTAGCATAGTACGGGGATTAGCTCACATGTGCTACTATTGTGTATTATAGCACAGATTTTACTTGCGTCTATAGCTCCTGACACAAGTTTTTTAGGGAGTAGAGGTTTTCTTCTTACGGCGAGGCAAGGGAACGCACCAGCGCATCCATAACAAGCCATCTGCATAAGCGCGTAACATTCGTAGCCCTATTTCTGCGTGTCGTGCCTGTCTCCAGCGCTGGTAGGCTCGCTTATCAACGACCAGTGCGGCGATTGCTGCTGCGGCTAAAGGAGAAATTGTGATCGAGAGCGCGTTAGGGAGATCTAGAAATAATGATAGAGTAGTGATCGGCAAAGTGTTTGTGCTTAGGACGCCGAGGTAAACACAGACGGTACATGGCGCACTCGCTCCAAAATTCCGCTTAATCCACAAACCTAGGCGTCGAACTAAAGGAAGTAAGCTAACGCAGTTTGCCCGCAACATGCCAAGGCTAAGGCAAAATATCCTGGTTAGTGTTGTTAGCGAAGTTCGTGTGAGAGTAGCCATATAACTCTCCCTGTTTGTCAGATAGTTTGTATTATTCAATGAGGGGAAACAGCATAATGGGTGCCATTTGCTTTGTGTGCTCTAGCTCTCAGCTATAGTATGTAAACTCCAATATCTATGAAATATAAAGAATGTACACCTTGTATGTGATGATTTACCAACCGTCAGTCTATAGATCAGGTTACAACTGGTACTAGGAGAATCAGGACCAACTCCCCTTGCTATGACGCTGAATTAAAGATCCCTAAAATACTCACCTGGCTGATATTCTTTGTATAAAACTCTCATGAAGTGAGACTTAGCATTATACATTTATGAGGTGTGCTTTCTAAGGCGGCTAAGCTAGTACCATGTTTCGATTGGTTTTGAGTCCGCTCCCTTTTTGTGCAAATCGCTCATGCCAACGGTATAGGATTCGCTCTACGACAAATCCTAATAGCTATCGAGACCTCCGAGTCTTATTCTCTGCGCTACTTTCGGTATAGTGCTCGATGTATGTGGGAGAGAGGGTGCCACGGTCTATTCCGTAACGTACTGAGGCGCGTATAATGCGGGGATAGTGTACATGAAGCAGGCAATCTAATGCCGAACATCGCACCACTGATCGTTCAAAGTGACTTTTCGATTCTTGCGGACATCCACACCCCCGATTATGAGGCGGTCCGTCCACAGCTGGCGCGCTTTGCCGAGCTAGAGCGCTCACCTGAGCATATCCATTTTTATAGAATTACTCCACTATCGTTATGGAACGCGGCGGCAGCCGGCATGCATGTCGAGGAGATCCTGGATGTGCTGAGCCGCTACAGCCGGTTTGAGCTTCCCGGTAACCTGGTTCGTGACATTGTCGAATATGTCGGGCGCTACGGGAGGCTGCGGCTGATCAATGAAGACGGCGCGCTGCTCTTATACTCAGATGATGCCACGCTGCTCGATCGAGTCTGCGCCGACGAGCGCTGCCAGCCGTTTCTCCGCGATCGCATCAGCCCGCATGGTGTCCTTGTCGAGCTTGGCGCGCGCGGCGAGCTTAAGCAGGCGCTGGTGGTGCTGGGCTATCCACCCGAAGATCTGGCCGGCTACAACGAGGGCTCGCCGCTGGATGTCGATCTGCGTGAGCGCTCGATTCGTGGCGAGGCGTTTGAGCTGCGCAGCTACCAGCAAGAGGCCGTCGAGTCGTTCTACATGAACGGCTCCGAGCACGGCGGCAGCGGCGTGGTGGTGCTGCCCTGTGGTGCCGGCAAAACCGTGGTCGGCATCGGCGTGCTGAGCGCGGCCCGTACAAATACGCTGATCCTGACACCCAGCACGATCGCGGCGCGACAGTGGATCAACGAGATCCTTGATAAGACGACACTCGAATCCAATGATGTCGGCGAGTATTCGAGTGAGCGCAAGGACCTTAAGCCGGTCACGGTGGCCACCTACCAGATGCTGACCTACCGTCCGATGGCCGTTAACCAGGAGACCGGCGAGATCGGCGAGTTTCCGCACATGCGCGTTTTCAACGAGCGCAACTGGGGTCTCCTGATCTATGACGAGGTGCATCTGCTGCCGGCGCCGGTTTTTCGTGCGACTGCCGAGCTGCAAGCGCGCCGCCGCCTTGGCCTGACCGCAACGCTGGTGCGTGAGGACGGCCGCGAGCGCGACGTGTTCAGCCTGATCGGGCCCAAAAAGTACGATCTGCCCTGGCGCGACCTGGAGCAGAACGGCTGGATCGCGCAGGCTGAGTGTATCGAGGTGCGCATCGAGATGGACGACGACCGGCGGATGGAGGCGGCGCTGGCCGAAAATCGCCAGGACTCGTACCGCATCGCGGCGGAAAATCCCGCCAAGCTGCCGGTGCTGGAAGTATTGGCGCAGCGCCATCGCAATGATCATGTGCTGGTGATCGGGCAGTACATCGATCAGCTTCAGTCGATCGCCAGAAAGCTGGAGGCGCCGCTGCTGACGGGCCGCACACCCACGACTGAGCGCGAGCGGCTCTACTCCGCGTTCAAGCAGGGCGAGATCCCGCTGCTGGTCGTCTCGAAGATCGCCAACTTCGCGGTGGATCTGCCGGACGCCAACATCGCGATCCAGGTCTCGGGAACATTCGGCTCGCGCCAGGAAGAAGCGCAGCGGCTGGGGCGCATCTTGCGTCCCAAGTCGGATGGGCGCGGCGCACGGTTTTATACATTGGTCACACGCGACTCACGCGACCAGGAGTTTTCGGCCAAGCGCCAGCTGTTCCTTGCCGAGCAGGGCTATCGCTATTCGATCGTCGATGCTCACGAGCTGAGCTAAATCCTTTCAACTCAGGAAGCCGTGCAAGACCTGCGATACATGCAGGTCTTGCGCGTTTTTGCGCATTCCTCAGCTATTTCTGCCTGCGAACAAGCTTTTCCGTGTGTCTTCAGCTCAAACCGGCTGTGGTATAATCCCGCGCTTTGGAAGCGACGGCTCCTTCAGCGTGCATAGCGTTGGCATATCTTTTGCAATGTCCAGG
>DASWTQ010000838.1:0-16690 GCA_036402055.1 Herpetosiphonaceae bacterium
CGAGCAGCGGCTGGACCCACCGCTTGGCCTGATTCTGTCGATGGACGATCTGTTCAGCGCCTTCCAATCGCGCATCAACTCCGAGCTTGCGGCGCAGGGCCGGCGCGTGCGCGACATCACCGTCGAGCAAGACGTGGCGATTATCACGATTGAGTAACAAGAACTGCTAGGAAAGGAAAAACAATGCCAGTTGTAACGCCTGAAAACGATCCTCTCTACCGTCTACGGCACTCCACGGCCCATGTGATGGCGCAGGCCGTGCTGGAAATCTTCCCCGAGGGCAAGATCGCGATCGGCCCGCCGGTGGAAAACGGCTTCTACTACGACTTCGACCTGCCGCGCACGCTCTCGCCCGACGATCTGGCCGACATCGAGAAGCGTATGCGCCGGATTGTGCAGGGCAAGCACACGTTTGCCGGGCGCGAGGTTTCGGCCGACGAGGCGCGCGAGCTGTTCAAGGATCAGCCCTACAAGCTGGAATTGATCGAAGGCTTGCAGAAGGGCGCCGACGAGTACGGCGAAAAGCAGATCGGCACGGCCGGCGCTGAGCGCGAGGGCGATCGCGTGGTAATCACGACGTACAAGCACGATACGTTCGAGGATCTGTGCCGTGGCCCGCACGTCGACAGCACGAGCGAGATCAAGCCCGACGCCTTCAAGCTGCTGCGCGTCTCGGGCGCGTACTGGCGCGGCGACGAGAACCGGCCGCAGCTTCAGCGGATCTACGGGACGGTCTGGCCCAACAAAAAAGAGCTGGAAGCGTATCTCAACCGGCTGGAAGAGGCCAAGAAGCGCGATCATCGCAAGCTGGGCCGTGAGCTGGGCCTGTTCCACTTCTCGGAGGAGGTCGGCCCCGGCATTCCGCTGCTCACGCCCAAGGGCGCGGTGATGCGGCATATCATGGAGGAGTACGTTCGCGAAACGCAGACGCGCTACGGCTATGAGCATGTTTGGACGGGCAATCTGGTCAAAGAATCGCTCTACGCCAAATCGGGACATCTCGAAAACTACGGCGACTCGATGTACCCGCCGATGATCGAGGACGCCGAGCACGGGCAGATCTACCGCCTCAAGCCGATGAATTGCCCGTCGCATATGACGCTATACAACGAGATGGGCGTGCACTCGTATCGCGAGTTTCCGCTGCGCTTCGCGGAGTTCTGCACGCTCTACCGCTTCGAGAAGGCCGGCGAGCTGAACGGCATGACGCGAGTGCGCGCGCTGACGCAGGACGATTGCCATATCTTCTGCACGCCGGAGCAGATCGAGAGCGAGTTCAGCCTGGCGCTTCAGCTGATCCGCGAGGTCTTCGAGGCTTACGGCTTCTACGACTACTATGTGCGGCTGAGTCTGCGCGGCAGCGAGGGCAAGTATGTGGCCGACGACGAGAAGTGGGATCGGGCCACGGCGGCGCTCAAGGCTGCGCTCGATGCCAACAACGTTCAGTACGTGACGGCCGAGGGCGAGGCGGCGTTCTACGGTCCCAAGGCCGACTTTATCGCCCGCGACGTGCTCGACCGCGAGTGGCAGCTTTCGACGATCCAGGTCGATTTCATCCAGCCGTCGCGGCTGGGCTGCGAGTATGTGGCCGAGGATGGGCAGCGCCACACGCCGGTAGTGATGCATCGCGCGGTGACGGGCTCGTGGGAGCGATTCTACGGCGTGCTGATCGAGCACTACGCGGGCGCGTTCCCGGTCTGGCTCGCGCCGGTCCAGGCATCGATCATTCCGATCACGGATCGCAACATCGACTACGCGCGCGAGGTCGAGCGCACGCTCAAAGCGGCCGGCATTCGCACGCAGCTTGATCTCGGCGATGCGCGCATGAACGCCAAGATCCGCGACGCGCAGCTGCAAAAGATCCCGTACATGCTGGTCATCGGCGACAAAGAGCAGGAGGCCGGACAGGTCGCGGTGCGGCTGCGCAACAACCAGAATCTCGGCCCGATGCCGGTAGCGGATCTCCTGGCGCGCGTGCAAGAAAAAGTGCGCACGAAGGACAAAGAGATCTAATTCAGAACCTAGAACCTAGAACTAAGAACCTGGGAGTTGAGCCGGTTGGTTCTAGGTTCTTGGTTCTTGGTTCTTTACTTCGTTATTCATGGCCCTTTTGTTGCCACGCTATATGCTTTATAATCGCGGTAGATTTCGCGAAGGAGGCCATTGTGAAGGATGTTTTCAGCTTCGTTGGCGGCGCTCTGCTGGGCGCGGCGATTGGCGCTGGCATTATTATGTTGAGCACACCCAAATCCGGCGAAGAAGCGCGGGAATCGCTGCGTGAGCGCTGGAACGATGCGCTGGAGCTGGGCAAGCGTGTGGCGCGTGAGCGCGAGCAGGAGCTGTGGGCAGATTTCAACACGCGGGTCAAAGCGCCCGCCGGGCTGCCGCTGGATGACCGCGATAAGCTCGAACCAACTGTCGTCTAGCTGGGAAGAACCAAGAACCAAGAACTAAGAACTAAGAACTAAGAACCTAGACCAGCCATGAGTAAGGTTTGATTTGTTCTTTGTTCTTTTGTTCTTTTGTTTCTTTGTTCTCTCCCGCTTCGATCCGGGCGCTCCGCACTGCTCGCGTGAGCGCCGCATCGTTTCGCTCAACGTTTCACCTCAGCCCGCATCGGCAAGGTAAGCACAACCACTCATGGAAGCAGAAATTGTTGCAATCGGTACGGAGCTGCTGCTCGGCGTGACCGTCGACACAAACAGCGCATATCTGGCCCAGCAGCTCGGCACGATCGGCGTTCCTGTCCGGCGCGTGACGCTGGTTCGCGACGATCTGGCCGAGATCGTGACGACGATCCAGGATGCGCTGCGCCGCGTAGAGCTGGTGATCTGCTCGGGTGGCCTCGGTCCCACCGGCGACGATCTGACCCGCGAGGCGATCGCGCAGGCCACGGGACGGCCGCTAGAGTTTCACCAGACGCTGCTCGACGACATCGCGGCGCGCTTTGCGGCCTTCAAGCGCACGATGAGCGAGTCGAATCGGCAGCAGGCTTACGTGCCGCAGGGCGCGTACATCATCCGCAATCCGCGCGGCACCGCGCCCGCCTTCGTGGCCGAGGGCGGAGCAGCCGGAGAAGGCCGGCTGGTCGCGGCGCTGCCGGGCGTGCCCCAGGAGCTGATCTATCTGACCGAGCAGGCGCTGCTGCCGTATCTGCGCGACGAGCATGGCCTGAACGAGGTGCTCGTCGTGCGTGAGCTGCGCGTCTCGGGATTGACCGAGGCCGACGCCGGCGAGCGCATCGCCGACATCATGCTGGGCGAGAATCCAGTCGTCGGGATCACCGCCAAGCGCGGCCAGCACACGATCCGCATCGCCGCCAAAGCCATGGGCCGGGAAGCAGCCGAGGCGCTGATCGAGCCGCTGGTCGAACTGATCCGCCAGCGCTTCGGCGAGCATCTGCTGGGCGAGGAGACCGTCGAGGAGCGCACCGCCCGGCTGCTGGCAGAGCGCGGCGTCAAGCTGGCGCTGGTCGAGACCGATCTCAACGCGCCGGTCTATCGCGCGCTGGCGCAGACTTCGGCGGGACAAGAGGCGCTGGTCCACGTCACGCTTCAGCCCTCACTCGCGGCCGGCGGCGCCGACTACGCGGCGCTGGCACGATCGCTGGCCGCCGAGGCCGCCGCGCTTAGCGCCGATGCACGGCTGGTGCTGCTGATCGAGCCCGGCGAAAACAGCTTCAAAACCGTACATTTCGCGCTGGGCACCGCCCGCAGCGCGCAGATCCGCTACCTGGCGCGCGGCTTCGACTGGGGCCTATCGCAGGCCAGCGATTTTGTGGCCACAGCCGCGCTTGAGCTTCTGCGGCGCTGGCTCGAATCGATCGCGCCTAACTCGGCGTTGGAAGAGTCAGAGCAGGCGTAGCGTTCGCCTGGAAAACACCGCCACTCTGGCATTTATTCGGCTATAAGCGCATGCCATCACTAAAAACCGCACTTTCGATTGTTCATCGCGACCGCCAATGGTGGCAAAAATCCCTGATCGGCGGCGCGCTGTGGCTGACGGTCGTAGGCTATCCCTTCGTTGAGGGCTTCCAGATCGAAAGCATGGAGAACACGAACAACGGCTATCCCAGCCCGCTGCCGCGCTGGAATGATCTGGGCACCAAGGCGGTCCAGGGCCTGTTCGCGTTTGTGATCGATTTCTTCTTCTTTGTCTTTCCCGTTTTGCTCGGCGGCATGTTCCTGATGTGCAGCGGGCTGGCGCTGGGACTGGCCGGCGTTCAAGGCATGGGCCTGCAAATCTTTGGCACCGCCGCCGTCGCAGCGATCGGGCTGTGGATCTGCATCGCCTGGCTGAGCAGCGTTTCGCCGGTTGCCAAGCGAATGTATGTCAGCGAGGGACAGCCGGGCTCGGCGCTCTCGACCAAGCCGCTGCGCCAGGCGCTTGAGCGCGATTCGCGGCTGGTCTACTTCCAGACCCGTCTGCAATCGCTGCCGCTGTATCTTGTGCCGCTGGTGCTGCTGATCATCACGCTGCAAACGATCGACGTGTCGGGCTGGCTCACGCTGGTACTCCTGTGGCTCACGCTCTCGACGCTGGTTTATGCGCGGCTGGTCGTGGTGCAGCTCTACGACGCCGCAGCGCGCGAGATTCAGCGCCGCAAGTTCGAGGCATTTCGCGCACGAGTCAGCGGCTGAAACGCAACGCCGCGATCACACGTAGAAACTGCGCTTACTATTTTGGAGGAACGCATGGACCTGAAACGTGGCCTGACTTTTCCAACGCTCGACCCACAGTGGATCGTCAAAGTCCTGATCGGCACCTTGATCTCACTCGTCCCGATCCTCAACTTCGTCGGGGTCGGCTACGCGCTGGACGTGACGCGCAATGTCAACAACGGCCAGGAAACGCCGCTACCGGAGTGGAACGACTTTGGCGGCCAGTTTATTCGCGGCCTGCTCGCCGTGATCATTCAGCTGATCTGGTCGCTGCCGCTGCTGGTGCTGGTCTGCCCATTCGCCTTCGTGCTCGCCGGCTCGGTTGATGCCGATACCGGCCAGCTTAGCGGCGTCGGCAGCGCGGCTGTCTTCTGCGGGCCGATCCTGCTAATGATTGTGGCGCTGGTGCTGGCACCTTTCATCATGGCGGCGAACACGCGCTTCGCAATCACCAACCAGTTCAGCGAGGCAATGCCCGGCCCGGTCATTCGTGAGGTGCGCAGCAATATGCGGCCGTGGTTCACGATCCTGGCGGTCGCGATCGGCATCGGCATCCTGGCCGTCGTGCTCAATTTCTGCACCCTGGGCTTCGGCTCGATCCTGTTCATTCCGCTGTCGTTCTATATGCAGCTGGTCGTCGCGCACTGGTACGCGCAGGCGCATCGACAGTCCACAGGAGGAGTGCCCACGCCGCCAAGCATGGTATAGTGGTGAGAGTGGGATACTGAAGGAGCGGGCATGGTTTGGATGAGTGTTGTTGCCCTGGTGCTGATTATTATCGCAGGACTCAACGCGCCACTGGCGGCGTGTGCGCTCAGCATCGCCGTCTTGAATGGCCTGGTCGCGATCCGGCCGGAGTTTGCGTGGATCGGCTCGCCGTGGACGCTCGGCATCATGCTCGTATTGCTGGCCGTGCAGCTGCTCGCGGATCTGTACTTCCTACCGATCACGGTTAAGGATCGGTTCTATCTTCGCCCGGAGCGGACGGAAAACGCGTATCTGCACGCGCGGGTACAGTCGTTCTTCCGCCCGCTGGTCGCCGCCGTGCTCGTTGCCGCGCTGCCGCTGCCGCTGGCGGATTGGGTGGCGGCGGTCCTGGGCTTCAGCAGCGCAACGGCCTGCTACTGGCTGACGGCCTGGGTACGTGAGTATGTGGCGATCACGCGCGGCGCGCTGATCTTGCTGTTTCTTGAGACGCTGAAAAACGCGCTGCTGATCCCCGTCGCGCTGTTCGTGTTCTGGCTGCCGCCGCTGGCACTGGTGTTGCTGATAGGTATGTTATTCCCAACGATTGTTTGGACTATGCGCCTACAACGTGAGCAGATGTTGTATGCAGGCTATGGAGGGCAGAGTGCCGGCGAAGATACGTGAGTCGTTCGAACCGATTGAGTTTATCTATCCAGCCAATATCCTGTCCTTGATCCGGCTCGCGCTCGTCGGTCCTACCGTCTATTATCTTTTGCAGGAGGACGGCGCAAATAAGGCGCTGACGGTGATCGTCCTGGGCATGGCGACGGACGCGCTGGATGGCCCGGTCGCCCGGCACCGCAACGAAGTCTCCGAGCTGGGCAAGCTGATCGATCCGATCGCCGATAAGCTGACGCTGGACGGCGTGGCCGTAGCGCTGAGCCTGAAGCATGATTTTCCCTGGTGGGTGACCAATCTGCTGCTGGCCCGCGACGTCGGGATTCTGCTGGGCGCGACGCTGATCTTCCGCAAGACTACGCATATCACCACCTCGATCTATGCGGGCAAGGTCACCACCGTGCTCCTGACGATCGTGCTGCTGCTGTACATCCTGGACGCGCAGCCGTGGGGCCGGCGCATGCTCAACCTGATGCTGATCCCGTTCGCGATCTCCTGGGTCCAGTACGGCACGCGCTACGTTCAGTGGCTGCGCGGCGAGTACGACGACACGCCGCGTAAAAAATAAAAAAAAGCCGCTCATCACGAACGGCACGCACGCTTAAGCACAACAGCCCGGAGCTACTTCGCTTCGGGCTGTTGTGCTGTCCCTAGATTTTATCGCGGCGCTGAATGAGCAGGCGGATGGCGGTACGCTCTTCCTCGTCGATAGCAACATCGATAAACGACGGTACACAGAAGATGTCCACGCCTTCCTCGCTGAGATACGATCGAGCAATCGCAACGGCTTTGATCGCTTGATTGGTCGCGCCGGCACCAATGGACTGAACCTCCGCCACGCCGCTCTCGCGAATGACGCCTGCAATCGCGCCAGCAACTGCGCTTGGCCGTGAGCGTGTAGAGACTTTGAGGACTTCGGCGTTGGAGTGGGGGTGTGATCCTTGACCTCCGACGTTACCCGACTGCTCTTGGTACCCTGTGCGCTCATTACCGCGCTCCGGCCGGGAACTGGACGAGCCTGCCGCAAGCTCATCCAGCCTGAAGTTGTCGTAGCTAGAATCCATAGGAGCCTTCCTCCTTCCGAGGACTTCGAGAGTTGGTGTTCCAAGGACTACTACGCTACGGATGCTCCTCGGCCCATGCGTTACCGCGCGTAGTCCACTGCCCGCGTTTCTCGAATTACGGTGACTTTAATTTGACCAGGGTACTGGAGACTTTCTTCGATCTTTTTCGCGACGTTGCGAGCCAGCGTTATACTGCCAAGATCGTCGATGGTATCGGGCTGCACCATCACGCGGACCTCGCGGCCTGCCTGAATGGCGAATGCCCGCTGCACGCCTGGAAACGACGTCGCCACGGTTTCCAAAGCTTCCAAGCGTTTGATATACAAATCCAGCGTCTCGCGGCGCGCTCCCGGCCGCCCGCCCGACATTGCATCGGCGGCGGCGACGATGAACGCCTCCACGGTCAGCGGCTCTTCTTCAAAATGATGCGCGGCGATGGCATGAACGATCGCTCCTGAGCGGCCCAGCCGCCGGGCGATGTCCGCGCCGATCAACGCGTGGGGACCCTGCACCTCATGATCGACGGCTTTACCGATGTCATGGAGCAAGGCGGCGGTTTTCGCAACCTGAACGTTGGCGCCCAGCTCGCTTGCCATCGTCCCAGCCAGCAGCGCGCACTCAAGCGAGTGCTGAAGCACGTTCTGACCATAGCTGGTGCGATATTTCAACCGACCGAGGATTTTGACCAAGTCGGGATGAAGACCTTGTACACCGGCCTCAAACGCGACTCGCTCACCTTCCTCTCGAATAACCGTCTCTGTTTCCTGCCGGGTCTTCTCGACCACCTCTTCAATGCGCGCGGGATGAATCCGCCCGTCTTTGAGGAGTTTCGTTAGTGCCAGCCGGGCAACCTCGCGGCGGACCGGATCGTGGCACGAGAGGGCAACTGCCTCTGGCGTATCGTCAACGATGATGTCAACGCCGGTTATTTGTTCAAAAGCGCGGATGTTTCGGCCTTCGCGACCGATGATCCGGCCTTTTAGCTCTTCACTCGGCAGCGGCACCGTAGTCACCGTTAGCTCGGCGACATACTCGGATGCCAGCCGCTGAATCGCGATCCCAATGATTTTTTTGGCGCGCTTGTCCGCCTCATCTTTGGCTTCTTGCTCGATCTGCCGCATGAGCTTGGCAGCATCATCGCGAGCAGACGCTTCGACGCGCTGCAAGATGATTCCGCGAGCTTCCTCATTCGATAGGGCTGCCACCCGTTCGAGTTCGGTCTGCTGGCGTTGTTTAAGCTCCTCCGCCTCGCGGTGAAGGCGCTCAATATGGCGTTCTCGCTGGCCGATCCCACGCTCACGCCGCTCCAGATCGTCCAGCTTACGCTCGACTTTCTCCTGGCTACGCGCGAGCCGTTCTTCTTGTTGTTGAATGCGCTCTTCCTGCTTGTGCAGCGCCTGACGTGCGTTCTTCAACTCAATTTCCGCGTCGTTGCGGGCTTTGAGTGCATCAGCTTGAGCTTGGAGGACAATTTCCTTGCCTTGAGCCTGCGCCGCGTCTGTGATCCGCTTGGCTTCGGCTTCCGCCTGAAGCTGCTGATCCTGGACCCGAGGCCGATACATCACGTACATCAACGCTACGCCTGCCAGCAATCCAAGAACGGCACCAACTAGAAGTGGCACTAATACTTCTACATCGGCAGACACGTTGGTTCTCCTAATTCAATTGTTAAGGTACCCGGAGAACTGTAGCATACTGCTACAGCCAAACGTGGGTTTTCATATCCATATCAGGGGAATGTCACGTTATCATAGCCCCTTTAAAGGGGGCTGTCAAGGCATCCCTTAACGCCAGCTTAAGCAAGAACTGATCCCCGTTCAGGCGAATGTTGCGGTAAGATAGGACGGGAGAACAAAGAACAAAGAACAAAGGAACAAACGCAAGAACCTAGAACCGGGTGCCCTCTGGGCGAAGCTAGAACCTAAGGGAGTACCGAACCTTCCCCCTCGCCTGCCGCAACCAAGCCAAAAGCTTGGCGAGGTTCGGGGAAGGGGGCGGGGGTAAGGGCCGATTCAAAGAACAAAGGAGTAAGGTGGATGGCTGAACAGTTTACCGATCTCGATCAGCGAGCGGCCAATGTCGTACGCGGCTTGACGCTCGACGCTGTACAAAAAGCTAACTCCGGGCATCCCGGCTTGCCGCTGGGCATGGCCGACGCCGCGATCGTGCTGTGGACCCGCGTGATGAAGTACAATCCGCGCGATCCGCGCTGGCCCGATCGCGATCGCTTTGTGCTCTCGGGCGGCCACGGCTCGATGCTGCTCTACGCGATGCTGCATCTGACCGGCTACGAGCATATGACGCTGGATCAGCTCCAGCATTTCCGGCAGTACGGCTCGCTGACACCCGGCCATCCCGAGGTACACCTCGACACCGGCATCGAGACGACGACCGGGCCGCTGGGCCAGGGCTTTGCTACCGGCGTGGGCATGGCGATCGCTGAGCGCTATCTGGCGGCCAAGTTCAACCGGCCCGGCTTCGAGCTCGTCAACCACTACACCTACGCGATCTGCTCGGACGGCGATCTGATGGAGGGCGTTTCCCACGAGGCCGCGTCGCTAGCGGGACACCTGGGCCTGGGCAAGCTGATCTATCTCTACGACGACAACCATATTACGATCGACGGCCCGACTGATCTGTCCTACAGCGACGATGCGGCCAAGCGCTTCGAGGCCTACGGCTGGCATGTGGTCCGCGCGGAAGGCCAGGATATGGCCTCGGTCTGGAGCGCGATCCAGGAGGCGCAGGCCGAGACCACACGGCCGTCGCTGGTGATTACCCGCACGATTATCGGCTATGGCATGCCTAACCGCCAGGGCACGCAAAAAGCCCACAGCGATCCGCCCGGCGACGAGGAGATTCGGCTGGCCAAGGAGCGGCTGGGCCTGCCCGTCGATCAGTTCTTCTACGTGCCCGACGACGTCGCGAGCTATCTCGGGCAGGCCGTCGAGCGCGGCGCCGAGCAGCAGTCCGCCTGGCAGCAGCTCTTTGATCGCTACCGCGCCGAGCACTCCGATCTGGCCCGGCAGTGGGAGACGATGTGGAGCGGCCAGGCTCCGCAGGGCTGGGACGCCAAGCTGCCCAGCTTCGATCCCGATCCCAAAGGCGTGGCTACGCGCGCGGCCTCGGGCAAGGTGATCGACGCGATCGTGGATACGCTGCCGCAGCTGCTGGGCGGTTCGGCCGATCTAACGCCCTCGAACAACACCAAGCCTAAAGACGCCGCCGACATCGAGGCCGAGTCGTTTATGGGCCGCTATCTGCGCTTCGGGGTGCGCGAGCACGGCATGGCCGCCGCGCTGAACGGCATGGCGCTGCATGGCGGTCTGCTGCCCTACGGCGGAACCTTCTTCACCTTCTCCGACTACATGCGTCCGGCGCTCCGTCTGGCCGCGCTGATGAGCGTGCATAACATCTTTATCTTCACCCACGACTCGATCGGGCTGGGCGAGGACGGCCCGACCCATCAGCCGGTCGAGCATCTCGCAGCCTGTCGCGCGATCCCGCATCTGACGGTGATTCGGCCCTCGGATGCTAACGAGACCGTCGAGGCCTGGCGCGCGGCGGTCAATAACACCAAAGGTCCAACCGCGCTGATCCTGACGCGCCAGCCGATCCCGACCTTCGATCGCGGCGCGCTGGGCGCGGCTGACGGGCTGCATCGCGGCGCATACGTGCTGCAAGACGCCGAGAATCCCGAGACGATCCTGATCGCGACCGGCTCCGAGGTTGGGCTGGCGCTGGATGCCGCCAAGCTGCTCGCCGAGAAGCAGGTTCGCGCCCGCGTGGTGGCGATGCCCTGCTGGGAGTTCTTCGAGGCGCAGGAGCAGGCCTACCGCGATGAGGTGCTGCCGCCGCAGATCACGGCGCGAGTCGGCGTGGAGGCTGCGGTGCGGCTAGGCTGGGATCGCTGGATCGGTTCCGAGGGCGCGTTCGTGGGCGTGACCGGCGGCTTCGGCGCATCGGCTCCGTACAAGGATATTTTCAAGAACTACAAGATCACGCCGGAGCGCGTGGCCGAGGAAGCACTGCGCCTGCTGGGCCGTCCCGCCGATGTCGATTCGAGCGAGCCGGAGGCGGAGTCGATCCCCGGGCGACAGCCCGCCGGACACGAGGGCCACTCCTGAGCGTTGACGCACGGTCGCGCCTTCGAGTATCATAGGCGCGGCATCAAGAAAGGAATACCATCCATGCGATTTTTATTATTCATCGTCGGTCTGATTGTAGGGCTGGTCGGCGGCGCGGCGCTGCTGGCCTACGCCTACCAGGCTGCGGGTCTGTATCCGCCCGACGACGCCACGATCAAGTTTATCGCACGTGAGCGCGGCTGGCTCAAAGACGAAGCGTAGGCTCTGCCTGCACGATCTTCAAGGCGCGCGATGTGTCGATCGCGCGCTTTGTGCTAGGTGACATATGGGCAGACTCGCCGGCATGCCTCAGGTGTTAGTTGGCCACGCAACTAACGCCGCAGCCCGAACCGGCTGTACCGTGATCCTCTGCCCCGCTGGCGCGACGGCGGGCGTGGCAGTGCACGGCGGCGCTCCCGGAACCCGCGAGACAGATCTGCTGCGACCCGGCAATCTCGTGGAGCAGATCCAGGCGATCTTGCTCACAGGCGGCAGCGCGTTTGGTCTCGCGGCGGCAGATGGCGTGATGCGCTGGCTCTACGAGCGCGGCCTCGGATTTCCTACCGGCGTCGTCAACGTGCCGATCGTTCCGGCGGCGGTGATCTTCGATCTAGGCGTCGGCGCTGTTGCCTGGCCGGATGCTGCGATGGGTTATGCAGCCTGCGAGTCGGCGCAGCAGGAAGCGCTGGAGTGGGGCACGGTCGGCGCGGGAGCAGGCGCGACTGTCGGCAAGCTGTTTGGGCCGGATCAGGCCAGCCGGGGCGGAATCGGCGTGGCGCAGGTGCTGGCTGCCGGGCATAGCGTCACGGCGATCGTGGCGATCAATGCGTTTGGCCATGTGATCGATCCGCAGACCAATCAGATTCTTGCCGGGCCGCGCCTGCCCGATGGCTCGTTCGCCGATACCGTCACGCTGCTGCTCGCGGGCGCTCCTCCCAGGCCCAGCACCGAAAACACCACCATCGGCTGTGTCATCACTACGGCGCGGCTCGACAAAGCGGCCTGCGCGCGCATTGCCGGCATCGCCCACGACGGCCTCGCCCGCACGATTCGCCCGGTGCACACCCAGGCCGACGGCGACACGCTCTTCGCGCTCTCGGTCGCGCCGCCCGACGCCGAGCCTGCCAGCGCGATGATCATCGGGGTTGCGGCGGTCGAGGCAGTCACGCAGGCCGTGCTGCATGCGATTCGTTCGGCTGGCTAGATCTACCCGGCGAATATTAAAGCGCTTGCCTACCAGTTCCACTCATCGTCATCCCACGAGCTTGGCACCATTGAGTCAGCATCCAGCAATTGATCATCGTCTTGTTCAGCCATTGCTTGAAATGTTCGCTCCCAACCTTCGCGCGCCTGACGTGCACTGCGAATCACTATCTGATCCGGTTGCAATTCCAGCTCAACTTCTTCTCTCAGATTAATTGCTTCCCAAAAGATTCTGGGAATTCTCACGCCTTGCGAGTTCCCGATCTTCACAATCCGGGTTTTGAAGACCGTACTCATCATGCCCTCACGCGATAGATTTGGCTACTTCTGCGTAATCACATTGCAGGTATATTAAACGATTATGTCAATTTTGAAAATCAGCCGGTGAGAACGACACAGCGTGGCAATGAAAGGTCTTGCATCATGGTTGACAACCATGTATGCTGGCTGGGACAGCTACACAATCCACCTAAGAAACCTGTACGGAGCTTACACACCACGGCTCCTCATGCCCCGACATTCTCCCGTTCGTGAACATGTGTGCTTCGGCCCAACCCGATGTGTATGTTGAGAAGGAGGTGAGGCGCTCACACCTCCAAGCATATCAGGAGGAAGGACCATGAGATCTGCCCCTCACATGCGGCGTGTCCTGCTGCTGATCCTGTTGTCGCTGA
Organism: Herpetosiphonaceae bacterium; assembly: GCA_036402055.1. GTDB lineage: Bacteria > Chloroflexota > Chloroflexia > Chloroflexales > Kallotenuaceae > LB3-1. The sequence continues at coordinate 13,095 of DASWTQ010000838.1, forward strand.
CTCTGGTTGTCAGTAGTGTGCTGGTCAAAGTCAGTTGGGCCCAGGACAGCGATCCGATCCTGGTTGGTGCCGGCGACATCGTCACGTGCCGAGGCACAGACGACGAGGCGACTGCCGCGCTGCTCGACGCGATTGGCGGAACGGTGTTTACTGCCGGCGACAACGTCTACTCCGATGGCACCAGCGAAGAGTTCGCAAACTGCTATGATCCAAGCTGGGGCCGGCACAAGAGCCGCACTCGTCCGGCAGTGGGAAATCACGAGTACCACACGCCTGGCGCTGCCGGCTACTTCGCGTACTTCGGGGAAGCCGCCGGCGATCCGTCCACGGGCTACTATAGCTATGACCTCGGCGTGTGGCACATCGTCGTGATCAACTCCAACTGTGACGAGATCGGCGGATGTGATGCAGGCTCGCCACAAGAGCAGTGGCTGCGCGCCGATCTTGCCGCTCATCCGACAGCCTGCACGCTGGCATACTGGCATCATCCGCTGTTTAGCTCAGGGCAGCACGGCAGCGAAACGGACGTGCGCCCGCTCTGGCAAGCCCTGTACGAGGCCCATGCGGATGTGATCGTCAACGGCCATGACCATAACTACGAGCGCTTCGCACCCCAAAATCCCAGCGGACAGGCCGATCCTGAGTGGGGTATCCGTGAGTTTGTGGTCGGTACGGGCGGCGCTAACCTGCGGCCGGTCGGCGAGCCCGTCGCCAACAGCGAGGTTCGCAACGCCGATACGTCGGGCGTTATTCAGCTAACCTTACATCCCACCAGCTACGATTGGCAGTTCATCCCGATCGCAGGCAAAACGTTTAGCGACTCGGGTAGCGCAGCTTGCGTCGGCGTGCCGGAGCCGTCACCCTCGCCCTCTCCATCGCCTGATCCATCACCCGATCCGTCGCCCTCTCCATCGCCTGATCCGTCACCCTCGCCTGATCCATCGCCGTCGCCGCAGCCGAATCTGCTGCTCAATCCCAGCTTTGAGCTTGACGCAAACAACGATAACCGCCCCGACGATTGGACGTCGAACACCAGATTCACGCACAGCAAGGCAATAGCTGCCTACGAGGGCAAATTTGCAGGACGCATGTCGGCCACGACTAACATGAATAGCTCGATGAGCCAGACTGTTGCGATCAATCCCGGCTCTACGTATGTGCTCTCAGGATGGGTGTTCATCGAGGAGCAGAGCGGCCCTGCCTTCAGCGCCAGACTGCTGATTCGCTGGAAGGATGCCAACGATCTGACAATTGGCGCAACGACGATCAAAGCCTGGCGGGAGTCCACCGGCGAGCAATGGGATCAGGCCGTTGGGAGCGTGATTGCTCCCGAGGGCGCAGCGCAAGCCCAGGTTCGCATAGCGGCAAATAACCTGAAGAACTATCTCTACGTGGACGATTTCGTCTTGCAAGCTCAATAACGAGGAGTGTTCCTGCTTGATCAGGCCGTATCCATACGCCCGCCTGCTGTTTTTGAATTTAACAATATTCTATCTAGCGTAACCGGCGTAACTCCTGTACAATAAAATTTGAAACATATTCATATCCGCGCCGACCCAAAGGAGGATCGCCGTGGTCAACGCTGCATGGTTGGCTCATTACGAGCCGAATGTACCTCATACGCTGACCTATCCCGATATTCCGCTGCACCGCTTTCTGGAGGACTCTGCCCGCCGTTATCCCGACAACATCGCGACGAAGATCGTCCTCAAGTACCTGCTTGGCGGGCGCATCACGATCGGCGGCACGCTCACCTACCGCGAGCTGAACAGCTACGCCGATCGCTTCGCGGCGGCGCTGGCGAAGCTGGGCGTCAAATCGGGCGATCGTGTTGCGGTGATGCTGCCCAACTCGCCACAGTTCGCGATCGCGTTCTATGGCGCGCTCAAAATCGGCGCGGTCGTCGTCAACGTCAATCCAACCTACACCGCCCACGAGCTGAAGCACCAGCTGATCGACGCCGGCGCCGAAACGATCGTGCTGCTCAACCTGTTCTGCAAGCGGCTCGACGAGGTACGCGAGCAGACGCCGATCAAAAACGTGATCGTCACGCACATCTTTGATCTGCTGCCGTTTCCGTCGAAGCAGCTTGTGGAGCGAGCGCAGCGCAAAGAGGCCGAGTGGGTCGACGTTGAGCCGGGGCCGGGCCGCTATCTCTTCGAGCCGCTGCTGGCCAACGCGCCGACGAAACCGCCGCAGGTCGAGATCAAGCCTGATGATGTGGCGCTCTTCCAGTACACCGGCGGCACAACCGGCGTGCCCAAAGCCGCGATGCTGACCCACAAAAATCTGGTCTCGAACACGCTGCAAGTCGTCTCATTCCTGCCCTCGGCCGAGGCCGGCAAAGAAAAAGTGATGGCGGCGATTCCGTTCTTCCATGTCTACGGCATGACCGTCGCGATGAACTTCGCGGTTTATGTCGGCGGCGAGATCATCATCGTGCCCAATCCACGGCCGATCGACAACGTGATGCGGATCATCGCCAAGGAGCGCGCCACGATCTTTCCCGGCGTGCCCGCGATGTATATCGGCATCATCAATCATCCCGATGTGCACAAGACCGATCTGCGCAGTATCAAAGCCTGTATCTCCGGCTCGGCAGCGCTGCCGATGGAAGTGCAAGAGCAGTTCGGCGCGCTGACCGGCGGGCGGCTGGTCGAAGGCTACGGCCTGACCGAGACCGCGCCGGTGACGCACTGTAACCCGGTCTTTGGCGAGCGCCGCGCCGGCTCGATCGGACTCCCGCTGCCCGACATCGAGGCCAAGCTGATCAACGCCGAAACCGGCCTGCCGGTGCCGTGGGGCTCCGATGAAGTCGGCGAGCTGCTGGTGCGCGGCCCGAACATCATGAAAGGCTACTGGAACAAGCCCGAAGAAACGGCGGATACGATCGACGACGAGGGCTGGCTGCATACCGGCGACATCGCGCGCATGGACGACGCCGGCTACTTCTATATCGTGGATCGCAAGAAAGACATGATCAACGCCAGCGGCTACAAAGTGCTGCCGCGTGAGATCGAAGAAGTCTTGTTCACGCATCCGCAGGTGCTGGAAGCTGCGGTCGCCGGCGTTCCCGACAGCTATCGCGGCGAAAATGTCAAGGCGTTTATCGTCGCCAAGCCGGGAGTCACGCCCAGCGCCGACGAGATCAAAGCCTACTGCCGAGAGCGGCTCGCGCCCTACAAGGTTCCGCGCCAGATCGAGTTTCGCGAGGAGCTGCCCAAGACCCAGGTTGGCAAAGTGCTACGACGAGTGCTGGTCGAGGAGCATATCAAAGGCCAGGCCGAGCAGGTGCCCAGCCAGAACTAGCAACGATCGACAGCGACAAGGACACGCAGGAATGCCCGCGTGTCCTTGTTTGCTTTTCAGACCAGGGAACAGCGCCGGATCTAGAAGGCGACCGGCAGCTTTTGTAGCCCACGGATGATCAGCCCGCGTCGCCAGCGCAGCTGCTCAGGGGCAACCGCCAGGCGCAGGTTGGGCATGCGGCGCAGCAGCGTAGTGATCGCGATCTGGCCTTCCAGCCGGGCCAGCGGCGCGCCCAGGCAGTAGTGAATGCCCTGGCCAAAGGCGAGATGGCGATTCGGCTCGCGGGT
>DASWTQ010000839.1:0-6177 GCA_036402055.1 Herpetosiphonaceae bacterium
GGCGGCAGCTTAAGCCAAGCGCGTCAAGATACTCCGCCAGCTCATCGGGCAGCGCGCCGGCCGCCTCGATCTCTAGCCAGCCACGCGGCTGGACGAGCCGCAGATATTCCACCAGCCGCAGCGCGGGATAGGCCGGATCGAGGATCACAAACGCCGCGCCGGCTTTCAGCACGCCGAGCAGCGCCCAGACCAGCGCCGCGCTTCGGTGCGCGTAGATCGCGACAAGATCCTGCGACCCGATGCCCGCCGCGTTGAGCCGCGCCGCCAGCCGATCGCTCAGGTCGTCAAGCTCGGCATAGCTCCAGGTTTCGCGCGCATCGATCAGCGCGGTCTGCTGCGGCGTTCGCCGTGCCTGCTCGGCAAAGCGCCGGTGAATCGCGCCCGACCACGTGACCGGCAGCGACGCCTGCGGATCGGGCAGCAGCGCGCAAGCATCGGACGTGACCAGCGTCAAGCGCTCGATCGACAACTCGGGCCGCGACACGATCTGCTCAAGCAGATGCTGAAACTGGCGCAACAGCGCGACCATGCGCGCCGGATCGAAAAGATCGGCGTTGTAGACCAGCTCAAGATCGATCGCCGCGTCGCGCTCCTGAACATAGAGCGTTATGTCAAATTTCGCACCGACCGCCGCGTCAGGCTGCGACACCATCTCGAAGCGCAGGCCACCGCGCTCAATCAGGCGACTCGGCACGTCGAGCATGTTGAAAAAGACCTGGAACAGCGGCGAGCGGCTGGGATCGCGCTCCACATTCAGCGCCTCAAGCAGCATCTCGAACGGCAGATCTTGATGCGCATACGCGCCCAAAGCAGCAGCCCGCACCCGCGACAGCAGCGCCGCGAAACTCAGATCGCCTGACAGGTCGGTGCGCAGCGCCAGCGTATTGACAAAACAGCCGATCACAGGCTCAAGCTGCGCCCTGGTTCGTCCCGCGATCGGCGTGCCGACGATGATGTCGCGCTGTCCGCTCCAGCGCGCAAGCAGCAGCTTGAACGTCGCCAGCAGCGTCATAAACAGTGTGGCGTCGTGCTGAAGGCTGCTTGCCTTGAGCGCGGCGGCAAGATCCACCGGCAGCGTCAGCGTCTCACGAGCGCCGCGAAAGCTCTGGATCGCGGGTCGTGGACGATCGGTCGGCAGATCGAGCACCGGCAGATCGCCTGTGAACTGATCCTGCCAGTAGCTGAGCTGCTCGGCCAGAACAGTGCCCGCGAGATAGGCGCGCTGCCAGACTGCAAAATCGGCGTACTGGATCGCGAGATCGGGCAAGACCGCAGCCGCGTAGAGCGCCGCGAGATCGCGCGCAACCACGCTCATCGACCAGCCGTCGGCGATGCTGTGATGCGCAGTGAGCAGCAGCAGATGTTCACTCGGATCGAGCTTGAGCAGCGTGGTTCTGAGCAGCGGCCCGGCTTCCAGATCGAACGGGCGCTGCGCCTCAACAGTCGCCAGCCGCGTAATCTCGGCCTCCTGCGCCGCCTGTTGTTGAAGATCGACGATCGGCAGCGATACGAGCGCGGGCGCATGGCTGGGCGGCGCGATCACCTGCACAGGCGATCCATCTCCGGCGATACTGTGGCTAAACGTGGTACGCAGCGATTCATGGCGCTCAACCAGCGCGATCAAGCTGCGCTCAAGCGCGGCCGGATCGAGCGCGCCGCTCAGGCGCAGAGTCACCGGAATAATGTAGGTGGCGGTTCCCGGCGTGAGCTGCTCAAGCAGCCACATCCGCTGCTGCGCAAACGACAGCGGCAGCGGCAGGCCGCGCTCAACCTGCACAAGCGGCGCGGCATCCGACGCTAGCCCTTCCAGGATCGCCTGAGCGATCGCGGTGCCGCTCAAGCCCTGGAGAAATTGCACCATCGGGATCGTCACGCCCAGATCGATCTCGACGCGGTGTTGCAGCTCAACCGCCGCCAGCGAGTCGATGCCGAAGCTGCTCAGCGGCTGCTCCAGCACCAGCGCGTCAGGCGCGACGCCCAGGGTTTGCGCTGTGAGATCGCGCAGGTAGGCCGCGATCAACGAGCGGCGCTGGTCGATCGGCGCAGCCAGCAGCGTCGCACGATCGAGGCCGGTCGCGGGATTGGCTGGAAGCGCGGCGATCGTGCTCTGGTGCAGTGCGTCGAGATCGCCGGACAGGAAGCGTGCGCGGCACAGATGGCGCTGGATCTTGCCGCTCGACGTTTTGGGCAGGCTGCCCGGCTTGAGCAGCAGAATCGCGTGCGCCTGTAGCTCGTGCTGCTCGGAGATCGCCTGCCGGATCGCCGCAGCCACAGTGTCGAGATCCGCCGCCCGGTGCTGGCGCTCGACCTCCTGAGCGATGATCAGGCGCTCCTCGCCCGCGATCTCGACCGCAAATGCGGCGGTTGCACTGGCACGCAGCGCGGGATGGCTCCGCTCCACGGTTAGCTCAATGTCCTGCGGGTAATAGTTGCGACCGCGAATAATGATCAGGTCTTTGAGCCGGCCCGCGATAAACAGCTCGCCGGCGTGGAAAAAGCCCAGGTCGCCGGTTCGCAAAAAAGGCCCGTCGCCGCAGGGCAGCCGCGCGCCGAAGGTTTGCGCGCTCGCCTCGGGCCGCTGCCAGTAGCCCTGCGCAACGCTCGGCCCCGACACCCAGATCTCGCCGATCGTGTTGGGGCGGCTGGCTGCTCCTGTCTCGGGATCGACGACCACCACCCGCTGGTCGCCCAACACCTGCCCGCACCCGACCAGGCTACGCGTGCCCGGCTGGTCCGCGTCACGCTCGACGACGCGTCTATGCTCCAGCTCGTCGCCCGCAAACGCTGTGATGAGCGGCGGCGCTGCCGGGCTGCCGCCCGTAACAATCAGCGTGGTCTCGGCCAAACCGTAGCAGGGATAGAACGCCTCGCGCCGAAAGCCGCACTCCGCGAAGGTCTCGGCGAAGCGATCGAGCGTCTCGGCCCGCACGGGCTCCGCGCCGTTGAACGCGACCGTCCAGCTGCTCAGATCGAGGGTGGCGCGCTGCTCGGGCGTGATCTTGCGCACACACAGATCGTAGGCGAAGTTGGGCGCGCCGCTGGTTGTCGCCCGGTAGCGCGAGATCGCTTGGAGCCAGCGGATCGGGCTTTGCAGAAACGCGATCGGCGACATCAGCACGCAGCGGGCGCCCAGGTAGAGCGGCTGCAAAACATTGCCGATCAGGCCCATGTCGTGGTACAGCGGCAGCCAGCCGACGATGGTCGCGTGTTCGTCATGACCAAAGCCCTGGCGGATCAGGCGCTGATTATGGAGTAGATTCGCGTGGCTGATCATCACGCCCTTGGGCGCGGCAGTCGATCCTGAGGTGTACTGCAAAAACGCCAGCGTCGCGCCGTCCAGCTCGGGCGCGCGCCAGGTCTCGGCGTGACCCGCGAGATCGTCGGCGACGAGCCAGGTGATCGCTTGAAAATCGGGATCGGCGCTGAGCGCGGGAGCAAGCCGCTGGTGGAGCGCGGCAGTGGTGAGCGCAATCGTGGGCGCGCAGTCGGTCACGATCGCACGCAGACGGGGCAGACTGCGCTCAAGGCGAGCAGATTGCGGCGGATAGGCCGGAACCGCCACGATGCCCGCGTAGAGACAGCCAAAGAACGCGCAGATATACTCGACGCCTGGCGGATACAGCAGCAGCGCGCGCGCTCCGGGCGTTGCACAGCCTTGCAGCAGCGCCGCAATCGCCCGCGCCTGGTGATCGACCTGCGCGTAGCTCAGTGTTACCTCGGCGTTCTCGCCCTCGCTCAGAAACGTGTAGGCAGGCCGATCGGGCTGGTGCTCGGCTCGCCAGCGCAGCAGCTCGACGAGTGTAACAGCACGGGCTGGATCAAGGGCAGGGGCGCGATTGGTATCGATTGAGTGGATCACGTTCAGAGTGCCTTCTGGAGAAAACAAGGCCGCGCGCTGTCTGCGAGCCTGTATCGGTAACCCCAACCAGACGTAACAAAGTCCTCAGCTCTGGCGAAGCCCGGGGCCCGAACACGCCGAAAACACGGGGGAAACCCGAGCGAGTATAGATCAAGGCTGAGTGAATGTCAAGATTTTATAAAAGCAGTATGCGATCGGCGGCGTGCTACGCACGTTCAGGGCGTATCGCAATACGCCCCTACGCGTCATTGATTCTGCTCCTCGCTTAGCCAAGCCGCCCAAGCTCCTGCGCCGGATCGGCGACGATTTCCTGGAGCAGCGCCTGGAACTGGACCAGCAGCGCCTCCATGCGCGCCGCCGTGAACAGATCGGTGTTGTACACCAGATACAACAGGATCGTGCCGGCATTCTCGCGAACATAGATCGTGAAGTCGAGCTTCGAGCCGGGATTGCCGCCTGGCTCCGCCTCAATGGTGAGGCCCGGCAGCTCGATCTGGACATCGGGAATATTCAACATGTTGAAGCCGACCTGAAACAGTGGTGAGTAGCGCGGATCGTGGGGCAGATCCAGCGCGTCCACCAGCGTATTCATCGGCAGGTACTGATGCGTGTAGGCGTCGAGCGTGGTTTCGCGCACCTGGCGCAGCAACTCCTGGAAGGTCTGCTCCGGCGCGACGCGCGTGCGCAGCGGCAGCATGTTGAGAAACAGGCCGATCAGGTTGTCGGTCTCCGCCAGCACGCGGCCGGTAGACGGCGTACCCACCATGATGTCGCTATCGCCGGAGACGCGCCACAGCAGCACATTGAACGCCGCCAGCAGCGTCATAAACAGCGTACAGCTCTCAGCGCGGCTCAACGCGTACAATTGTTCACTGAGCGCGGCGGGCAGGAGCAACGTGTGATGCGCACCTGCGAAGGTCTTGGTCTCCCGCCGTGGATAGTCGGTCGGCAGCGCCAGAATCGGCGACAGCGGATCGCCCGCCGGCATCAATTGCTGTCGCCAGTAGGACAGTAAGCGCTCGATGGTTTCTCCCTGCAACCACGCATCCTCCCAGGCCGCATAGTCGGCGTACTGGATCGGCAAGGGCGGCAGCGCGGCCAGATTTTCGTGCCCGTCGCCATCCACAGCGCGCTGAGCGACCGCAGCGGCGTAGACCGTCGCCAGCTCGCGTACCAGAATACCCTGGGATCTGCCATCCGAGACAATATGATGGACCGTCAGCAGCAGCACATGCTCATCGTCCGCCAGGCGCGCCACGCGACAGCGCAGCAGCGGCCCGGTTTGGAGATCGAAGCGGTGCTCGTTCTCCTGCATGATCAGCTGCCGCAGCGCGCGCTCACGCTCGGGGTCCGCCCGGAGATCGAAGACCGGCAGCGGCACCGGGGTAGCCGGCTGGATCATCTGCATGGGCGGATCGCCGACGAAGATCGTACGCAGCGCGGCCTGGCGTCCCACAACCGTTGTCAGGCTGTACTCAAGCGCCGCGAGATCCAGCGCGCCATGAAGCCGAACAGCTGTCGGCAGGTTGAACGCCGGATTGCCGAGATCTTTCTGATCGGCAAGCCAGATGCGGAGCTGGAACGACGTGAGTGGCGCGCGCTCGACGCCGGTCGGGTGAATCGGCGGGATCGTCAGCGCCTGCCGCGCATGGAGCGCAACCTCAAGCTGCTGGGCCATGTCCACCACCGTCGGCGACTCGAAGAGGCTCGTCAGCGGCAGATCGACCTGGAAAGCCGAGCGGACCTGGGCGATCACGCGCGTCGCCAGCAGCGAGTGCCCGCCGAGATCGAAGAAGTTCGCGTGCGTGCTGATCGACGCGACGCCCAGCACCTCGGCCCAGATCGTCGCCAGCAGCTCTTCGGTTGGCGTGCGCGGCGCGACGTAGGCTGCGACGTGCTCCGCTTGAGCATCGGCGGGCGCGGGAAGCGCAGCCCGATCGAGCTTGCCGTTGGGCGTCAGCGGCAGCGCATCGAGCACGACGAAGGCAGATGGGACCATGTAGCTGGGCAGGCGTTGCGCAAGGAAGGTGCGGAGAGTAGCAGTCAGGCCCTCACCCCGATGTGGAAGCAGGCCCTCATCCCCCAGCCCCTTGCCCCGAACCTCGGCTGGCTTCAGCCTCGGTTGCGGCAGGAGAAGGGGAGCAGTGGTACTTTTTTGTTCCTTTGTTCCCTTGTTTATTTGTTCTAGGTTCTGGGGTCTAGGTTCTAGGTTCTGTTCCCCAACGACGTACGCCACAATTCGCCGATCGCTGGGCTGGTCTTCGCGCACGATCACCGCCGCCGCGTGTACGCCGTCGTGCTGGCGCAGCACCGCTTCG
>DASWTQ010000840.1:0-25111 GCA_036402055.1 Herpetosiphonaceae bacterium
CTTCCAGATCGCCTAGCTCGGCCAGCAGCGAGCGGCTGCGACCAGCTACCACCACCAGCGTTCCATCCAGCCCCTGTTGCAGTAGCCCCTCGACGATCACGCGCACCCGCCCCGGCTCCAGGCCGCCGCCAAAGATCGTAATCATTGGTCGTTCGAGCGAATATCCGCGCTCCTGGCGTATATCGGTCAGATTTTTAGGCGTGGTAATGCCGGGATCGACCGGAATACCGTTGATCTGGATCGCGCCTTCCCGCACGCCGCGCTCGATCAGCTGCATCTGGGTTTCTTCGGTCGCCACAAAATAGCGATCGACATCGCGATAGGCCCAGAAAGCGTGCGCGGCGTAGTCGGTGACAACGCAGTAGAGCGGCTGAGTCAGCCGCGCCCGACCTTTGCGCTGCGCCAGTACCTCGGCGGGCAAGAAATGCGTGCACACGATCACACGCGGCGCATATTCCCGAATAAGTTTGCGCAGACCCCAGGCCCAGATCGCATCGACGAGCGTGCGCAGCTCGGTGGCAAAGCGGAAAAAATCGCGATCGGTCTGCTCGTAGACGTAGCCCCACAGCGCGGGCAGCTTATCGGTCAGACGCAGATACGAGTGTGAGTAGGCTTCGCGAAACAGCGGATTCGTGTAATCGAGCACATCCTCGACGCGCACCTGGCCCGGCGAGCGGCGCGTAAAGGCGTTGGCCAGAGCATCGGCGGCCCGTTTATGTCCGGCTCCAACGGAGGCATGAAGGATCAAAACACGCGCCATCAGTAACTCCTCAGTTTTTACAATCTAGCTCAGCGCTCGGGCTTGATCCGCACAGGATGCGGCGCTCCCGGCCCGGCTGAGCCCGACGCGACCGCCTCAGTGTACCATGTTCCAGGGTTGCCCCGCCCCTGCTCCGCTGCTATAATGCCGCCGTTTTACGGAGGAAACCCTTGAATCGATTATTCCGCGCACTTATGTTCCTGGTGATCATCGGCGGCGTGATCGTCGGCGGCGCCAGCGAGCTTCTGCGAAATGAGCTTTCCCGCACTGTCGATCCGAATAACCAGGAAGCCGTCGAGTTTACGATCGAGCCCGGGCAGGCTGTCGCCGACGTCGCGACGGCGCTCAAGTCTCAGGAGTTGATTCGCCAGCCGATCCTGTTTCGGCTGCTGGTATCGCAGCAGAATGCCGCCGAGCGACTCCAGGCGGGCACCTATCAGCTCAGCAAAAGCATGACAATGGGCCAGATCATCGCCGCGCTTCAGACTGCGCCCTCGACTGAGGAGAAGCAGTTCACGATCATTCCCGGCATGCGCATGGAGGAAGTTGCCGAGGCGCTGGCGCGCGATGGCATTGTTCCGAGCGCCGAAGAGTTTTTGGCGGTCGCCCGCGATGCCGCGCCCTTCAAAGAAACCCACTCGCGGCTTGAGTCGATCCCCGAGGGCCAGGGCCTCGAAGGCTATCTCTTCCCCGATACCTATCGCATCGAGGCGACGGCGACGATCAGCGAGGTGATCGAGAAGATGCTGACCGACGGCTTCGACCCGACGTTCGAAGAGTTCGAGACGCAGATCATCGCCGAGGGGCCCAACGGTGCGCCAAGCGTGCATGAGATCGTTACGATGGCGTCGATTGTGCAGCGTGAGGCCGCCAACGACGACGAGATGCCGCATCTGGCGTTTATCTTCTGGAATCGGCTCAAGGAGGAAAACGCCGCCGAGGTCGCGGGTCGCCTCCAGGCCGATCCGACGCTTCAGTATGCGCTCGGCAAGGAGGGTGACTGGTGGCCGAAGCTTGATCAGCTGCCGATCGAAGAGATCAATAATAATCCCAGCCCGTACAACACGCGCAATGTGCAGGGCTTGCCGCCCGGCCCGATCTCCAATCCCAGCGCGACGGCGCTGCGCTCGGCTGCGCGGCCCGGCGAGCTGCGGCCCGACAGCACCGACGGCAAGGACGATCTGTACTTCGTGGCCAAGTGCGGCGAGAAGGCGCATAACTTCGCGGCAAATCTGGAAGAGTTCCAGACGCTTGAGCAGGAGTACCTGAACTGTCCTACTGAGTAACGGTTCGTGAGGGTGAAGAAGACAGCGGTAAAATAGTGCCGTTGTCTTCTTTTCATTAACAGGCAGGTTTGCGATGATGGGTTCCGTTGGTTTGATCGGCGATCCGGTTGGTCATAGTTTATCGCCCGCGCTGCAAAATGCGGCCTTCAGGTATCACGGCCTGCCCGATGCCTACGTGCTCTGGCACACGCCGGAAGCCGAGCTGGCACAGCGCGTCGCGATGCTGCGCGCCGAGGGGATGCGCGGCGCGAACGTGACGATCCCACACAAGACCGCCGTGGTGTCGCTGCTCGACGCGCTCGATCCGGTGGCCGAGGCGGTCGGCGCGGCCAACACGATCGTGCGCCTGCCCGACGGACGGTTGCACGGCTCGAACACGGATGTGCAGGGCTTTCAGCGGGCGCTCAGCTCCGTAGCGTTCGATCCGACTGGCAAGCGCGTGGTGGTGCTGGGCGCGGGCGGCGCGGCGCGAGCGGTGGTGTATGGCCTGCTCCATGCCGAGGCTCGCGCGCTGACACTCGTCAATCGTTCGATTGAGCAGGCGGAGACGCTGCTTTCTGACTGCCTGGCAACGCTCGACAGCGATCCGTCGCTGCTGGCAATGCCGTTCGACGAGCCCGAGCTGCGGCAGGTGATCGCCGAGGCCGATCTGCTGATCAACGCAACGCCGGTGGGATTGGACGGAGCAGGCTCGCCGATCGCCGTCGAGCTGATCCACCCAGAGCTGTTGGTTGTGGATCTGATTTATCATACGACGCCGTTCTTGCAAGCGGCTGCTCAGCGCGGCGCGGCAACGCAGGACGGCCTGGAAATGTTGGTGCAGCAGGGCGCGCTCTCGTTTGAGGCATGGACGGGCCTTGCGGCTCCGGTGGATGCGATGCGCGCTGCGGCACAACAGGCTTTGAAGGAACGAACGTGATTGCTGTACTTGCGCTGGCCGGTCTGATCCTGGGCACGTTGCTCAACCAGGTTATTACGCGGCAGCTTCGCGATCCCGAGGCTGCCGAAGCAGCGCCGCCGTCGTCACCGCTGCGCTGGATTCCCGTGGTCGGCTCGATTGCACAGCGCGCCTGGGTGTCGCTGGCGGTCGAGGTGCTGGCGGCTGTGATGGCGGTTGTGCTGTGGCAGCGCTATGGCTGGACGCCGCGCTTCTGGCTGCTCAGCGCCGCCACGCTGGTTCTGCTCGATACCGCCGCGATCGATTGGCAGGAGCGGATGATCGATACGCTGATCATGGTGATCGCGACGGTGGTGTGTGTGGCGCTTGGCTCATGGATCAGCGGACACTGGCTGCTGTCGCTGCTGGGCGCGCTCGCGGCGGGGTTTGTGTTCGTGCTGTTTTTTGTGATCGCCAAGATCTTGTACCCCAGCCAGCAGGCGCCGTTTGGCCTGGGCGATGTGTATCTCGGAATGTTTATCGGCGCGTTGCTGGGCATGGTGCATGTTGGGGGCGCGCTGCTCGTCGGCATGGCCATGGCCGGCCTGGCTTCGGTCGGGATGATAGCTGTGCTGGGCTTCCAGCGGGCGCGGTATATCCCGATCTCGTACGGCTCGTTCCTGTGCCTGGGCGTGCTGCTGTATCTGGCGATCTGGCCGCTTCCTCGCTAAACCTCGGTGCAGCGGCCAGTTCGTTTAGCGCTTGCGCTGGTCCCACTTTTCCAGACACACCGGGAAATACTCCGACAGTATAGCGCGCACGGCGTTGCCGTATTGCTGCGTTTCCCACTGTGCATCCGGCTTGGTGCGCAGATCTACTATATGCAAAAAGGCTTGCAGGCTGCCAGTCCAGATCCATTGAGTGTAGATGCTCTGCGGCAAGACGACTCGCGCCTGCTCTTTGGCCGCGCCTAGCTCCCGTAAGCGCTGGTAGGCGCTGTAAGCTGCCTCCAATCCCTGCCGATACGCCTCTGCGGCCTCGGCTTGCTGCTCCAGCGGCCCGGCGCTACCCTGCTTGTTGCTGGCCGATTGCGCGCGCCAGACCTCGGGAACGTAGAACTCGTCCTGCATCTGAACATAACGTAATGAAGCCTCATTCCAGCCCGTATCCTTAACGCCGCCGCTGAATCCTGTGAAGCGATCTTCGAGATCGAACTCGGGCGTGATGCCTACAATATGCTTCCCGCTTGTGTTGTGGTGTGCCCGTATCCGGCACATCTCTTATGGTTTCCCATAAGGCCAGACTATATCATCATCTCGGAGAGATGCCGCGCGCTTCGGCTCCACTTGGAGCCTACTCCCTGCCGGGATAGTCGTTGCACCTTCCGCCGCAGAAGCAGCGGCTTGGCTCAGGATTGCCCTCGACTCGACGTTAGGGGTTTCCCTGAATTCACGCGGTTCTTCACCTTAGTGTCGCCACTAAGGGCTGCTATCTCATAGTGTCAGGTTTTGTAGCACCTAGACGACTGACAACAGTTGCCGTGCCACGAAGAGCGGCGCTTTGAAGCGGAGCATCAGATGCGCGTGACGAAACGGGCTGGTATGCTCGTGCTCAGCCAGGTAGCGGATCAGCCGAGTTTCGCGCTCGCCCAGCTCGGTGGTGCCGTTGAGAAAGCTTACGCGCGCCGACTCGACGGTTGTAAGATCGGAGCCCATCTTATCCAGCAGCTCGACTGAGCCGCGATCAAGAACGTCGATCTTCATGCGTTGTTCTCCCGATTGAAAAGCCGATGGCCCATCTTACCATCGTTTTTCGCTTCGGTTTCCTACACCAATAACAGTTTGATAACAGTCGGAAGGGCGGCCGGTTCAACCATGTTTGTGTGTCAGTAGTTTATAAAAGTAAAGGTGACGCACGGCATGAACTATGCATAGCGCTGGCGAAGCAAAATGGTAGCTTCTACGCTGACTCAACAGCTTGCTTACGTCCATCCCGCGATCTCTAACGTAGATACCATAGAGATCTGGTATTTTTTCGAGTATCATAGGAGACAGGCGGCTGGCTGAACACGGACGTACAATCCAGAACGCAGTTGCCAGGAGATCGTAGCAGCTACACATGCTCTCGATGCATAGGAGTCTTACGGTATGGAACAGCGAACACTTGATATATTGGTCCCGGCGTTTCTCGACGATCTGGCGAGTAGCTCGCCTGCTCCGGGCGGTGGCGGGGCGGCGGCAGTCACCGGCGCGATGGGCGCGGCGCTCGTCAGCATGGTGTGCAATCTTACGATCGGGCGTCAGCGTTACGCTCAGGTTGAGGGCGAGATGCGCGAACTCCTCGATCGGGCGGAGTCGCTGCGGGCTGAGCTACAGCAGCTTGCCGAAGATGATGTCGTGGCCTTCAATCGGTTGTCGGCGGCGTACAAGCTGCCACGCGTCACCGAATCGGATATTGCGATCCGCAAGGATGCGATCCAGGAGTCGCTGAAGCGCGCGACCGAAGTTCCGCTGCGCACCGCTCGCGCGGCGACCGCTATTTTGCCGCTCTGCCCTCCGGTAGCGGAGCGCGGCAACCAGGCTGCCGTGAGCGACATCGGTGTTGCGGCGCTACAGGCGCATGCGGCGGTACGTAGCGCGCTCTTGAACGTCGAGATTAACTTGCGCACAATCGAGGACGCGCTGTATATCAATCAGGTCCGCTCCGAAGTCGCGCGTCTCACAGAAAATCTGGACGCGGAGGCGGAGCAGATTCAGCAGCTTGTGATGAGCAAGATTAAGGGCGACTAGCGCTATCTATTGCTGAACGAACAGCAGGAGCACAAGCATCATCTAATAGCAGGTGATGCTTGTGACTAATGTTGTACGAGATCGGCTTGAGGCTGGCTGAAGCTGGTTTGAAACAGCTGCTCGACTGGAATCCAGTGGAGCGCGTTGCTGGGACAGGCGCTGATACAGGCGTGATCGTCATAGCCGGAGCAGGCGTCACATTTGTTGGCGCGCAGCATCGCCGGCTCGACGCGCCTGGTGTGGCGGAGTAGCCAGCCGAGCAGAGAATTATTCTCGGGATAGACCGGAACCTGATTGATCGCGTCATAGGGACAGGCAGCCACACAATCGCCACAGCCGGTACAGCGATCCGTAACGATCAGATAGCCATCCTGGTTGAGACGAATCGCGTCTTCAGGACAGGCTTCGACGCACTCAGCGCCCCATCGGCAGTTATGGCAGGAGTCGGCGGCCTCAAGCGTCCCAAACATCTGGCCACTAAACCCAAGTCGCGGCAGTGTAAATCGCTTGGCGCATGCGTCCTCGCAACGATGACAGGAGGGATCGCACAGCTCGGTCTGCCGCGCCAGCACCATTTTTCCCCGAATAACCCCGGTTGTAACCAGACTCTCCGTTAGCGCGATATGCTCAGGCTGACGATCGTGTTGGCGGCGCTGCTGAGCCAACTGCTGCAAGCCTTCGGCTACATCAGAGCGCCGCGTGACCAGATAGTCGAAGGTTTGGCGCGGCAGGATCAGCAGATGAACCGGCGTGAGCGTTACGATCGATGCCTCGTGCGGCTCGTTGTCGAGCAGCGACATTTCGCCAAACACATCGCCCGGCTCCAGCACAGCGATACGCTGCTCATCGTGTACGACCACCGCCTGACCTTCGGCGATGATATACAATCCCTCGCGGATTCCGCCGGCGCGAATAATCTCTACATTGCGCTCACATCGCTGCTCGTCCAGCTGCTGCGAGATGTCGAGGCGCTCGACGGGTGTGAGCGGAGCCAGCAGCGAGACACGCGCCAGGGTGGTCTGGAGCAATCGTTCACGGAAGCGCATGCGGAGCGAGCTAAAGAAGTTAGTCAGGCGATCGGCGTGAGCTTGCAGATCGGAGACTTTGAACTGTAAGACCTGGGCGCGAGTTACGGCGTGGACTGAGGTGCGGCGGTAGCGTACGCCAAAGAGCACGCCTTCGCCGAAGAGATCGCCCGGGCCGAGCGGGCTAAGCAGAATGTCATCGCCATCCTGATCGCGCATTGTCTGCTTAAGCGCACCGCTGAGCAGCAGGAAAACATGCCGCGCTGAGTCGCCCTCGACGACGATTGTGCTTTGCTGCTCAAACACGCGCAGCGTTAGCAGCTCGGCCAGCAGCTGGATCTCATCCAGCGGCAGATCACGCATAGAGTCGAGCTGTTGTAGCTCGGCGCTGCGACTTAAAGCTGTTTGGCTCGACATGGAATGTTCGGCGGTCCCGGGCATGGCTCTATCCATTGTTTGGTGGTGGCTCCATTCTACCACGTTCGCTTTATGTTGATTCAAGGTTGAGCCTGCGAATACTGCGAGATCGTGTAAGATACACGGCGTAGTGAAAGAGGAGCTTCATGTCCTTAATTCTTCAACTCTTACTGATCGGTCTGGCAGCCGGGATCGCGGGCGGCATGTTTGGCATCGGCGGCGGCGCGATCATGGTGCCGGCGATGGTGCTCATCCTGGGTATGGGCCAGAAGTTCTCCACGGGAACGTCGCTCGCCGCGCAGATATTCCCCATCGGTATTCTAGGCGCGATCGTGTATTACCGTGAAGGAAATATGGATATTCGGCAGGCGGTGTATCTGGCGATCGGCCTGATCGTCGGAAACCTGCTCGGCGCGCTGTTTGCGAACCAGCCCTACATCTCGAACGACACCATGAAGAAGTTGTACGGCGGGTTTTTGCTGGTCATCGGCGCGCGCTATTTGATCTGGGATTATGTCTACCAAGCGTATGTTTCTTCGCGCTAAAGGATAAAAGCTATGAGCTACGAGCGCAGTGATCGCTGGCGCTTCAATACACGTCTGGTA
The DNA here is from genome assembly GCA_036402055.1 of Herpetosiphonaceae bacterium. Taxonomy (GTDB): domain Bacteria; phylum Chloroflexota; class Chloroflexia; order Chloroflexales; family Kallotenuaceae; genus LB3-1. The sequence continues at coordinate 7,760 of DASWTQ010000840.1, forward strand.
CATGAGGGAGAATATCTACCGGGCGAAGGCGTACGTCCAACCTCGATGCCGATCTTTGCTACATCGACGTTTGTGCATCCGAGTGCTGAGGCGCTGGATCAAGCGTTCGACGAGAATGGTCTGGTGTACGCGCGCTACGGCAATCCAACAGTAGCCGGCTTCGAGCAGGGAGTCGCATCGGTTGAAGGCGGCGTTGGAGCGGTGGCGTTTGGCTCAGGCATGGCGGCGACGTATGTTTCGCTGCTGGCGGCCGGCACTCCACGTGGCGCGACTCAGCCGGAGCCCTGCGCGATTCTGGCGGCGCAGGATTTGTACGGCTCGTCGCGAACGCTGCTGCTGCAATTCTTTCATGCTCAGGGCTGGCCCGTCACGTTCTGTGATATGACGGATCTCGACGCGGTAGCTGAGGCCATGCGCGCTCGTCCATCGGTTGTGTTTCTGGAGCCGATCTCGAATCCGCTGCTCAAGGTGTTTGACATCGAGCGGATTGTGGAGCTGGCACGCGGTGTGCGTGCGCGAGTCGTCGTGGATAACACGCTGGCCTCGCCGGTGCTGCTGCGTCCGCTTGAACACGGCGTTGATCTTGTAGTCCACAGCGCGACTAAGTATCTCGGCGGTCATGGCGATGTTCTGGGCGGAGTGGTGACAGCGCGGACCGATCTGCTGTTAGACACGGCTCGACGTTATGGTAAGCTACTCGGGACAACGCTCGGACCCCAGGAGGCGCGGCTGCTGAGTCGTGGCTTGAAAACGCTTAGTCTGCGCGTACGTCAACAGTGTAATAATGCGGATGCTGTTGCGCAGTGGCTCACGACGCAGCCGCAAGTCGGGCGGGTTTATTATCCTGGCCTTGCCGATCATCCTCAGCATGAGCTAGCGGCGCGTTTGTTCGGCGGCCTCTTCGGCGGAATGGTCTCCTTCGATCTGGTTCCCGCCGAGCGCCGCGCGGCGTTTGCTTTCATGGACGCGCTCAAAATGGTGCTGCCGGCGACAACCCTCGGCGATGTTTTCTCGCTGGTCTCGTACTCGGCGCAGTCTTCGCATCGTGATGTTCCGCCTACAGAGCGGCAGGCGCAGGGCATCGGCGATGGTCTGCTGCGGCTCTCGATCGGTATCGAAGACGCCGAAGATATTATCGAAGATCTTGCTCAGGCGCTGGCTGTTGTCGGATAGCGGGTTTTCGCAAGAACATCAAAAAGTGCTTGCGTTTTGGTTCTGGCTATGGTACTATCTTCGACGGCAAAGGCGGGTAGCTCAATTAGGCAGAGCAGCGGCCTCCAAATCCGCAGGTTGCAGGTTCGATTCCTGTCCCGCCTGCCAGTTCTCGGGGCGTAGCGTAGCCTGGTAGCGCACTGCAATGGGGTTGCAGAGGTCGGAGGTTCAAATCCTCTCGCCCCGACCAATTGGATCTTAGATAGTCGTCGTTCAGGTGAACGGTTGATTTCTGAGACTCCAGGCCGAAGTGGCGGAATGGCAGACGCGACGGTCTCAAAAACCGTTGAGGGCAACCTCGTGTGGGTTCGACTCCCACCTTCGGCACCATAAATAGCGGATAGTTCGCATTCTTCCCGAAGAACTACCGCGATCATAATCATCGGGGCGTGGCTCAGCCTGGTAGAGCGCAGCGTTCGGGACGCTGAGGTCGGAGGTTCGAATCCTCTCGCCCCGACCAAAGAAAACAGCTTCGGTAACGGAGCTGTTTTTGCTAGATAAACGTACCGCACCGTCCTTCCCAAAAAGCACCATTGATCCCGCACCATTTCGGCTATTGTTCTACAACGTGAGGATCGCTTATGATCGGCCCTGTGTAGATTAGGGGAGATTATATGTCGACGACCTGTACTACGTGCGCATCGGCGGCGACGGGTAGCTGCACAGCCTGCCGCGCTGCGATCTGTGACGAACATACCAAGCTGGGACAGCCATTTATCACTGCGCGCCAGCTGGTTACAACTACCGCTTCTACGGCATTTCGTACACCGCAGCTGCTTGGCGACATTTTGTTCAAAGAGCTGGATGAAGTGCCGTATTGCCCGAGCTGCCGTCAGGAAGTTGCCGTCAAACGCCAGTCGGAGCAGATGAAGTTCTTGTTGATCGTGCTGCTGCTCATGCTGCTGGTGGCGAGCATACCGATCTATTTCTTGCTGGCATAGATATTCTTATAAATCTGCCTGGTTTCGTAAACGCCTCGGCTTGATCGCTGCTGGCGTTTTATGTTTTCTCTCCAAGCAGTTCAACAAAGTGTTCTCCTTTTTACCTCCTTATATATCATTGAATTGGCTCCTACCCTCGTGTACTATGGCTTCGGTATCTTTATCCCGCTCACTTTTGCTGTCGAACGTTCGACAACTTGACATATGATTCTTACTGGATACGAAGAATGTATAGCCGGTTATGCTACAATGCTGGTAGTCTTGTATTCGCACGGCTCTAGAAAAGCAAAACATGATTATTGCAATCGCGAATCAAAAAGGTGGCGTGGGTAAGACCACAACTGCAATCAACCTCGGCGGCTATCTGGCGCAGAGCGGTCGGCGGGTGCTGCTGGTGGATATGGACCCGCAGGGCAACGCGGCTACCTGCCTGGGAATCGAAAAGCGCGAGCTTGAGCAAACCGTCAGCGAAGTGCTGCTCGGCGAAGCATCAGCGGAGGCTGCGATCGTTGCGACCGGCAGGCCAGGTCTCGATCTGCTGGCGGCAACACCCGATCTGGCAGGTACCTCGGTGGCGATGGTGCCGATGATGGCCCGTGAAACGCGCCTGAGCAAGGCGCTCGCACCGATCATCGATCAGTATGACCTGATTCTGATCGACTGCCCGCCCTCGCTGGGACTGCTCACGATCAACGGGCTGACAGCCGCAGACCGCGTGCTGATTCCGCTCCAGTGCGAGTTCCTGGCTCTTGAAGGACTGGCTCAGCTCAAAGAAACGATCGACTTGGTCCGCTCGCAGCTCAACAGCCGGCTCCAGATCGGCGGCGTGGTGATGACGATGTACGATGGCCGGGCCAACCTTGCGCGGCAGGTTGTCGAAGAGGTGCGGCGTTATTTTCCGCAGCGCATCTTCAATACTCTGATCCCGCGCAATATTCGATTGAGCGAAGCGCCTAGTCATGGCGAGCTGATCTCCGAATACGATCCGCAGAGCCGTGGTGCAAAGGCATACGCGGCGCTCAGCGAGGAACTGTTGCAGCGCGAGGAGAGTGGAGCATGAGAAAACGCGGCTTAGGCACAGGCTTTGGTGGCCTGATCTCGCCTACCTCGACGGAGCAAGCTGCGCTGCAAGAGGTGCCGGTAGCAACGATTGTTCCCAATCCCAGCCAGCCACGCGCTGTGTTCGAGCAGGGAGCACTTGACGATCTGGCGGACTCGATCAAGCAACACGGCATCCTTCAGCCGCTGGTGGTTACACGCTTGCCAAGCGGCGATTATCAGCTGGTTGCGGGCGAGCGGCGCCTACGCGCAGCCAAACAGGCCGGTCTGGAAACAGTACCGGTTGTGATCAAAGAAGTTTCAGCCCAACAGCAGCTTGAGCTGGCGCTGATCGAAAATATCCAGCGCGCGGATCTCGATCCGATTGAGGAAGCGCGAGCCTACGCTATGCTGGAAGATCAGTTTAGTCTCAAACATGGCGAGATCGCCCAGCGGGTCGGGAAAAGCCGCTCAACGATCTCCGAGACGCTCGGATTGCTCAGGCTGCCGGTCGAGGTCCAGCAGATGATCTCCTCGGGTCGCCTGACGCCAGGACACGCCAATGCGCTGGCCGGGCTACGCAATGCCAGAAAGGAGATTGCCGCTGCGCAGCACATTGCCGAGCAAGGCTTGAGCGTGCGACGGGCAGAGCAGTACGTTGCACAGTTGAGCGCGGCTGATGGCAGAGAAATTGCTCCCACCAGACGAGAACAAACTCGTACAACATCATCTGCAACACCAGAAGATGAATCGATCGTCAGAGCATTAGAAGAGCGTTTAGAGGGCATGCGCGTTCAGCTGCTGCGCTCGGAGCGGGGCGGACGCCTTGTGATCCACTTCGACAACGAAGAAATGCTCAGTAGCCTCTATGATCGACTGATGTCGCTCTAAGGTTGTGGACGGCAGGAGGGGGTATGATCCAGCGGGTTGCGCTTGTATCGCCTTACGATTTCGCTCAAAACGGCGGCGTGACCGAGCATGTACAGCATCTGGCCGAGCAGTTACGCCAACGAAATATCGATGTGACGATTATTGCTCCCTCTTCACGCGCCGATCTGGACGCGCCGGGATTGGTCTCGCTGGGCTCTGTCATGCCGATCCCGATCAATGGCTCAGTCGCGCGCACAACGCTCTCTCCGGTGGTTATCGACGAAGTGAGCGCGCTGCTGGCTCGAACACGATTTGATGTGATCCATCTGCATGAGCCGCTTGCTCCCATACTGCCGCTTTCAGTGCTGAACGCCTCTCCATCACCCAATGTCGGGACATTTCACGCCTCCGGCGATCGCAGCCTGGCCTACGCAGCCTCACGGCGCCTATTGAACTGGTTGGCGCAGCGGTTGACGATCCGGGTTGCCGTCTCGCCGGCGGCAGCTCGCTTTGCGCAGCAGTATTTCGCCGGAGAATATACGATCATCCCCAATGGCGTGGATACAGAGCGCTTCAACACGCGCGTCGAGCCGCTGCCGCAGTGGCGCAATCAACAGCCGACGATCCTGTTTGTGGGCCGGTTTGAGGAGCCGCGTAAAGGCTTCAGCGTGCTTCTCCCGGCCTTCGCCCAGGTCCAACGCGTGATGCCGAATGCACGGCTGCTGGTTGTCGGTCGCGGCGATCCCGGTCCTTTCCAGGCGCAGGCCGAAGCGCTAGGGATACGACAGCTTTCTTTTGAAGGCGTCGCCTCTGCCGACGACCTGCCGCGCTACTATCGCTCGGTTGATCTGCTCTGCGCTCCCTCAACCGGGCAGGAAAGCTTTGGGATTATTCTTGCCGAGGCGATGAGCAGTGGCTGTCCGGTGGTTGCCTCTGAGATCGAAGGCTACTCGCAGGTCGTCACACATCGCCGCCAGGGCTTGCTCGTGCCACCCTGTCAGCCGGAGGCGCTAGCCGGCGCATTGCTGCATGTGCTGTCTGATCGCCGATTACGTGATCAACTTGCGGCTGCCGGGCCTGAGACTGCGGCTCGCTACGCCTGGCAGGATGTGAGCGAACGTGTGATACAGGTGTATGAGCGAGCATGTTTTGCGGCCAATGGTCTTGAGTCATACCAGATCATTATGCCCTCACTCTCGTTACTGCCTAAAACGTCGACGCTACTTGCCAGCCCCGGATCAGCGGTCCTTGCGGCACCAGTCGTGCAATTAGCGCCGCCCACAACCGTATATACTGAGTCACAAGGAGCTACACCTATGTTGACCGAGCCTTTTGAAGCGCGCGTACGCGCGATTACACAACGGGTGGTCGGACATGTGCTCGGTCGTTCTGGCATCACGCCGAATATGCTGACCATCCTCGGCCTACTCTTGACGCTAGGTGTTACCGCAACACTGGCGACAGGCCATCTTGTATGGGGCGGAATACTCGTGCTGCTGACCAGCGCGTTCGATATGTTTGACGGCGCACTTGCCCGAGCAACGCAGCGCAACAGCACCTTTGGAGCGTTCTTCGACTCAACCATCGATCGCTACTCTGAGGCGCTGATCTTTCTAGGTCTACTGCTATACTATCAACGCGTGCCGGGCGCTTACTACGAGCTAAGCTTCGTCTACCTGGCGATTATTGGCTCGTTGATGGTAAGCTACACCCGTGCGCGTGCTGAGGCACTTGGTCTTGAGTGCAAAGTCGGCATTCTGGCTCGACCCGAGCGCATTATCCTGCTTTCGCTGGGCCTGCTTATCGGCTGGCTCAACTTTACGCTGGCGATCCTGGCGCTCTTTACCAACTTTACCGCCGCGCAGCGCATCTATCATGTCTGGCTGCAAACTTCGGGTAAAGAGCAGCGGGTATCCGAGACGGTCAAGCCACAGCGGCGCGGCTGGTTCGCATCGCGTGATCAATCTCCGTCTTGACGATGATCCGTAGTGAGTGCTAAAATGCACCACTTGCTATGATGGACAACGAAGTCCCACATTGCGAATGAATTTTCAGAAGCCGCGCATCGTCGCGGCTTTTCGCGTGGTTACATGATTGACCTGAGCGTGCCTCTGCATATCGAGTGGATGGGAGGCCTAAAACCTGCTGACTATCTGGATCGGCTACAAAGCCTCGGCGTGACAGCGGTTGAGGCGCAGCTTCCGCCAGATCTATCGGCTTCAGAGATCGAGCGCTGGGCAGCCTTGATCGATCTGGTTTGTGAGCGTCGGCTCAAGCTGGCGCTCCATGCCCCAATGACGCCTGGTACGCCAATCTGGCAAGAGCTTTACGCGTGGCTTAGTCAGGTGGCGGCTCCACTCACATTGGTTGTTCATAGCGCTACTGCGGGGCGGCCAGGTGCAGAGCTGGTAGCACAAACTGTCTCACGCGTACACATGCTGCTCGCCTCGCTACCACCAACCGTGACAGTGGCGGTAGAGCAAGGCTGGAGCTGGGGCATGATGATCGGTCTGGGCGCTATGGTCCGTAGTTTGCGCGACAGCCGGCGGAGCCAGGGCATGGAGCGCCAGCGGCTCACGGGCGTAGGCAGCGCCATGGGCGCGGAGCTTCCGCCTGCGATCCAGCGAGTATCATCATCCGCGACGGACTTCGATCCGTCGCTTCAGTCAGGCTGGTGGCGAACACTCCGGCGTACTGACGGCTTTAGTGGTACCGCGACACGTGAAGAAGCGTTACAGGTTGTGATGGAGGTGAATCAGCCGAACTGCGTGATCGCCTGGGATCTGGCGCATGATTGGCTGGGTGGTGCGAAAGGCCGAGTCGCAGACTGGCGCAGCACACCCGCCAGTGATTTTCTGGATCGGGTTGGCTATGTTCGGCTACACGACGTCGACGCTAAGGGCTGCGATCACTGGCCGCTGGTTGTGGGCAACGTGCCTTACACCAGCCAGCTGCGCGCTTTGCTTCGTCATGGCTTTGCCGGAACTGTTTGTCTGGCAATCCGCTATACCCAAGAAATGGTTGTTTTCGGCGATCGCTGGCAGGTCCTCGAACGATCGCTAGCTGTTACACGACAGGTTCTACGACTTAACTGATCAATCTCAAAGGAGAGAATAATGGCATCCTCATTGGTGGAATCCCAACACAAAGAAAATCCTTTTGAAATCGCGCAGCAGCAATTCGATATTGCGGCTGAGATCCTGGATCTCAATGACGGCATGCGCCAGATTCTGCGTGTACCGCAGCGCGAGCTAACGGTGCGCTTCCCGGTGACAATGGATGATGGCTCGGTGCGTGTCTTCACCGGCTATCGTATTCACCATAACATTACGCGCGGCCCGGCCAAGGGCGGTATTCGCTATCATCCTGCCGTGGACATCGACGAGGTGCGCGCGCTGGCGATGTGGATGACCTGGAAGTGTGCGCTGGTCAATATTCCCTATGGCGGCGCAAAAGGCGGCGTGGTCGTCGATCCCAAACAGTTGACGATGAAGGAACTGGAGCACATGACCCGCCGCTTTGCCAGCGAGATCTCGATCCTGATTGGCCCGGAAAAAGATATTCCTGCGCCGGATGTGAACACTGATGCACAGGTTATGGCCTGGATCATGGACACGATCTCGATGCATCGCGGCTATACAGTGCCCGCAGTGGTGACCGGCAAGCCGATCGATGTGTTCGGTTCGCTGGGCCGTATGGACGCGACCGGACGCGGCGTGAGCATCACTGCGCGCGAGGCGGCCAAGCATCTCGGCGTCAGATTCGACGAGGCGACCGTTGTGGTGCAGGGCTTCGGTAACGTCGGCGGCACATCCGCGCTGTTGCTGAGCAACATGGGTGCGAAGGTGATCGCCGTCAGCGATGTCAGCGGCGGCTACTACAACCAGCGCGGCCTGAATATTCTGGCGATGCTTGAGTATGTCCGCGAGAACCGATCGCTGGTGGGTTACACAGAGCCGGGTCTGGAAGTCATTTCAAATGCCGAGTTGCTTGAGCTGAAGTGCGAGATTCTGGTGCCGGCCGCGCTCGAAAATCAGATCACCGCCGCGAATGCCGGCCGTATCAAGGCCAAAATCATCGTCGAGGGCGCGAACGGTCCCACAACACCTGGCGCCGACGAGATCTTGTACGATCGCGGCGTGTTTATCGTGCCCGATATTCTGGCCAACGCCGGCGGCGTGACGGTCTCGTACTTTGAGTGGGTGCAGGGCCTACAAGAGTTCTTCTGGACCGAGGAAGAGATCAATGAGCGGCTGGAGCGCATCATGGTCCGCTCGTTCAGCAACGTGCTGGATCTGGCGCTCAAGCACAGGATTGCTATGCGTACTGCTGCCTACATGGTCGCGGTGAAGCGCGTTGCAGACGCGACCACGATCCGAGGCATCTACCCCTAAATCAGGAACAAAAGAACCGGGTGCCCTCTGGGCGAACAAAAGAACAAGCAACTGTTGCGGCTCGTTTGAGCTAGCACTACACAAAAACACCAGGAGCTGAGACTTATGAACAACGGCGTTCTGCTCTCAGCTCCTGGTGCTTGCTTTATTTCTAGGATCAGGCCCTTACCCCCTGCGTCCCACCTCCCCGCGCTCAGTCAGGCTTCCGCCTCGGTTGCGACAGGAGAAGGGGAATTGCAGTACTTTCTTTGTTCGCTATTCTCCTCCGGTTCTTGGTTCTTGGTTCTTCCTCTTTGTTCCCTTGTTCGTTTGTTTCCTTGTTCCTTTTCAAGCGCTCACGGCGCTTTCCGTCATCATCAGCCAGGCGCGGACTGTAGGCTGCCCGGCGACCACGGCGCGCTCTGCACGAGCTGATCGAAGCGCGGCAGCGGCTGCCCCTGAGCATCGGTCATCACGTAGCGCTTGATCGACACACCCTGCGCGCCGACACACATCGTGTAGATGTCGCCGGGCCGATCGACGTACACGCCGCGAGGAACTGCCCGGCAGCCCGAGAGATCCAGCGTGAGCGTGCCGATGAGCTGGCCATCGACGTTGAAGCGCTGAACCTCAGCGTTTGTGCCGCGCGTCACAAGTGTGTACGGCTCCATGCCCTGATTAATGTCCAGGAATGTAACCTCGCCATTGGTCTCGCCTAGCGGAATCGTCGCCGGCGCAACACCGCCATAGTTGATCAGCAGCGACTGCCGTTGTTGATTGCTGTTATCAGGCACGATCGAGAAGATCGCATTGGAGCGCACAGTTGCGCTGCCCTCAACCTGCGAGTTTGGCTGATCTTCGATCGGGATCGGCCCGGCCGCATCGATCAGTAGATAGCCGTTTTTCCGCTCCAGGCCAAAGATGCGACCATCGGCAGTCAGCGAGATCGTCGTAAATTTGCCCTTCGTCGCGGGATTGAGCGCGATATTGTTTAGCTCCGCCCCCTGAATCGACAGATGCGAGATCGCCCAGGCTTCGGCATCCAGCACATACAGATCGCCCTTGCCCGTCACGACGAAATCGGTTGGACGCTTCAAGAACGACAGGTCGAGCGTCTGAGTCAGCTCGAACGGCTGGCCCGTGAAGAAAAGCAGCCGCTTGTTGAGCGTATCCATCACGCGGATCGATCCGTCAGCGGCAATGCGAAACGTGGGCGGCCCATCCGTCGCGCTGATACCAACCTGGCCTGAGCCGCTGCCGGCCGGGATCGTCAGCACTTCCTGACCCTGCGCAACAGCCGGGGGAGCAGTCGCGGCTGCCAGAGTCGGCACCGAGGTTGCGGCGCTCAGCGTCGGAGTGGCGGCGGGCGTCTGCGTTGCTGGCGGCTGTGTAGCCGGCGGCTCATTTGCCGCAGACGTCGTCGGCACAAGCGTTGGCGCTACTGGCGTTTGGGTTGGCGGGGCAGGCGTTGGCGCAGCGGCTGTCGCAGCGGGCGGCGAACTTGGCGCCTGGCTGGGAGATTGAGCCACCTGTTGTGCCGGACTGCACGCGCTCAGCAGTATGCCAAGCAGCAGCATAAGTGACCAGCGATGTTTTGACATAAGATCGCCCCTATCGATGTAGATCGAAAGCTTGAGAACATAGCGTGAGATGCGCGGCTGAGGCTGTGTTCCGGTTGCGCATCGAGCCGTCAGTCGTGGCAGCGTGATACCAGACAAAGCTTGATCTGCCACAGGCTGTAGTAGTGTACCACTGCCGGACGGAAGATCCATGAATGCCGGGTGAGAGATTGCGCGTGGGAAGCTGGCTAGTGGCTAAGCGGCGGCTCTAGACCTGCCCATAGCTCACGATTGTGCCGGTATGTACGGCCTGGCTCAGCGCTTTGGAGGCGGCCGCGATCAGCGCCTCAGGTGTCTCGCCGTGCTGCGGATAGGCCGCAATACCGATCGCGACGGCCAGCAGCGTGGTCTCGTCGAGCCGCAAGTCCGAGAGCGTCTTGGAGAGACGGATCGCGACCGCGCGCGCCAGCGCCGCCTCGGTGATCGGCAGCAACACCAGCGCGACATGATCTTCGTAGCGCACGATCACATCTGTGCGGCGCAGGCTGGTCAGGAGCCGCGTGCTGATGGCGCGCCCGATCTCGCCGCTCAGCTCGGCCGCTCCACACTCGATCAGCAGCAGCGACATCGGCTGGTGAACGCGCTTGGCTCGCTCGACCTCGATCGGAAAGATCGCCTCCAGGTAGCGGCGGCTAAACAGGAGCGTCTCGGGATCGAGCACGTTGAGCCCTTCCCAGCGCAGCGATCGCTCGGTCAGCACATCGGTTGAGTTGCGATGACGCAGCGCCGCAGAAACGCGAAAGCCGAGCGTTTCTTGGGTCCAGGCCTCGGTGCTATGCTGATCGTCGCTGGTCAGCGTCAGCATGGGCGTGCCCTGCGCCAGCAGCTCGGCCACCTGCTCGGATAGTGCGCGCGTCTCCTGGGTCTCGCTGCCGCTCAGGTCCACCACGATCAGATCGTACTTGCTCAGCTGAAGCACGCGCTCCAGCGAACGCTGATCGGGAATGGCGATCACGCTGTAGCCCAGCGCTTCTAGCTGCTGCGTCAGCATATTGCGCCGCTGCTCCGAGGTCGCTACCAGTAAGATCGTTTTGGCTGAGGGCGTTATAAGCTGCATCGAGACTCTCCATCCGACCACGTGAGCGAGTGCATGATCATGCCATATCGCTTGATTATTGCAAGTTCAAAACCAGATTAGCGTATTCTTCCGTCAGTATGCGCGCCTGCTCGTCGTTCATGCCCTCGGCGATCACATGGAAGAACGGTCCCTCGTGATCGGGCAGCACCAGCACCCACTGTTCGCCGAGATCTACCTTGATGCCGTCGATCTGATCGAGCTGTCGATCGGCGAACTGCTCGTTGAGCAGGCGCATCACTTTGCCTTTGTTTTCCCAGCGGCAGGCGACGCGAGCGGTGGCCATGTAGTGCGGCGGCAGCGCATCGACGACGCCCGAAAGCGGCACCTGCTGAAGTGCCAGCAGCTCGATCAGCTTGACCATCGCGAACAGACCGTCGGCGATCGGATAAAAGCTCGGGAAGATCTGATTGCCTGCCGCGTCGCCCAGCAGCAGATAGTCGCGCCGCTGTGCGCCGATCTGCATCAGTGCGGCCAGCGTCGAGCGCGTGCGGACGATCGTTCCGCCGTGGCGATGGGCGATCTGTTCGAAGGAGCGCGGCATGTCCACCGGAATCGCGACCACGCCGCCGTCGTAGCAGCGCATCGACAGCTCGGTCAGCGCGGCCAGGGTTTGCACATCCGACAGGTGCCGCCCGCGATCGTCGACCACAAAAATCTTCTCGCCGCCGGGATCGAGCCGCACGCCAAGATCCGCTTTCAGCACCGGCACGATCGCCGCCAGCTGTTGCATGCCGGCCTCGAACTCAGCCGGCGTTTGAAAGATGCGCGACTCGTCCAGCACCGCGTTCAGCTCGACCACATCGCACTGGAGGCGGCGCAGCACCGTCGAGGCGATCGACGAGGCGTTGGCGTTGGCGTAGTCCACAACCAGCTTGAAGCGCCGGGCGATCGCTTGCAGCGCCTCCGGCCGCAGCACATCGAAGAAATGCCGCATGTAGGTTTCTTCGATGCCGGTCTGATACGAGATTCTGCCGATCTCGTCAAGATACACGCGCCGGTAATCCTCGCGAAAATACACATTCTCGATCTTCCGCTCGGTGGCGCCGTCGATGTCCAGCCCCTGCCGATCGAAGAACTTGATGTCGACCACGCGATTATCCAGCGGCGACAGACGTACATGAATCCCACCGACCGCATTGGTGGCGTGGACCATAAAGCGGGCGACCGGAATCGGCATCGAGCTGATGTCGGCCACGTTGATGCCGGCCGAGGGCAGACCCGAGATGATCGCGCGCTTCAACATACGCGGCGTGTAGTGCGCATCGCGGTTGATCAGCACGGTCGAGCCTTTAGGCAGCGTGCCGCCGTAGGCCGCGCCGAGCTTGGCACAAAACTCGGGCGTGATGTCGATGTTGACCAGCCCGGTGATGCCATAGCGCCCGAAGAGCACGCGGCGACCTTGTGAGCCCCAGATGATGCTGTTCATCACCACCGCGCCCTCGTCGATCTCCTTGCTGGGCCAGATCTTCACACCGGCGTTGATCACCGCGCCCGAGTTGACAACCGTATAATCGCCGACGACCGCGCCCTCGAAGAGCACAGCCCGGCTCTTGATGTTGGACTGCCGCGTTACGATCGCGCCGCGCAGCTCGGCCCGCTCGCCGATGTAGGAATTGCGCCAGATGATCGAGCGATCGATGTGCGCGCCGGTATCGACGATGTTATAGTCGCGGATCACCGTCGGGCCGTTGATCACCACGCCGCCTTTGATCTTCACGCCGTGGCCGAGAAAGATCGGCCCGTAGAGCCGCGCATCAGGTGCGATCTCGTGCTCGCCGTCGACCCAGATCTCATCGCCGATGTTGGTGCCGAGCCGTGGTATCCGCACCCGGTTTTGCAGATAATCGCCAGTGGCGCGCATATACGCGTCGATCGTGCCGATGTCCGTCCAGTAGCCGTCGACGATATAGCCAAAGATCGACTCGTCCTGCCTTAAAAGTTCTGGGAAAATATCCTTCGACCAGTCGACGTTCTGGCCGGCCTCCACATACTCGAAGATGCGTGGATCGAGCACATAGATGCCGGTGTTGACCGTATCCGAAAACACCTCGCCCCAGGAAGGTTTTTCCAGAAACTGCTTGACCCGACCACCCTCGTCGGTGATGATCACGCCGTACTCCAGCGGATTCTCGACGCGCTTGAGGGTTAGCGTGGCCAACGCACCCTTCGACATGTGATAGTTGATCACATCGGTCAGATTGATGTCGGTCAGCGCATCGCCCGAAATCACCAGGAACGGCTCGTCCAGCAGCGCCTGGGCGTTGCGCACACTGCCGGCCGTCCCCAGCGGCGACTCTTCGACGGAGTAGGTGATCTGCACGCCATACCCGGAGCCGTCGCCGAAATAATCCTGGATCACATTGGCGAGATACTGCACCGTGATGATAATCTCGGTGATGCCGTGCATCTTGAGCAGCTCGACGGTATGCGCCATCACCGGTCGATCTACCAGCGGCACCATCGGCTTCGGGCGATTAATCGTCAGGGGACGTAAGCGTGAGCCTTCCCCGCCTGCCATGACTACAGCTTTCATAGAGGTCTTCTCCTGCTCCAGCGGTACTCCCAATCGTTGCGGGCGGGCATGGCGCAGTATAGCACCTGGGCATGACTCGGTCCAAGCGGCCTTGGTCCCTGAGTACTCCTACGAGTTGTAACATATTTTAACCTGGCGCGCGACTGAGCGCGACTAGTCATGCGCCAGTCTTTTGTCGACCGAAGCTACGCAGGATCGCCGGCTCTAGTTGGCTGTCGCGCTGCCAGTTTCTGAAGTCGATCGGCGGCGGCCTGTAGCGTCGACAGCTCCTTGGCGAAGCAGAAGCGCGCCATCAGCGGCGCCGTCGCCGGCTCGACATAAAACGCTGACGGCGGAATCGCAGCCACGCCGATCTCGGTCGTCAGGTGGCGGCAAAACTCGACATCCGTCGCAAAGCCCCAGCCATGCAGATCGACCATCACACAATAGGTTCCGGCCGGCAGCACCACGGCAAAGCCCGCATCGCGCAGCACATCCAGCAGCAGATCGCGGCGCTGCCGGTAGAAGGCCAGCAGCTCGGCGTAGTAGTTCGAGTGCAGCGCCTCTTTGAGCGCCGCAGCCATCGCGTGCTGAAACGGCGTGGCGATCGCAAAGGTGCTGAACTGGTGCACGCGGCGAATCGCATCGGTCAGGGGCTGCGGCGCGATCGTATAGCCGATCTTCCAGCCGGTCATGCTGAACGTCTTGCCGGTGCTATTGATCGTCACGGTGCGCTCCCACATGCCGGGCAATGTCGCCAGCGGCAGATGCTCGCCAACGTAGATCATGCGATCGTAGACTTCGTCGGCGATCGCGATCACATCATGCTCGCGGCACAGCTCGGCGATCAGCTCAAGCTCGGCGATGCTAAAGACTTTGCCGGTCGGGTTGTGCGGCGTATTGACCAGAATCGCACGCGTTTTGGGGCCGAACGCCGCTCGCAGCGCCTCGGGATCGAAGGTCCACGCCTGGTTGTCGCTCTGCGGCTGCGGCGGCTCAAGCCGAACATAGCGCGGCACGCCGCCAGCCATGATCACACCGGGCGCGTAGGAATCGTAGGCCGGCTCGAAAATAATCACCTCGTCGCCCGGATTTACAACTGCCAGGATCGTCGCGAAGAGCGCCTCGGTCGCGCCGCAGGTGATCGTCACATCGTTGGCGGTAGCGTCCAGGCCATAGGCGCTGCGATACGTGTCGGCAGCGGCCTGGCGCAGCGCGGGCACTCCCGGCGACGGCGCATACTGATTGTGGTCGGCCAGGATCGCGTCGATCGCCGCCTGCTTCACATGTGCAGGCCCGGCAAAGTCGGGAAAGCCCTGTGAAAGATTGATCGCCTGATATTCCAGCGCCAGCGCGCTCATCTCGCTAAAGATCGAAGTACCGAATCCGTGGACACGTTGGGCCATATATCGATGCACTGCTTAGCCTCCTTGCTCGACATGATGCGACGATCGACTGAAGAACATTTTACATGGAATCAGCAATAGGTCTTGAATATAGTCAGGCTTCGTGTTATAGTGATAAAAGTATATCTCTGCCGTTTCCATCAATCACCCCTCTAGAGAAAAGGTCGGTGCGACATTGAGCAACGTACTCGATCAGGTGTTGGCTTTAGCACGGCAGCAACGAATTCTGACCTACGCAACCCTCTTGCAGTACATCCCCCGGCCAGAACTCGATATTCCGCTTGTTGATCACCTTTTTGCCTGCTGCCTTTCCGAAGAGATTGAAGTTGTCGATGACGTGGCCGAGATGATCTCCGGCGATGCTGTCGACCTCGACGTGGACGATGTTGACATCGAAGAGGTGCTTCAGAGCGAGCCCGGCCTGGAAGATCCGATTCGCCTGTATCTGCGCGAGATCGGGCGGATCAGTCTGCTCACCGTTTCGGAAGAAACACAGCTTGCTCAGCAGGTCGAGCGCGGCGCGCTGGCCTATGCTCGGCTCAACGAGGACAGCTTTGTGCGCGAAGAGCGCTCGACGCTCCAGCAGTGGGTTCATGAAGGTGAGGCGGCGCGGCAGCACCTGATCAACGCGAACCTGCGGCTTGTCGTCTCGATCGCCAAAAAGTATGTCGGCCGTGGCCTGTCGTTTCTGGATCTGATCCAGGAGGGCAACATCGGCCTGATGCGCGCGACCGAGAAGTTCGATTATACCAAGGGCTTCAAGTTTTCCACCTACGCCACCTGGTGGATTCGTCAGGCGATCACCCGCTCGATCTCGGATCAAAGCCGCACAATCCGGCTGCCTGTGCATGTCGGCGAGACGATCAACCGGGTCAAGAAAACCGCGCATGTGCTTCAGCAGGGCCTTCAGCGCGAGCCGACACCCGACGAGATCGCCAGGGAATGCGGCTTGCCCGAGGACAAAGTGCGGCGGGTGCTGGAAGCATCGCGGCTGCCGGTCTCGCTTGAGCAGCCCGTGGGCGACGACGGCGACTCGGTGCTTGGCGATTTCATCGAGGACGAGCGCTCATCCACGCCGATCGACTCGGCGGCGCACCAGATTTTGCGTGAGCAGATCGAGGTTGTGCTGGCGCGGTTGCCCGAGCGCGAGCGCAAGATCATTCAGCTGCGCTACGGTCTCAACGATGGACGCTACCGCACGCTTGAGGAGGTCGGTAAGGAGTTTGGCATTACCCGCGAGCGCATCCGCCAGATCGAGTCCAAGGTGCTGCGCAAGTTGCGCCATCCATCGTATGGCCGGACACTGCGCTCGTATCTTGAGTAGCGCTCAGCTTACAGCAAAACCAATCACGTGCGCCCGATCAATAGATGATCGGGCGTTGCGATTCTGCCGCTGGACAATCCGCGCTTCAGGTTGTACATTCTCGACGCAACAGTGCCGCGCAGAGCAGCGTGGCCGGCAAACCATGACAAAGGAGTAGGTTGTGGCACAGCAAACGATCGGTGTGGTAGGCGCGGGCCAGATGGGCGGCGGGATCGCTCAGGTTTTCGCGCAACGTGGCTATTCCGTGCTTATGCTTGACATAAATGAAGCGGCAGTTCAGCGCGGCCTCAAAACGATTGGCACGTCGCTGGATCGACTGATCAAAAAAGGAACCGTGGCTGCCGACGAGAAGGAGCAAATTCTAGGGCGCATTCAGCCGGTGCTGGACCTCCAGCGCTTCGCCGAAGCCGGTATTGTGATCGAGGCCGCGACTGAGCGCAAAGACCTCAAGGCGGATCTGTTTCGTCGCCTGGACGAGCTGTGTCCCGCCGAGACGATCCTGGCCTCCAACACCTCGTCGATCTCGATCACCGAGATTGCGGCGCAGACCAGGCGGCCGGAGAGCGTGATCGGCATGCATTTTTTTAATCCGGTGCCATTAATGTCGCTGGTGGAAATCGTGCGCGGGCTGCTCACGAGCGACGCGACCTACGGGACGATCGAGGCGCTGGCCAAAGACCTGGGCAAGACGCCGGTCGAGGTCAACGACTTTCCGGGCTTCGTCTCCAACCGCATCCTGATGCCGATGATCAACGAGGCGATCTACACGCTCTACGAGGGCGTCGCGACCCCCGAGGCGATCGACACTGTGATGAAGCTGGGCATGAACCACCCGATGGGACCGCTGCAACTGGCGGACTTCATCGGCCTGGACACCTGCCTGGCGATCATGGAGGTGCTGCACACCGGCCTCGGCGATCCCAAGTATCGCCCGTGCCCACTACTGCGCAAAATGGTGACTGCCGGGCTGCTGGGTAAG
>DASWTQ010000841.1:0-5988 GCA_036402055.1 Herpetosiphonaceae bacterium
GCGCTGGGATCTGGAAAATGGACCGCAGAATCAGATCGACAACAAACACTGCTGGGTGTATATCGTGAAAGGAGAAAGCATTTATACCCCCACAGCGCTCATCGCCCAGGGAGAGGTGGAGAGCATGGGGACACTGGTAGACCATACCATTAGCGGTCCGGCACTCCGGCTGCTTGGGGCGGAAGTGGGCGATATGATTGTGCTGGTCGGTCATCGCAAAACCGCTGTCGAGGAGCCGGATACTCCTTTGGCACCCCTGGTTCTCTGCGCAACCATTGACCGGCTTAACGAGAACCATGAGATCGAATCGGATAACTGGGATGATGTCACGCCCAATCAGATTCCACGCGTCAGTGTGAAGGCAACGATTGCCGCGCAGGCCAAGCGGAACCAGCCTGCAACCTATAATCTCAGCCTGAGCGACATTGACCTGAACGCCTGGAAAGTGTTCATCTGCCCACTGGGCGACCAGGAGCCATTGGACAATGCGCCCAACAAGCAAGGCGTGACAGCTCTGGATGGACATGTGATGCTCGTTCCGCCCAATGGTGACCATCCTTATATCATGATCGCGGGTTATTCGCTGGGCGGCAGCCCGGATAGCGGCTTTCCGGTTCATCCGAATCCCATTCCGGCAGGCTCATCGGACGGCAATGCGATGATCTTCTTTTACGATCAGCGCAAGGGCACCAAGAATGATGACGATCAGAATTCTGGAAGTAGCCCGGCGATGGTTCCGCAACGCCACGTCTGCTGCCGGCCCCTCGATTATGCGGATATGGATGTTAAACGGCAGTGGCTGCGGCGAGGGGGATTTAACCCGACGCAAACAAAGGAGACGATCGCATTCGATCAATACCGGATCGTTGTCACTACGAACTACCTGGCATCCGAAGATGAAGGCGTCGAGCTTACGATTCCAGACGGGTTGGATCTAGAGTTCCAGCCGCATCCAGAAAAGCGCGCGCAGCCGCGCAGCTATACCTTTGGCCTGACTAGCAACCTGCCGCTGACGCCGCTGAGACCTTCTGAGGAGCAGGCGGCTGATCGAGAGGCTACTCAGAAGGCTCATGATTTTCTCCCGACGCTGGTGCTGTACTACGATAACCAGACTGACGAGGCTGACCAGCGCAAGCTGCTGCTCGCGCGCTACGATCGGGCTGCAAATTCCTGGACGGCATTGCCAACCGTGCTGCCGGGTAAGTCGGTTGTGGCCCTGTCACTCAACGCCGACACCGCGCCCGGCCTCTTTCCCCAGGGTCAGGAACCGCTCCGCACCGAGTATTTCCGCCTGTTCCTGGTTCCTGAGTAACCCGAGCGTAAGCTGGCGCAACCGGAGGCCCCGGAGGAACCAACCTCCGGGGCCTCAGGTTTTTAATTTCCTCGATCTCGGTAATGCAATTTAGCGGCGCTCGATCTGATACACCGTCGCGGGCTGGCCCAGGATTTGCACGCGGTACGTCGTTTGTTTTGCCAGATCTCGGCTGCGGCGGAGCGCCTCTTCAAAAGTTCGCATGTCGCTGGTCAGCACCACCAGCCGCGACTCCGGCCGCAGCACGCGCGCCATCTCGCGCAGAAACGCCGGGTACAACACGCGATTCTGCTGGATCGTGCCGATCTGCTTGCCGAAGGGCAGATTGACTCCGGCCGCGCTCACCGAGGCGGCGTCGAGCGGCAGCTGTGTGGCGTCCCACTGCTGGACCCGGATCGGCTTGTAGCGCGGCCCGATGTTGCGCAGCGCCGCCGCGACGGCCTCGTCGCGAATGTCGCCGCCTTCCAATGCGCGATACTGCTCCAGCTCGGCGCGCTCGATCAGCAGCGTGCCCGCGCCGCACATCGGATCAAGAAATACATCATCCGGCTGCGGCTCCGTGAGCCAGCAGAGCGCCGCCGCCGCCGAGGGCCGCAGCGAGGCCGAGAGGTGCGCAACCTGATAGCGCCGGTGACGCATCTGCTCATCGCTCAGGCGCAGCGCCAGCAGGGCTCGTCCCGGCAGCAAGGTCAGCCAAAGCTCGATCGCGTTTTCTTCGGCCAGCCGCCACTTGTGATCGGTGCGCGCGCCGATTGCTCGCTCGACGGCGGTCTGCGCATCGACGCGGCGGTAGGCGGCGCGCTCGATCTGGCGGGAAACCACCCGAAACTGGAGCTTACCACCAAACCGGCGTCCGGGCTTGGCCTGACGCAGCAGGTTGAGTGCGGGCTCTAATGCCTGTGTGCGGTAGATCTGATATTCAAGCTCACGTAGCCCTTCGCGCGAGGTCGGCAGGTTGGGAATGTCGGCGACGATCACAAACACATCTTCGACGGTGCGTAGTGCCAGCACATCATCCACGTCCGAGCTATGCCGAAACAACAGCATGCCGTTTTTATCGCCAACACTATACGTGCTCTCGATCTTCATCCTGTCGAGCCGCTGCTGCGCTTCTTCGGCGGCGATCGCCTCAAAGCCGGGCTGGGTATGCGCGAGATAGAGAGGTCGTGCAGGCTTCACAATAGCTCCTTAGCTGTCAGCGTAATGATCTTTACTGCTTAGAAGTGTACCAGGCGCGACCTGGTCGCAACGTGCATTCTGGTTGATTAACAGAACTGGTATGTCAGCGTGCCCACTGCATCCAATGGTTAATAGTCCGTAAACAGGACTGTTGTCTCTCTTGTCGGACATACAGTTCCTTGCTATCGTGTTCAGGCATTGCCATATTTTCGTCGCTGCCTAATCCACGAAGCTGCTCACAGAGCTGGCTTGTGGAGCAATGTCCTAAGAAGTTGGTATGAGCAAACAACCGTTGCAGGATCGATCTGATCTCCGCGAGACCAAGCGCCGTGTCGAAGAAGTTTCTCCTGCGACGGAGCAAACAGCTCCCGTGACTCTTCCTTCTGCTGCAAGCGCTCCTTCCCCGATCGATGCGCGTGCCGCAGTGCTGCAACGGCTCTCCACCAGCAAGCAGCACAACCTGCTCACCCAGCTGAACCGCACCCAGGGCAATCGTCAGGTCCAGCGCCTGGCCCAGGCCGCGCAGCGCCCAAAAACTCGTCCCGCTACCAGCAATGAGCCCGCACCGGAAGCCGCCGAGCAAGAAACAGAGGTCGTAACCGAGGCCACGCCAGGTACTGCGCTCGCTCCTGCCGCGCCGCCCGCCGAGGACGCCGAAGATTCGACTAATCCTTCAGCCGCCGGCGAGCAAGCACTCCATGCCCAGCATGATGCCAGGCAGCCGGACGCCGCAGCTGAGAACGCCGATTCTCAGGCCGCGCAGAATCACCAGATCACAGCCACGAGCCAGGATGCGCCCGACGAGCCATCTGCTACGCCCGAAACACGGGCTGAAGAGCGAGATGCGCCGGCCACAGCGACGCCAGAAGCAGCCGTTGAAGCAGCTGAAGCACAGGACGAGACAGCATCCCAGGCGCAGGCTGTAGAAGTAGCCTCAGTTGAGGGGCAAGACGAGGCAGCGCCTCAGGCTGCCGCAGCGCCGTCCGCTGAGCAGCCCGCCACCATGGATGCGGCTGAGGAGGAAACGCCGCAAGCCGAAGCCGAGCAGGCGGAACCCGAGCAAACAGCTGCGTCACAGGCGGAACCCGAGCAAGCGTCTACCCAACAAGCGGAACCCGAGCAAACAGCTGCGCCACAGGCGGAACCTGATCAAGCCGCGTCTGCCGATGCGATGGACGAGGAGTCTGACGCGACTCAGGGTGAGGCTTCCGGCGATATGTTGGCCGAGAACGGCGCAGAATCCGAGGATCAAACTGATTCCGCAGGCGAGGAGTCAGCCCCCGCCGGCGAGCAGATGCCCGAAGCAGCAGCGCCGGCTGGCTCCGAGTCAGAGGCACAACCTGCGGCTGAGCAGAGCGCGGCGCAGCAGATTTCTGGAGCAGCCAGTGCGACTCCAGCTCTTCAGCGCCAGGTGCAAGCCCAGCCCATTGGCGCGATTCAGCGCACTCCGGAGAGTGGACCGCCTATCCAGCGGATCGGCCTGCCAAGCTTGCCCAATCCGCTGAGTGGCCTGATTGACTCGCTCAGGAGCCGGGCAACTGCTGCCGGAAACCGGATCAAGTCGATGGCGGTTGGTGCGGCGACGGCGGTCAGAAATCGTGCGACCGGTGCCTGGCAGCAAGTGAGCGGCCGTG
This sequence comes from Herpetosiphonaceae bacterium, assembly GCA_036402055.1. Taxonomy (GTDB): domain Bacteria; phylum Chloroflexota; class Chloroflexia; order Chloroflexales; family Kallotenuaceae; genus LB3-1. The sequence continues at coordinate 4,126 of DASWTQ010000841.1, forward strand.
CTACCAGCGCCTGGACTACGATCAGCAACCAGGGACGCTCGGCCTGGACGACGCTGCGCACCGGCGCGACCACGGCCTGGAATGGCGTGCGGACGCGGGCCAGCGGCGCCTGGAACAGCATCAGGACACGCGGCGCATCTGCCTGGAATACGATTCGCACGGGCGCATCCAGTGCCTGGAGCACCATCCAGACCCGTGCTTCCTCGGCGGCGACGATGCTGCGCGGCCGTGCTACCAGCCTGCTCTCGGGTCTACGCACGGGCGTCAGCAGCGCGGTCAGCGGCATTCGCAACGGCTGGAGCAGTCTCAGAAATCGTGCCTCTTCCGTGGTCAGCGGCCTGCGCGATCGCACGACCCAGTTTATGCAAGGCATTCGTGAGCGTGTTTCTTCCGGCGCGCAGCGACTCCAGAGCGGCTGGGCCAGCCTCAAGGATCGAACCGTCGCGATTGTGGCCGGGCTGAGGGAGCAGGCGACTGGAATTCTAGGCGGCATCCAGGGTAAGCTCGCCGGTCTGGGTAGCGCCGTGCTGCGCATGGACGCCGGCGCGCTGCAAGCAAGTTGGAGCGCAGTGCAAGGTGCCGTCAGCGGCGCGTGGCAGCGGATGCAGCAGCTTGGTCGCAGTGTGCTTGGCCCGCTGCAGCAGGGCTGGAACTCCTTGAAGGGTACGGCGACGAGTCTGCTGTCGGGACTTGGCAGTCGCGTCGGCTCGTTTGTTAGAGGCATCGGCACGCAAGCTCGCAGCGCCTGGAATGGCATCCAAAATGTGTGGGGTGGATTGAAGGGCCGCACCTCGGCGCTCTTCAACGGATTGAGAAATCGTGCGGCTTCCGCCTGGAACGGCCTGAAGAGTCTGGGCACCACTGCCTGGAACGGACTGAAAAGCTTCGGGACCAGCGCCTGGAACCGGATCAAGGGCCTGGGCACCAACGCCTGGAATGGGCTGAAGAGCTTCGGAACCAGTGCCTGGAATGGGCTGAAGAGCTTCGGGACCAGCGCCTGGAACGGCCTGAAAGAGCGTGGTACCAACGCCTGGAATGGGCTGAGGAGTCTGGGCACCAGCGCCTGGAATGGGCTGAAGAGTCTGGGAACGTCGCTGTGGGGCGCGATCAAGGGCGAGGGCGACTCGCAGGTTTCAGGGGCAAGGAGCAATCTCCAATCAGAAGAGTCGGGCATCCGTGGGCTGGCCGGCAGGGTCATGGACATGCTGGGCTCGGTCCTGTCGGGCCTCAGGGATATTGCTTCCCCCGCGATTTCGACGCTCTCATCCGTGGCTTCGAGCGCGTGGACGGGCTTGAAGGAACAGGTGACCGGAGCCTGGACCGGGCTGACAGACCGAGCCACTGGCGCGTGGACGGGCTTGAAGGAACAGGCGACCGGAGCCTGGACGGGCTTGAAGGAACAGGCGACCGGAGCCTGGACCGGGCTCAAAGGCATCGCTTCGAGCGCCTGGACCGGCTTGAAGCAGGGCTGGAACGGTCTCTCGTCGATCGCAAACCAGGCATGGGATGGCGTCAAGAGCGGCTGGAATAGCCTGAGCAGCGGCTTCTCCCGACTGTGGACGGGCCTGAAGTCGCAGGTGTCGGGTGCCTGGAACGGCCTGAAAAGTGGCCTCAATCAAGTCTGGAGCACGCTCAAATCGGGCTGGGACGGCTTCAAGAATCACATCACCAGGCAGGTCAGGTCGATCCTCGACGGCGTGCAAAATCTATGGAGGTCGATCCAGCGGTTCTCGATCGGGAGGCTCGTCGAAGCGATCAGCACGCAGGGCAAGTTCTTGCTGGCGGTGAAGCGCGCGGTCCAAAATCCCGACGCGCTCTCCATGCCGATTGTGCAGGGTATCGCCGGGCGGCTGGCCGGGCTGC
>DASWTQ010000842.1:0-9792 GCA_036402055.1 Herpetosiphonaceae bacterium
CGCAAATGAGCAAAACCAACGCAGCTTGAATACTGATTTCCCACTCAGCTTCGACGTGACGCTCACCAACGACCTTCAGATCGCAGAAGTTCACCAGATGAACATCGATACGTCGAGCTTTGAGGAATAAGAACTTATATAATCATCTGTGTATTGGAGGAGCACATGGTCACTCACCGCATAGAAACGGTTCTTAAACAGGATGGTACCTTGACACTTAATAATCTACCTTTTCATGCCGGCGAGACTGTAGAGATCATTATTCATGCCCAACCAGAGACTGATGATCGACTAGAGCAGTATTCGTTGCGTGGCCTGCCACTCCGATACGATCGACCAACTGAGACGGTAGCTTTGGATGATTGGGGCGCAGCGGGAACATAAACGGGCGACGGTCCACCGACACGCCGCCCGCTCTGCTCTCACATTTCACCGCCGATCTACAGAATAATCCGCCGCTCGTTGATCAGCCGCTGCTTGACGCGCCGGAACAGCTCGTCGTAGTTCATGCGGCCCATGGTAATGTCGCTGCGATGCTGCTCAAGCATCTTGCGCACTTCGGCATCCAGCCGCTCCTCAACCGTCAGCTCGTCGACCACCTCGTCGCGGATCGCGTGGCGCAGTTTCACATCGTCGGCCTGAAGCCGCACATCATCTTGCTCTGCCAGCAAGTCCACGATCTCTTCGCTCAGCTTATCGATTCGTGGGTCCGATAATTTCATCTGAAGTATTCCTTTCGCCCACGCGCTCCGGCGTGGATCGGGTCAGCGCCTCTACCTGCGCCAGCTGGTCGCGGTCGCCGACGCTGATCAGCACATCGCCGGAGCGCAGCTGTTCATGACTGTCAGGATTCGTGATCAGTGTACCATCTGAGCGGCGAATTGCGATCACCCGCGCGCCGGTTCGGCTGTGGATCGAGGAGTCGCCCAGCGTCAGGCCGTTCAGCGCCGATCGCTCGTCGATCAGCGCCTCGTCGATCCAGCTCTGAGAATCATGCGAGAGCGTCAGCGTATCGACCAGATCCGTGGTCTCGGGCCGCAGTATCAGCGCCGCCATACGCTGCCCACCCACCACCTCCGGCGCGATCACTTTGTCGGCGCCCGCCTTGAGCAGCTTGGACTCGGTCGGCTCGTCGTTGGCCCGTGCTACGATCAGCAGCCGCGAGTTGAGCGCCCGCGCCGACAGCGTGATAAACACATTGGCCGCGTCCGAGGCTGTGGCAATCAGCAAGCCGCGTGCCCGCTCGACGCCCGCCTGTTGCAGCACGCGATCCTCGGTCGCATCGCCGAACATCGCAAGACAGCCCTCGCTGCGCGCATACTCGACGCCCTCGGGATCGTTGTCGACGACCACAAACGGCTGATGCTGCGAGCTTAGCTCGTGCGCCGCGTGCCGCCCCACCCGGCCATAGCCGCAGACGATGTAGTGCTTGCGTAACCGCGCAATCTGTCGCTCCATGCGCCGCTCTCGTTGTGTGCCGAGCGATGTTTCGATCAGCGCTTCGGCAAAGCTGCCCAGCAAGTAGTAGAGCGTACCGACGCCGCTAAAGATCAGCACGATCGTCAGCGCGATGCCGCCCGGCGTTCGGGGCAAGATCTGGCTGAAGCCCAGCGTCGAAACGACCAGCAGCGTGGCGTAGAACGCCTCCAGCGGGCTGAAGTCTTCCAGCCACAGATAGCCGATCGTGCCGATGCCGAGCACCAGCGCCAGCAGCACAAATCCGGTTCTCAGACGGCCCAATGTCGCCAGCATTGTCAGTTTCTCGCCTCGCTACTCCGCGCCGAGCGCTTCCGGCAAGCCGCCCCGTTATGTGGACCGCCGCGCTACTCGAAGGCGATTCCGAATCGCGCCAGAAATGCCGCGCAGTCTCGCGCCGGACGGCCGCGCAGCCCCTGCGCCGGATGATGCGAGTCCGATCCGGCGGTGATCAGCAGGCCATGCCGATGCGCCAGCTCGCTGTAGAACTGCTGCTGCTCCGACGAGTGCCCCGAGTAGAGCGCCTCGATTCCATCCAGCCCCGCCGCCGCCATCGCCGCGACATCTTCCACCGTCGCCGGGATCGCGTAGACGCCTTTGGAGCGTCCAGGATGCGCCAGCACCGCCAAGCCACCCTCGCAATGCGTCACCGCGATCGCCTCGTCCACCGTGACCGGCCGATACAGCTGGCGCAGGTTGGTCATGATCCAGCCCGTCCCGGCGGCCTCGTCTTCCACGCCCGGCTGCGACGGCACGATCCCGGCTTTGACCAGCGCATGGCCCACATCGGCGACGGTCGGCTGGCGATCCAGCGTTTCCAGCCAGGGCAGCGCATCGCCGCGCTCTCGAAAATACGCCGCGATCTCTTGCGCGTCGCGGGCGTTACGCTCGAACACCGACGCAGCCAGCGCGACGATCGCCGGATTGGCCGGATCGATGCCGTAGATCAGCACGTGCCAGAGCTTGCTGCCAAACGCCGAGTCCAGCTCCAGGGCCGGGATCACATGCACGCCGTGCTGCTGGCCCGCGTCGAGCGCGGCCTGCACCTGGCTGGTCGTGTTGTGATCCGAGACCGCCAGCACGGCCACGCCCTGCTCTTTGGCATGGCGCACCAAGGCGTCGGGCTCCCAGGTCGCGTGGTGCGGCGTGGCGATCGTATGCGTGTGCAAGTCGATCAGCATCATCTCGATCGCTCCTCAGCCTGGCTCGGCCGCTGGGATCTACTGCTCATAGTCCAGCACCAGCATATGATCCAGGCGCGGCTTGAGCCGATCAAAGGCCGCCACATGCGCCGGATGCTGCTGATAGCTCCGCAGCGATTCCTGATCCGCAAACTGGCTGACCAGGCCGAAGTGCGACGATACCGGCCGACCCACGATGTCGCGCTGAACTTCGATCTGCGCGATCTCGGCGATCGTGTCCTTGAGCGCGGCAAAATCCGCCATGTGCTCGGCGATCGTCGCCTCGTCCACGTCTGCCTTGAGCCGAAACAATACGATGTGTTGAATCATAGTTCTCCTGCAAGTTAACGCTGCGGATCGCGGCCCTGCGTGAAGGGCTGGCCCCACATCTCGGTGAACGCCAGCTCATCCACGCTCTTACGCTGCGGCGACGACCAGTCGATCGTCGGGCGCTTGACCTTGGGATCGGTGTAGCCCAGGCGGAAGAGCACCAGCAGCGCCTGATCGTCGGGAACGCGCAGCAGCTCCACGATGCGCTCCCACTGCCCCTCGACCTCCATCGGCGTCGAGACGAACTGCATACCGATGCCCAGCGCCGTTGCCGTCAGCCAGATCGTCTGGATCACCGCGCCCAGCGAGATCACCGAGTACAGGCCCGAAAGCTGATCCTCCTGGTACTCTGCGCGGGTCAGCGTAATGCCGAGCAGCAGCGGCGACGAAGCGACCAGCTTGTGCGCGTCTTTGCCCAGCACGCGCGGCACATGCAGCTTGTTCATCACCGCGCCGCCCTTGGGCGAGAACACATAGCGCACAAACGGCTTGATCGCGGCCGGCATGTTGTCGAGATAAATCCCGTCGGCGCTCTGCTCGACCTCGGCCTGCGAAAAGCGAAAATAGCGGCTGTAGCGACGCCAGAACGTGCCCTCTTCCATCAAGAGCCGCATCGACTCGCCGGCAATATCCGCGATCTGCTGCCGCCGCGCCTGATCCTGCACCACGATGAACCGCCACGGCTGGGAGTTGAAATGCGACGGCGCGTGCGATGCCAGCTCCAGCAGCTGTCGAATATGCTCAGGCGCGATCGGCTGAGGCTGGAACGCGCCGTTGGTCGTGCGGCGGCTGCGAATCGCGTCGAAAAGCTGCATACATCCACCTGACGTTAGCTGTTCACGTCCGGCCCGCCAAGCACACGACGAGCACAGCCGCAAACGGGATTCTAAAGCGCGATTATAGCACCGGAAGGAGAACAAAGAACAGCAGAACAAAGGAGAGGACGAAGAACCAAGAACCAAGAACCAAGAACCGAGGACGAACAACCGAACAAGGAAGCAAACGAACAAAAGCAACAAAGGAGTACCAAAATCCCCCTCGCCTACAGCAGTGGGAGAGGGGGTTAGGGGGTGAGGGCCATTTCAAAGAACAAAAGATCAAAGGAACAAAGGAACAAACGATCAAGCTTCTCTTTGTTCTTTTGTTTCCTTGTTCCTTTGTTTGCCCGCAGGGCCTCTAAATCGCCTCCTGCTTCTCGCGAACCGTCTCCAGGTGGCCCAGGTGGCACGCCTCCGAGAGCGAGACCAGGAACGGCACCGACTCAGTGTACTCGATCACGCTGATCGAGGCGTTCGTAATCCACAGCCGATTGATGCGATCCATATGCATGCCCAGCGCATCGGCGATCAAAATCTTCACCACCACGTCATGCGTCGAGGCGACGACCGTCGCGTCCGGGCCATGCTTCCGACAGACACGCTCCCGGAAGTTGAGCGAGCGCTTAAGAATATTGCTGAAGCTCTCGCCGTTGGGCATCTGCGCGCGCGTGGGAAACGTGCGCCACTCTTCCAGATCTTCGGCGTACCGCTCGCGAACATCGGCCGCGAACAAGCCCTGCCAGTCGCCGTGATGGATCTCAAGCAATGCCGAATCGTCCTGAATGGTCAGGCTGGGATGAAACTGGGCGATCGCGTCGGCGGTGCGGCGGGCGCGCTGAAGCGGGCTGCTGTAGATCGCATCAAGCTGCTCGGATGAGAGCCGCTCCGCCAGCGCTTGAGCCTGGCGCAGGCCCTGATCCGACAGCGGCGCATCGAGCTGGCCCTGGTACCGGCTGATACGATTCCATTCGCTTTCACCGTGACGAACAAGAATCAGGCGCATATACACTCCTCATAGGTTATGCAGCAAACGAAAAACATTAAAAAACGCGGATTGCTGTTACAAGCATCCGCGCTTAACAACCAGCATTGTAACGAGGATCGGAGGAATGTCAAAAAAGTGGGAGAATGAGATTCTCAAACGCTACGCCGGAGGCTGATCGAATTTCGCCAGCTCGTCCTCGACGATCAGCAGCCCGAGATGCACCTGCGACGACGGCGCAACGATGTTGTAGTTGACGATTTTGCCGTTGATGTCTTCGATCCGCCGCCGATAGTCGCGCCGCAGATGCTCGCGCTCAATCGCGTTGAGGTCGTCGCGGCCATGCACATGCTCGCGCATCCGCACCATCCGGGCAATATCCTCGCGGATCTCTTTGTTCAGCTCCACCCACAGCGGCGCAAGACCATTCGAGCGCAGCACCCGAAAAGCCATCTTCATCTCGTCCGGCACAAACTGATCTTCGTCGAGGTTCAACGGCTTGCCCATGCCGCGCAAGTTATCGAACAGGCCCTGATCCATGCCTTCCTGAATGCGCTGCTCGACCAGCCCTTGCCAGTCACCCGGCGCGCGACGACCTGATCGGCTCTTCGGCGCGCTGGGCTGCGGCTCGGCGGGCTGTCCGTCTTTTTTAGCGTTTGCAAGATCACCACGGGCCAGCATCGCTTCGATCTCGGCCTCGGCGCGTCGGTCAAGATACCGTCGTGGCATCGATCGCCTCCTTTGAGCGTCGCAACAGTTCAAGTATGTGAATTTTAGCACAAAGAGAAATGAAAAACAATAGATTCGGCCCCCATCCTGCTACCAGGATGAGGGCCGAGCGTCTCCCAGCGCTATGCAGATCGAGTTACCGGCGCGGCACGTTGCGGCCTTTCGACTTGTTGCGCCGCTGGCTCTGCTGCCCACCCTGCCGCTGCTGCTGCTGCTGCGTCAGCTTGGGCGCGGGCGCCGCCTTGCCGTCGCCGTCGCCGTTCGTGGCCACAGCCGCCACCGCAACCGGCGGCGCCACCTGCGGACGATTGGCTGCGCCGTGACACTTCTTGAACTTCTTGCCGCTGCCGCACGGGCACGGCTCGTTCGGCCCGACCTTGAGGTCGCGCACACGGGTCGCACCGAGCGCCGCCTGCTGCTGCACCGTGTTGACGAAGCGCGGCAGATTGTTGAAGAAGGTCTTGACCGTCGTGCGATCGATCGTGTCAAGCAGCTCCTCGAACATCTTGAACGCCTGCGTCTTGTAGGCCACCAGCGGATCGCGCTGGGCGATACCTTGCAGGCCGATGCCCTGGCGCAGATCTTCCATCGCCGTCAGGTAATCGGCCCACTCGCGATCGATCGCGTTGAGCATCAACTCGCGGCTATAGCGGTTGAGCAGATCCACGCCGATCAGCGAGCGCCAGCGGTCGAACGAGCGATCGACCAGCTGCTCAAGACCGGCGCTCTGGTCGTCGTCGCCAAGCTGCGCCAGACGATCCAGCCCATCGATCCAGGCCTCGTTAACAGCGGCGATAAACGCTCGCGCCTCGTCCTCGTTCAGCGAGTTCCCGGCAAAAACCGGCTGGAGCGCCTGATTCACCGGAGCCAGCCAGCCCTCGATCAGCGGCCGGCGCTCGCCCTCGGGAATGCCGATCAGCAGCCCGTCGAGCGCGTCGGCGAACATGTTCAAATATTGATCCGGCGACAGGCCCGGCACGAACGGCAGCGCGCGCTGTAGCTCATCGGCGAAGAGCCGCAGGTGGTTGCCCTCCTGATAGCTGGCCTTGATCACCGACTCCAGCTCACGCTGCACCAGCTCCGGCGACGCGCCCGCCAGCCGCTCAGGCGCGATCGTATCGACCTGTGGCAGAACCGGGCGGATGCGGCGCAGCGCACCCTCGACATTGATCACGTTGGTCGCCTGAACCGTCGACGCATCGACCGCCTTCTCGATCTCGCCGGTCATCCAGCCTTCGTAGTCGTCGATATAGCGGTCGACCATCAGGTCCAGCTCGGTGTAGAACAGGCTCTTGATGCGCTGCTCAAGGTCGCCCTCGGTGTGGGCGCGCCACTCCTCGTCCAGGTAGCGCTCGATCGCGGCTCGATCGGCGCTCTTCAGCTCCTCGAAGCCGGCCTCGGGATCGATCTCGACAAACTCGGCCACGTCCTCCAGCAACAGCCGCAGCGGATGGCGCTGCTCCTCGGCCTCGGCGATCAGCGGCTGCAACAGCGCGGCGCGCTGCTCGTCGCCGGAAGACTGGACCTCGGCCAGATTCAGCCGCTCGCTGCCCGGCAGCAGCCGCGCCAGCTGGCGCTCGATCTCGGGCGCGTTGCCGTTGTTGACGCCGGCCGCCAGCTCCTCGACCTGCCCGGCGACCCAATCGCCGTAGCTGCCGATATAGCGCTGCACCAGCATCTGCAAGCGGCGCTGGATCTCGCCCTGCTCCAGGATCGCCCGTCGCCGCGCGTAGATCACCTCGCGCTGCTTGTTCATCACGTCGTCGTAATCGACCACGCGCTTACGTACGTCGAAGTTGTAGCCCTCGACCTTGGTCTGCGCGTTCTCGATCGACTTCGAGATCACGCCGAACTCGATCGGAATATCGTCTTCGAAGCCGGCGCGCGACATAAAGCCCTTCACGCGATCGATGCTCGGCCCGAAGCGCTTCATCAGCTCGTCCTCAAGCGAGATATAGAAGCGCGACACGCCGGGATCGCCCTGACGGCCGGCACGACCACGCAGCTGGTTATCGATGCGCCGCGCCTCGTGCCGCTCGGTGCCGATGATCTTCAAGCCACCAACCTCGCGGATCAAATTTGCGTCGGCCTCGACCTGCGCCTTGATCTGCTGAATGCCGCCAATCAAACTCTCGTCCAGCGTCGGCGTCTCCGCGATCAGCTTGTTGGCCTCGTCGAGATTGCCGTGCAGCACCGCCTGGATCAAGCGCGCGCGGGCAGCATAGATACGATCGAAGAGCTGATTGGCCAGAAACTCGGCCTTGTCGTTGCGATACGACTCCAGGTCGGAGCGCACCGCCTGGATCTGAGCGATCTGCTCCTCGCGCAGGCCGTGCGTATTCTGCACCACCTGGCGCGCCGCCGCGACCTCGTTATCCAGCACATCGTTGACGAACGCCCAGCGCGACGCGAAGGTCTCGGCCGAGCCTTCGACGTAGTGGCTCAAGAAGAAGAGCGCCGGATTGGCCTCGAACTGGTGCAGCATGTTGTCATACTGCTGCCTGGCGCGCTGAAGCTCCTCCAGCACAATCGCGGGCAGCTTCTGCCGCTCCAGCACCTGCTGCGTCTGCTGATCGTTGTTCTCGGCTACCAGCTTGGCGACCGCCTTGATCTGCTCGCGCCGCACGCCGTTCTCTTCAAGATACTGCGCCGCCAGCGCGTCGGAGTTGCCGCCCAGCAAAATGTCGGTACCACGGCCGGCCATGTTGGTCGCGATCGTGACCGTGCCGGGCCGTCCCGCCTGCGCCACAATGCCCGCCTCCTGCTCGTGCAGCTTGGCGTTCAAAACCTGATGCGCCATGCCCGTGCGGATAATCTCGGCCAGGCGCGCGGTATCTTCGACGTTGATCATCGCCGCAAAGCGATCCAGAATCTCGGGCGCCGACGCATCAGTCGGCATATTCAGCGCCTGCGCGGTCTGACGCAGCACCGTGAACGGTACCTGCGAGATCGGCAGATCCAGGCTTTCGGCAAAAGCCTTGCGCACATCCTCGTTCACGCCCTTGGAGTCGCGGATCACCGTCATCAGCACCGACGAGAGCGCCAGGTTCTTGAGGCCAACCGGCTTGAGATACGCCGCCAGCCGCTCGGAGTTTTCGATCGAGGCCGTGCCCACAAGCACCGGCTGGCCGTTGATCGCCGCGCCGATGATCTCGCGCACAACAGCCCGATACTTGGCCTCTTCCGAGCGATAGATCTGGTCGTTGCGATCGTCGCGAACAACCTCGCGATTGGTCGGGATCGGCACCACGTCGAGCTTGTAGATCTTGGCGAACTCTTCGGACTCGGTCAGCGCGGTGCCGGTCATGCCTGAAAGCTTGGTGTACATGCGGAAATAGTTCTGGATCGTGATCGTGGCATAGACCATCGTCTCGTCCTGAACGCGCACGCCTTCTTTGGCCTCGACCGCCTCGTGCAAACCGTCCGACCAGCGCCGGCCGGGCATCGTGCGGCCGGTCTGCTCGTCGACGATCACGACCTCGCCGTTCTGCACAATATAATCTTTATCGCGCTTGAAAACGTACTCGCCCTTGATCGCGTTGTCGAGATAATGCGTCAGCTCAAAATACTCAGGCTCGTAAATACTGGCATCGTCGGGAAGGCGGCCCGCGTCCTTCAGCCGGCGCTCAATCTTCAGAATACCGGCGTCGGTCAGCGCGATGCTGCGATGCTTGAGATCGAGCACATAATCGGCATTGTCGATCGCGCGCTGGGCCTCGGTTCGTCGCTTGTTGTCGCCAAAGTCCAGATCTTTTTTATAGGCGTCGTACTCGCGCTGCTCGATGCCGCGTAAACCTTTAACCAGATTTGCAAAATAGTGATAATCGTCGCCTGCCGCCCGCGCCGGGCCGGAGATGATCAGCGGCGTGCGCGCCTCGTCGATCAGGATGTTATCAACCTCGTCGACGATCGCATAGTTGAGCGGCCGCTGCACCGTCTGCTCGTAGCGCGTCGCAATATTGTCGCGCAGATAGTCGAAGCCGAACTCGTTGTTCGTGCCGTATGTAATATCGGCCTCGTAGGCTTCCCGGCGCGTGACCGGCCGCCAGTGGACCAGGCGCTCATCCTCAAGGTTTGATTTGGGATCGAGATAGTCAGGATCGTAGATCGCCGAGAAGTCGTGCGCGATCGCGGCGAGCGAAACGCCCAGCAGATGATAGATCGGGCCGTTCCAGCCGGCGTCGCGCCGAACCAGGTAGTCGTTGACGGTGATCAGGTGGCTACCTTTGCCCTCCAGGGCATTCAGGTAGAGCGGCAGCGTCGCGACCAGCGTCTT
>DASWTQ010000843.1:0-10343 GCA_036402055.1 Herpetosiphonaceae bacterium
CTTTAACCGTAACCTTGAACTGCTCGTTGGTCGCGCCCTCGCCGGTGGCATCTTCAACCTCGACCACGATGCTTTCGGCCGACACGCCCTCGGCTTTGCTGCGCAGCTCAAGCGCCTTGGTGCCGGCGCGGCTGGTCAGCGCTGCGCGCGCAGTACCACCGCGCGAGGCCTGATCGGCCTCTTCGTTGGTCGCGATGCTTTGAACGAAGCAGGAGGCTCCACCGTTCTGGAAATAACCATACACCGAGTGTGGCAGGAAGAAGCCGGGGACAAAGCCCTGAGTCTCGGGGGTGCCAAAATCGTTGACGAACTGAGTCCAGCTCGACACAAAGACGGGCTGGCCGGTGTTACCGGCGGGGCGGCGCTCCGTAAAACCGATGAATGCTGCAACGGACGTGCCGACTCCCTGGATAGGCTTGCTTCCCCGATCGACTTCTTCAATGTAAACACCGGGGTACTGGTACGTAGGCATTATGGACTCCTCAAAATTGCTACAATGTTCTAGGCGGAAAATAGAACATCCGAACTCTTCCCCTCTTGCTGTCCTGACGATGTTTAGCTCGTGGTACTACCTCCTTCAGTGGGGGCGTCGGACAGGCTGCTTGGCCTGTCGCCTACATCGATGATTATTTGATGGCTGGGATTGCGAACGATCAGCGCTTGGCGCACCGTGCGACCGCCCGCTTTGATAGCTAAGGTGTATTTTCCGGGCAGCAGGCCGTCCAGGTGGAAGCGGCCCTCGGCGTCGGTGATGACGCGGTGATTGTGCCCTTCGATGGTGATCGTTGTATCAGGCAGGGCCATGTCTTCGTCGCCGCGCAGTGTACCCTCCAGATGGAGACGACCTTGCGCATCGGAGGTGACGTTGAGATTGTGCTCGTCGATCACCACGCGCTGCGTGTACAGCGGCGACGGCTTCGCGTCCTGCTTGGCCTCACCATTCGTCGGGCTGGCGCCGTTGCCGTTCTGCTCGGCGTGCGCTCCATTGGAGCCGTTGGAGCCGTTGCGCTGAGCTGCAAAGCTTGTCCGCAGCGTGGTGGTGAGCACTGGCGGTCCTGCGAGTACCGATTCTTGATCCAGCGCCACCGTGACCACGTAGCTCAACGATGGCTTGAGATGATTCTCCAGGGCCGACCAGAACTCGCCCGGGCTTTTCAGCACGCCCTCGGTCTGAGCGATGCTGGTCGTGATCGGAAAGGGATAGTCGACCAGCATTCCTTGGAGATGGGCGGCCGGCAGAACCGGAAAGCGAATCATGGTGCGCAGCACATGCCAGAGCAGCCGGTGCTCGTCCTCGACGGCGCGCGTCCAGGCGGTGAGCAGATAGGTCATCTCGAAATGGAGCGGCGGCCGGCGGCGGGCGGCGCTGGGGGTGCCACGGCGCTCAAGATCCCAGCCTTCTTCGCGCAGCTGGCGGCGCTCGCGAAGATCAAAGAGGTAGCAGTTGAGCGTCGGCTTCGAGATGCCGCCCGACCATTCGCGGTTGGGTAAGTCGAAGCTTACATCGACGTCCGCGACATCAAAGCCGCCTTCTTTGAGCAGAACCTGCCGGATTGTTTCGTCAATCTCGCTGATCATGATGCATGTACTACGTTGCTGCGTGTGCTATTTGACAACAAGAAGCTGCTACAGAGCTGGCGCGCTCTGCACTGTCGCCTCTAGCTCTTCTCGAACTGGCCTAAAGTGAACAAACGGTTGTTTGTGCCCGAGGTGTGCGGATCGGCTCGGAAGCATAGGCCCAGGCTCAGCGATCGCACATCGTGGCGATCGCTGAGGGGAGTTATGAGCTTGATAGCGCGCCGGTTGATGTTGTGCTGCGTTGTGCTCGGTTGCCGCGCCTTCATACGCTTCCTTGTCGCCGCTGTTGGTTCTGGCTAAGCTGTTTCTTGCTCTTCTTCGGTTGCCTGTCGCTGGGCCTTGCCGCTTGAGATGGCCGAGGCGACCGCGTCTCCGGTTGCATCGGCTTCTTGCTCGTGGCTATCGCCCGCCGGTCCAACCGTCATCGGTCCACTGCTGCTCATCGAACGCTGCTGGACAACGTGCGTCAGCTCATGGCCGAGGAGCTTGGTGTCCGCTGGCGAGGCGCTTTCACCGAAGAAAATGTCGCTACCAGTTGTGAATGCTTTGGCGCTGATGCTGCGGTTGAGTTGATGGGACTCGCTGTCGGTATGGATTCGCACATCCTTGAAGCTGGACCCGAATGCGCCTTCCATTGATGTTCGCATCCCATCGTCGAGGGGTGAACCGCTCCCACGCTTCGACTGTATTTTACCGCCTAAGTCGGCACTAATTGGTCCACCTTCGAGTCCTACTTCTGGTTTAGCCTGGACCATGCCTCCCTCGTCCTGCTCTTCTTCAGCGTTGCGCTGAACGGCAGTGTGATCGTGCATGGCCTGGATCGCGCCGCCTTCTTCTTGCTCTTCCTCGGCGTTGCGCTGAACAGCGGTATGATCGTGCATGGCCTGGACCGCGCCGCCTTCTTCCTGCTCTTCCTCGGCGTTGCGCTGGACGGCGGTATGGTCATGTTTGGCCTGGACCATGCCTTCTTCCTGCTCTTCTTCGGCGGTGCGCTGGACGGCGGTATGATCGTGCATGGCCTGGACCGCGCCGCCTTCTTCTTGCTGCTCTTCCTCGGCGGTGCGCTGGGCCATCATGCGCGCGATCTGTGCGTTACCGACCGTGCGCTGCAAGTTCAGCAACGGGTGTTGCGTCGATCCGGGATCGGTATCGTGGGTGGACGTCTCGTTGGTGGCACGTCGCCGAATTTGCGACAAGTGCTCCTTAGGGTCGAGCGAGTGGTGCGATGCCATCGAGCTGCCTCCGTGATAAGAATGGATGTAGTGCTAATCTATAGAATCAAAGCTTAACGTCTGTTTTGCTAGTGAACGATTTTCCTGAAAGTTAGCGATAATCGTCGTGCTCGTCGGATCGTCGTATTGTTGAACACATCGATTTTTCGTGACGCGATTCCATGTTTCCAGTTATATCTGCTTTCTCCTTGCAGGACCACGACGCTGCGCGGCTCAAGCAGAACCGGTATTTTCTGTGCGCTTTGTGTATGTGTAAATTCCATAACACAGAATGAGTTTAAGCTCAAAGATACAATGGTATCGTCGAAGCACGGTACGCAATCCACATGACTGGATATACCTTGTCCCGGCAGGTATTCGTTGACAATAACCTGATCCGGTAGATCGCTAACCAATCGATCTTGAACGAGTTTTTGAGACAACATCAACAGCCACTCTGGTAACGCGCCAAGATACATCTCAAAATCAATAAAGCGCTTCTTGTAATCGTACTTATAGCCATAATGCTGCACTCTGCGTTTGAGATCGTTCTGCCAGGCCTGCGCATCGATGATCTCGATGATCCGCTCCTGCTCGGCCTCCGTGATATAGTCGGCAATATAACGGAGGCCGGTTATAGCCTGGTAATCGGCCTGGCTATTCAGTGCAGCCTGCTGGTCTGTCATGGCTGTCGATCAGCCGCGAATGAGCGACATATAGCGCCCGAAGTCGGTTTCAGTTACCAGCTTGCCCATCTTCTGGTACTCGCGCTTGATCGATTTGATGATATGGATCATGCCGATCTCACCCGTCGACTCGGCGGCCAAAAAGGCCGAGAGCAGCGCGATGTTGCGGATGTTGCCGCCGGCGAGCTTGAACTGCTTGGCGATAAACGCGAGATCGACTTCAGGGGCCAGCGGCGCTTCGGGTGGAAAAGCCTTCTGCCAGATCCTGAGTCGATCCGGCTCCTCGGGAAACGGAAAATCGATCGCGACATGCAGACGGCGCACAAACGCATCGTCCATGTTCTTGCGCAGGTTGGTCGCCAGAATCACCACGCCGTCGTACTCTTCCATCTTTTGCAGCAGGTAGCCGACCTCGATGTTCGCGTAGCGATCGTGGGCGTCTTTGACCTCGGAGCGCTTGCCGAAGAGCGCGTCGGCCTCGTCGAAGAAGAGGATCGCGTTGGCCTCGCGCGCGGCGGTAAAGATACGATCCAGGTTTTTCTCGGTCTCGCCGATGTATTTGCTGACAACAGTCGAGAGATCGATCTTGTACAGCTCAAGGCCCAGATCCGAGGCGATAATATCGGCGGACATGGTTTTGCCGGTGCCCGACGAGCCCGCGAAGAGCGTGTTCACGCCCTTGCCCATCGCCAGGTGCCGATCGAAGCCCCAGCGCTCCAGCACGGTATGCCGGTGGCGCACCTGGGAGCAGATTTCCTTTAGCTGGCTGAGCTGATCCGGCGGCAGCACAATATCGTCCCAGTTGTAGGTGGTTTTGATCTTGTGCGCCATGCTGTCGAGTCGTCCGCTCGACTGTGCGCGGCAGGCGACATAAAAATCGTCGCGGGTGATCTCGCCGCCATGCCAGCGCGCCAGCGATCGCGCCATGGTGACGGCATCGCGGATCTGACCGCCGGTGAGACGGAAGGTACTTGCCAATCCGAGCAGCGTGCTTTCCTCGGGACTATCGCCGTTGAGCCGTGAGCGCCAGATATGCTCGCGCTCACCGTAGGTCAGCGGCGGCAGCTCGATGCGCAGGAACCAGTTACGCTGAAGTGCGCCGCGCGACTCCCAGGCTTGATCCAGCGGCAGGAACGAGCAGCCGGGATAGGTGTCCATGGCCGCGAGCAGCGCGGTCTGCCAGGCGCTCAGCGTTTCTTCTTGCAGCGTACGGTTGCCGCCCAGCCACAGAATCGCCGCGCCGTTGAGCAGCGCCTCGCGCAGCACGCGCTGTGTCGACTCCTCGGGATCGAGATCCGCGCCGATCATGCGCTCCAGATTGACGATCAGCAGCGGAATGCGGGCCTCGGTGCAGAGCGCCTCTGCGATCGCGCGGCGTCCGCTGCCGTAGCTGCCCTGTAGCGCCAGGATCAGACCGTCCGTGTGCTCGATCATCGCCTGTCGCATACGGTCACGCAGGTCGGTCGGCAGCACAATGCTCGACAGCGCGCGGTGCGGCCAGCTTAGCCGGACCATCGATTCGAGCAGCGGATCGATCGTCGCCTGGTTGAGCAGCGCCGCCACAATGCGATCGTCGAGCTTGATAAAGCGTGCCAGCAGCGGCGGCTGGCGCTGGCCGTCCTCAAAGAGCTGGATGATGCGGTGGCGAATCAGGGGACTATCCGGCGCGAACGACACGCGGGCCGCGATCCGGTCCTCGGGGTGGACGCACAACAACGACAGCGCCAGATTGACTGACGGCCGTTTTTTGGTGACGTCGTCCTGGATATAGGCAAAAAGTCGCTCGTAGCGTAGATCCAGCTCGGGCGCCAGGGCCAGCAGTAGCACATCGCGCTCGAACGGCGATAGATCGAAGGCGCGGCCGATCTTAAGCAGCGGTACGATCCCGCCGGCGCGCTCGATCTCGACGGCTTGCCGCTCAAGCTCGGCTCGCTCTTCGGCAAGCTCGGTGCGGCGCTCTTCAAGATGCGGCGGCAGCGCGGCGATGCTCGCGCCTAGAATGTCGATCTCCGCATCGGGAACATAGAGTCCGCGATAGTTATCGTCGGCCAGCGCGCCGAACGTGTGCTGAGTCAGGGCGATATGCCAGTTGAGCAGCTCGCGCAGCCAATTCAGCAGGCTGCCGAGATACGCATGCTCGTGAGCATCGGTGGCGTATGTATCCGCCGGATTGTGAGCGACAAAATGCATAAGCTTGAGGTTAAATCCAGCCCACGAGCAGGTTCAGGATTGCAACGCCGCACTTCCTGAGACAAGCCTCAGCCGAATCAGCCGACGCCGATCGTGAGCTAGCTGTGAATGATGTTTCGAACGGCGAACGCTCAGATTGAGCTTGGCGACCCGACGAGAGCTGTGAACCCTCAACCAAATCAGCGCGTAGTCGAAGCCCTGGGAGTACTGGCGACGACTGCCGCAGTGGCTGCTGATGGCGATCATGCGATGCGTGCTACGATGTTCTGGCCTGGCTCATGATCTATCGACGGGACTGATAAAGTTTCTCTCGGTGCTCCAGAATTGCTTGTACGAACCACACGCTTTTCTCAGGGCTGTGCAGCCGACAGGCGAGATCGATGGGCAGTCTGTCGAGAGAAACTACTACATTGTATAAACGACTTGCCGAAAGTGCAACGCCGTGGCGGCGCGATTGGATGTAACTAAGGTACTTGCTCGGGTGGCGGCATAGGGCTAGGCTGCTACTATGACTATTAATAAATATTGATTTTTTTGCCGGCAGACGAGTGCTCTTTACAATTTCTTAATTTATATCGGATTTTCTATCGGTTCGCGGCTTGAAGTTGCGGCAGGCGTGTGTTTGAATCGTTCCAAAGCTCCATGTCATCACCCCCCGGCTAAGGAAAGGAGATCCAATGAAGGCTCGCCTGTTCAGCACCTCACAGCGCCGCCGCTGGCGCTTCACTCGTCCGTCTCGATTGGGGATGCTCTGTATTATCCTGGGGCTGCTCGTCGCTCAGTTCGGCCTGATCGCCCAGGCTCCGCAAGCCGATGCTCAGACCAACTGGCAGCTGGTATGGAGCGATGAGTTCAACGGTACGTCGGTCAACACCAGCAACTGGACCTTTGAGACCGGCGGTCACGGCTGGGGCAACAACGAGCTTCAGTACTACACGCCCGGCAACAATGCCAGCGTCGCCAACGGTGTTTTGACGATCACGGCGAATCGCGTTACCGGTGGCTATAGCTGCTGGTACGGCACCTGCCAGTACACCTCGACGCGCATGTACACCAAGGGCAAGCGCGAGTTCCAGTATGGCCGCATCGAGGCGCGTATGGCGCTGCCGATGGGCCAGGGCATCTGGCCGGCATTCTGGATGCTCGGCGCGAACTTCCCGAACACGCCGTGGCCGCAATCCGGCGAGATCGACATCATGGAGCATGTCAACAACGAGACGCGCACCCACGGCACGATCCACTGGGATTCGAACGGCTACGCCAGCTACGGTGGTCCGTCGTTCGGCGTGGATGTGACGGCCTATCATACCTACTCGATCGAGTGGAACAGCTCGGCGATCAAGTGGTTTATCGACGGCACGCAGTTCTGGGAAGCGAATATCCAGAACAATATCAACGGCACTGAGGAGTTTCACCGGCCGTTCTTCATGATCCTGAACCTGGCCGTCGGCGGCAACTGGCCCGGCAGCCCGAACAGCTCTACGCCCTTCCCGGCGCGGATGCAGGTCGATTATGTGCGCGTGTACCAGACCGGCACCGGCCCGACGCCGACGCCGACACCGACGCCAGGAGGCTTCAATCCGTACAGCACGGTGCAGGCTGAGAGCTACAGCAGCCAGTCGGGCACGCAGCTTGAGGCGACCAGCGATGCCGGCGGCGGGCAGAATGTCGGCTGGATCGCGAACGGCGACTACCTGGTCTTCAACAACGTGAACTTCGGCAGCACGCCGCCGCGCACAATTCAGACGCGTGTCGCCTCGGGCGCATCAGCTGGCATTAGCGGCTTGGTTGAGTATCGACTTGATGGCGTCAATGGCCCGCTGCTGGGCAGCTTCTCGGTCGCCAACACGGGCGGCTGGCAATCGTGGCAAACGATACCGGCAAGTTCCAGCGGTGTGACCGGCACCCGCAACCTGTATGTGGTCTTCAAGAGCGGCCAGCCGTCCGACTTCTTGAACCTCAACTGGTTCTACTTCCAACGCTAGGCCAGCCCCGGCTCTCGATCGCGGCATCTGTGTCCATGAGGAGGGAATTACATCCCTCCTCGTTTTGTTGCGCTGCCGGTGGAGCCGGGATCGAAATCAGGCCAGGCTTGATCCGGCACCAGCTCTGCCATCGTCGCGAGCCACGCGGGCAACGCCTGTGCCAGAGCCGGGATTCTGGATTGGAGGGCAGGATCGCCGCTGGCCGCCATGCTCAAAAACTCGACGACGTTCCAGGTCTTGGCGATCGCGATCTCACGCGCCAGCTCCTCCACCGCCGCTCGATCGGGCTGTGCCGGCGAATCGTGCGCAAGATAGCCGGCCGCGACGGCCAGAAAATCGGCGGGCTGGCCCAGACCTGGAACGCTGATCGCGAGGTCGAGCGCTGGAGCACCGAGGCCCAGCCGCTCCCAGTCGAAGAGCACGATCGAGCCGTCGGCACGCAGGCCCCAGTTGGCCGGATTCGGATCGCCGGAGATCCAGCGCTTCACGCGAAAGAGCGGCTGGCTCAGCGTTTGAAAGCGGACCAGCTGATCCTGTAGATGCGCAGTCGAGTCTGCGAACAGATCGAGAACCTGCGCCGTCATCGCGTCGGTCCAGTCGGGTCGAAACGGCTCGATCACAGGTGGCAGCGCGCTCTGGTGCAGCCGGTAGAGTACGCCCAGCAGATCGCGATCGGCGAGCCAGCGTGAGCGGGGCAGCGGCTGTGGAATTTCTTCCAGCAGCAGCCAGTGCGTATCGTCGTCTTGCCCGGACCAGAGCAGCGCGGGACAAGTAACGCCCTGCTCAGCCAGATGCGGCGCAAGCAGTCGATACACATCCGCCTCGCGCCGGCTATGCGTGCGCTTGACGATGACACGCTGCTCGGCAAACGTGACGCGCCAGACCGAGGCTCCGCTCAGGCCATGCAGCGGCTCGATCGCGTTTGGCACGCCAAACATCGCGCTGATCGTTGAGCGCACACGCTGCGGCCATTGGTCAAGTTGATCAAGTGGTGTATGCTTGGTCATACGGGTTTGGTCCTTGATTCTTGGCCCTCACCCCGGCGCTAACGCGCCTCGCCTTCCCCGAACCTCGGCCGGCTTCGGCCTCGGTTGCGGCAGGCGAGAGGAAGGTTCGGTACGGTGTTCTTTGTTGGCTTGTTCCGTTGTTCTTTTGTTCTCGTCTCCGGTTCTTGGTTCTGGGTTCTAGGTTCTTGACATCAAAGGAGGTGCCTCAGCGCAGTTTTTGTTTGATCTCAGCGATGGTTTGTTATCCAAAGTGAAAGGCTCCGTATATGCTTCACTCATCTCGACGATCGGCCTTGAGCGCGCTGGTCATGCTGCTGCTTCTGGCGGCCTGCGGCGCTCCCGCCGCTGCGCCCAGCGGCAATACATCCCCTGATGCATCGGCCGCTCCGGCTGCCAGCGCGTCCACGGCGGCGACGACTGCCAGCGGTGGCCAGGTGACGCTCACCGTCGAAAGCTGGCGCAACGACGATCTCACGATCTGGCAGAACACGATTATTCCAGCCTTCGAGAAGAGCTATCCCAACATCAAGATCGATTTCCAGCCGACCGCGCCAACCGAGTATAACAGCGCGCTCAACACCAAGCTTCAGGGCGGCACCGCCGGCGATCTGATCACCTGCCGGCCTTTCGATGTGTCGCTCAAGCTCTTCGAAGACGGCTATCTCGCGCCGCTCACCGATCTGAAGGGCATGGAAAACTTCAGCGATGTCGCGAAGAGCGCCTGGATCACCGACGACGGCCAGACGCCGTTCTGCGTGCCGATGGCCTCGGTGATCCATGGCTTTATCTACAACCAGGACGCCTTCGCCAAGGCTGGGGTCACGCCGCCCACCACGCAAGACGAGTTTGTCGCGGTGCTGGAGAAGATCAAGCAGGACGGCACGTACACGCCGCTGGCGATGGGCACGGCGGATCAGTGGGAGGCCGCGACAATGGGCTTCCAGAACATCGGGCCGAACTACTGGAAGGGCGAGGAAGGCCGCCAGGCCCTGCTCAAGGGCAGCGCCAAGTTCACCGACGCGCCCTACGTCGACACCTGGAAGGCGCTGGCGGCCTGGCAGCCGTATCTGCCGTCGGGCTATGAGGCGGTCAAATATCCCGACGCCCAGCAGCTCTTCACACTCGGCAAGGCGGCGATCTATCCGGCCGGATCGTGGGAGATCGCGCTGTTCAACAAAGACGCGCAGTTCAAGATGGGCGCGTTCAAGCCGCCTGTCGCTAAAGCCGGCGACGCGTGCTACATCAGCGATCACACCGACATCGGCCTGGGCATGAACGCCAAGAGCGCGCACGCCGCCGAGGCGCGGCAGTTCCTGGAGTGGCTGACGACGCCGGAGTTTGCCGAGCTATACAGCAACGCGCTGCCGGGCTTCTTCTCGCTGTCGAAGCACGAGGTCAAGCTCAACGATCCGCTGGCGCAGGAGTTCGTGAGCTGGCGCGGCGAGTGCCAATCCACGATCCGCAACTCGTATCAGATCCTGTCGCGCGGCGAGCCGAACCTGGAGAACGAGCTGTGGCGCGTCAACGCGCAGCTGCTCAACGGCCAGCTCACGCCCGAGCAGGCCGGCCAGGAGATCCAGACCGGTCTCGACAAATGGTACAAGCCCGCGTCGTAGGACCTAAAGCCGGGGTGCGTCGCTGCATCCCGGCGCGATGCTAGCGCGCGCCTCGCCGAGCCGAAATCTG
>DASWTQ010000844.1:0-7040 GCA_036402055.1 Herpetosiphonaceae bacterium
AGCGCCTGCTGCGTCAGCACGAGCGGCACCTGCGCGTCTTGGAGCACATACTGGAGCCGCGCGGCGGGCAGGGCCGGGTCGAGCGGCAGATACGCCCCGCCGGCCTTGAGCACCGCCAGCAGCGCGACAATCTGATCCGGCGACCGTTCAAGCAGCAGCGCGACCGGCACCTCCAGCCCGACGCCCTGCTGACGCAAATAATACGCCAGCTGCGTGGCGCGCTCGTCCAGCTCGCGGTAGGTCAGCTGCTGCCCCGCATACACCAGCGCGACGGCGTCGGGCGTGCGCGCGGCCTGGGCGGCGACCAGCTCATGGAGGCAGGCGCGCGGCGGCGCAGGCGCGGGCGTGACCGGCCAGTCGTCCAGCAAGCGCGCGCTCTCTTCGGGCGTCAGCAATGGCAGCGCGCCTAAGCGCTGCGCCGGCTGCTCAGCCATGCCCGCCAGCAGCGTACGGAGATGCCCCAGCATCCGCCCGATCGTCGCCTCGTCGAAGCGCCGACGATCGTAGTTGAAGCGCAACACCAGGGCTGGACCCGGCACCGCTATCAGCGCCAGCGGATAGCTGCCTTGCTCCTCGGTCTGCGTGTGCTCAATGATCAGGGTCGGGCCGTCGCTATCCTCTGAGCTATTATTCTCCTCCGGGTAGTTCTCAAAGACGACAAGACTTTCGAAGAGCGGCTGACCACGCGGAACCTCGCTCCAGCTCTGAACCTGCACCAGCGGACTGTACTCGTACTGGCGCAGCTCGGCCTGCTGCCCCTGGAGCTGCTGCAACCATGGCAGCAGAATCGCATCCTGCGGGACGAGCACGCGCACGGGCACGGTATTGATGAACAGGCCGACCATCGTCTCGACGCCGGGCAGATCTGCCGGACGGCCCGCGACCGTTGCGCCGAACACGACATCCGGCTCGCCACTGTAGCGGCTGAGCAGCAGCGCCCACGCCCCTTGCACGACGGTATTCAACGTCAGCCCGTGCTGCCGTGCCAGCGCCTGGAGCGCCACCGTGGTCGGCTCCGCAAGCACGATATGCTGATCGGTATAGCGAGCCTCGCCGGCGTCGGGAGCAAGCGGGTGATCGACCACAAGCCGAGTCGGCGTGGTGAAGCCGTGGAGCAGCTGCCGCCAGAACGTCTCCGCCTGCGCCAGGTCCTGCCGTTGGAGCCAGGCAATGTAGTCGCGGTACGGACGCAGACGCGGCAGCGCCAGGGGCTGACCACGCACAAACGCGTCATATGCGGCAAACACCTCGTTGAAGACCAGCGGCACGGACCAGCCGTCCAGCAAGAGATGGTGCTGCGTCCACACACAGCGATAGCGCGCGTCGGCCACCTGGAAGAGCGCCAGCCGCATCAAGGGTGCTTTGGCCAGATCGAAGCCCCGCCGCCGATCCGCCGCCAGAAATGCATCCAGCCGTGCGTCTTGCTCACCAGGAGAGAGATCTCGCCAATCCTCCACCTGCCAGGGCAATCGCACCTTCTGCCGCACCAGCTGCAACGGCTCGTCCAGACCAGCCCATAAGAAAGCGCTGCGCAGCGTCTGGTGGCGCTCGACGACCTGCTGCCACGCGCGCTGGAACGCCGGTACGTCAAAGGCGCCGTGGAAGTTATATACCGTCTGCGTGACATAGACTCCCGGCTCACCCTCGTACAAAGTGTGAAAGAGCATGCCCTGCTGCATCGGCGAAAGCGAATAAACATCCTCAACATTCTTCATTCTGGAAACTCCTCATCATCCTCGATTTCGTCAAGCAGCGCCGAGAGCTTGCTCACTGCTTGCTGATCGAGGTGAGCGAGCGGGAAGTCGGAAGGTGTGTAGCCGCCAGCCTCAGGGGCGCGGCAATGGTCGATCAGCGTCCGCAGCGCGCCCAGGTATCCCTGGGCCAGCCACTCGATCGCCGCCTGACTATGGAGCGCCGCACTATAGGTCCACTCCATGTGCAGCTGGCCCTGGCTGATGATGCTTGTGATCTCCAGGAGATGTTTACGCATACCGTCCTGGCTCTGAGATGGGCCACTCGACTCGCGGGCCGGGCTGAAGAGCCCATCAGTGGGCATCGCCTGATCGCCCTGGCCCCAATAGTTGAAGCTGATCTGGGCCTGGGGCAGCGTGCGCAGCTGTGCCGTCGCCTCGTCCCTGCTCAGGTAGCGCAGCACACCATAGCCGACGCCGCGATTCGGGATCTGGCGCAGCTGCTCTTTGATCGCCTTCAGCGCCGCGCCGGGCGCTGCCACGCCCCGCAGGTCAAGCAGCACCGGGTACAACGCCGTGAACCAGCCCACCGTGCGTGTCAGGTCCACATCCGCGAACAGCTCCTCGCGGCCGTGCCCTTCCAGATCCACCAACAGCGTCGTCGCGCCGGTCCAGGCTGCGCACGCCTGCGCCAGCGCCGTCAGCAGCACATCGTTGATCTGCGTCTGATAAACGGCCGGCACCTCGTACAGCAGCGCGCGAGTATCGTCTTCGCCAAGCGCCACCGCTACGCTGCGCGCTGACTCCAGGGTATTGACGCCGTCTGGATGATCGACCGGGAGCGGCGCGATCGTGGTGCGCGCCGAGGCCAGCCAGTAGGCCAGCTCCTGGCGCAGCGTCTCGCTCTGGGCGTAGGCGTGCAGCCGCTCAGCCCACTGCTGGAACGACGTCGTCTTGGGCGGCAGCGCCACCGATTCGCCGCGTTGGAGCTGCGCGTAGGCGGTCTGGAGATCCTCCAGGAGAATGCCCCAGGAGACCGTATCAACGGCCAGATGATGCACCACCAGCAGCAGCCGTCCCGGCTGGCCATCGCCCAGCGTGAAGCTGCCCACGCGCAGCAGCGGCCCACTGTGCAGGTCGAGACTCGTCTGAAGCTGTGTCGCCGCCTGCGTGATCGTCGCCGCCTGTTCACCGAGCGGCACGGCACGTAGGTCGAACGCCTGTACCAGCGGCATCGCGTCCAGCCCGGCGTTGATCTGTCGCCAGCCGTCCGCTGTCCGCTCCACACGCAAACGCAGCGCGTCGTGATGCGCCAGCACCTGCTGCACCGCCTGCTCCAGCAACGTGGCGTCGAGCGGCGGCCGCACCTCGAAGAGCATCGCCTGGTTGTAGTGATGCGGATCGGGCAGCTCCTGGGCGAAAAAGTAATGCTGAATCGGGGTGAGCGGGACGGGACCGGTAACCAATCCCTGCTCGGCGGTCTGCTCAGACGCCGTTCCTGCCACCGCTGCCAGACTGGCGATTGTCTGGTGTTGAAACAGCTGGCGCGGCGTCAAGCGTAACCCAGCCTGATTGGCGCGCGCAATGATCTGAATACTCAAGATCGAGTCGCCGCCGAGGGCGAAAAAGTTGTCGTGGATGCCGACCTGCTCCCGCCGCAGCACCTGCGACCAGATCTGAGCCAGCACTGTCTCGGTCGCGGTCTGCGGCGCGGCGAAGGTTTCCGCCAGCTCAGGTCGCGCCGTATCGGGCGCCGGCAGCGCCTTGCGATCGACCTTGCCATGTGCCGTCAACGGCAGCGCCTCAAGGAACACGAACGCCGCCGGCACCATGTACTCGGGCAGCCGGCTAAGCAGGAAGCTGCGCAGCTCGGATGGACTCAAGCCCCCATCCTCTAGGTTCTTGGTTCTTGGTTCTTGGTTCTCGACCACATACGCTACCAGCTGCTGCCCACCAGGGCCGTCCTCGCGCAGAATCACCACGCTCGCGCGCACGGCGGGATGCTGGCCCAGCGCGGCCTCGACCTCGCCCAGCTCGACCCGGAAGCCGCGCACTTTCACCTGCGCATCACGCCGGCCCAGAAACTCCAGGTTCCCATCCGGCCGGTAGCGAGCGAGATCGCCGCTCCGGTACCAGCGCTGCCCATCCAGCTCGACAAATTTCTCGGCGGTCAGCTCGGGCCGGTGGAGATAGCCCCGCGTCACGCCCGCCCCACCGATGTACAGCTCACCGGCAACGCCAATCGGCGCCAGGCTACCCCACGTGTCGTAGATGCGTATCTGCGCATTGGCCAGCGGCGTGCCGATCAGGTGCTGCGTCGCCGATGAGCGCTCCGGCACCCGATAGGAGGTACAGATGATCGTCGCCTCGGTCGGCCCATAGAGCACGCGGATCTCGGCCTGCCGAAACACCGCCTGTAGCTCGGACAGCAGCTCCGGCGGCACGACATCACCGCCGGTAAACACCATGCGAATATGATCGTAGCTGCTGGGGCCATCTTCGCTGGCATCAATCGCCTGCGTGATCTGCCGCATCAAACTGGGCACCGCGTGGAACACGGTACACTCGGCGAGTGTGCCCAGCAGAGATGGCAGATCCAGGATCTGCTGGTGATCGAGCATGATCACCGTTCCACCCGCGATCAATGGGTTGAACAGCTCAAACAGCGCAATATCGAACGCCACCGAGGCCAGCCACGGCATGGTATCGCCGGTGTGAAAGCCGAAGTGCTGCTGGCTGGCGTAGAGAGTGGCGAGCAGGTTGCCGTGCTCGACCTGCACACCTTTAGGCGTTCCAGTCGAGCCGGAGGTGTAGATCACGTAGGCCAGGTGATTCGCCGTCACGCTGGACTCGGGCGGTGTGTTGGGTAGCTGCGTGATCGATGACCAGGCAGTATCCAGATAAACGATCTGGGCGCGATCGGCCGGCAGGGTCGCCGCTAACCGCTCGTGGCTCAGCACCACCGCAACCTGAGAGTCTTCGAGCATGAAAGACAGGCGCTGCGCCGGATAGTTCGGATCGAGCGGGACATACGCGCCGCCGGCCTTGAGGATGCCCAGCAGGCCGATCACCAATTCCAGCGAGCGATCGAGGCACAGCCCCACGCGCACCTCGGGACCGACGCCCAATTCGCGCAAGTAGTGCGCCAGCTGATTCGCGCGTTGGTCCAGCTCGCGATAGGTGAGCTGCTGAGACGCATAGACCAGCGCGACGGCCTCAGGTGTGCGCGCCGACTGAGCGGCGACCAGCTCATGGACGCAGCGATCACGGGAATAGGTCGCCTGGGTCGTATTCCAATCGACCGCGAGCTGCCGGCGCTCATCCGCACTCAAGAGCGGCAGCTGTGCCAGGCGCTGTCCGGGATCACGCACGATTCCTTCCAGCAGCGTCTGGAAGTGATCCACCATCCGCCCGATCGTCTCCCCCGCAAACAGGTCGACGGCATACTCCAGTGTGCCCGCGAGACCGGCCTCGCTCTCGGTAAGTGAGAGACTCAGATCAAAGTTCACCGTGCCTTGCTCGACCATAAAGGGAGCCAGCGCCAGATTCGGCAGCTCAAAGGGAGCTGTCGGCGCGTTCTGTAGCGCGAACAAGACCTGGAACAACGGGTGACGGCTCAGATCGCGCTCCGGCTGGACGGCGTCTACAACCTGCTCGAACGGCAGATCCTGGTAATCGAAGGCGGCAAGCGCCACCTCGCGCACGCGCGTCAGCACCTCCTGGAATGGCGGGTTATCGCCGAGATCGGTGCGCAGCACTAAGGTGTTGATGAAGCAGCCGATCAGATCCTCAGTCTCGGCCCGCGTACGATTGGCGATCGGCGAGCCGACCACGATGTCGGACTGGCCGCTGTAGCGCGCGAGCAAGATCTGCCAGGCCGCCAGCAGCGTCATGAAGAGCGTCACACCCTCGCGACGACTCAGCGCTGCCAAATCTGCACTCAAGGCCGCAGGAAGCAGGAACGTGTGGACCGCGCCTCGGAACGAGGGAACCGCCGGCCGCAGATAGTCGGTTGGGAGATCCAGCACCGGCGGATCGACCAGTTGCTGCTTCCAGTAGTCGAGCTGCGCGGCCAGCACCGCGCCGGAGAGCCACCTGCGCTGCCAGACGGCATAGTCGGCGTACTGGATCGGCAGCTCCGGCAATGCCGGGGTCGTGCCTTCCGAAAACGCTACGTACAGCGTGACCAGCTCGCGCACAAACACGCCCATCGACCAGCCATCGGAGACGATGTGATGCATCGTGAGCAGCAGCACATGCTCCTCAGCGCCCAGATACAACAAGGAGACACGCAGCAGCGGGCCCTGCGCCAGATCAAAGGGGCGTTGCACTTCCTCGGTTGCTAAACGCCGCGCCATCGGCTCACGCTCAGCCTCGGGAAGGGCCTCAAGATCGGTGAGCGGCAGCGGCAAAGCCTGAGCGGGCGTGATGACCTGAACCGGCTGTCCATCGTTCAGCGTTGTGAACGTCGTCCGCAGCGCTTCGTGGCGCTCAACGATCGTATCCAGGCTGCGCTTCAGCGCCGCCACGTCAAGTCGTCCGATCAGACGAATGGCAGTTGGAATATTGTAGGCCGGGCTGTTGGGCTGGAGCTGGTCAAGGAACCATAGCCGCTGCTGTGCGAACGACAACGGCAGCACACTGTCACGTGAGGCCGGCTGCGGTGGCGACTGGATGCCCTGCATATTTTGGCGCGCAACTTCGATCTGCCGGGCTAAGCCTGCTACCGTCGGCGCCTCAAACAGGCTGCGCAGCGGCAGCTCGACCTGGAACGTTGCACGCAGCCGTGAGATGACTTGCGTCACCAGCAGCGAGTGGCCGCCCAGCTCAAAGAAGTTAGCGTTGACGCCGATCCGCTCCAGGTGCAGCACATCGGCCCAGATGCCCACCAGCACCTCTTCGATCGGGGTGCGCGGGGCGACGTACAGGCTATCAGGCGCCAGCCCTTCACTCTCCGGCGCGGGCAGGGCTTTGCGATCGACCTTGCCGTGCGCGGTGAGCGGCAGCGCGTCAAGCATGACGTAGGCGCTCGGCAGCATGTAGGCCGGCAGCCGATCTTTGAGGAAGGTGCGCAGGCCCTCATCCCCCCTGCCCCCTTGCCCCGAACCTCGGCGGGCTTCCGCCTCGGTTGCGACAGGAGAAGAGGGAGTGGTTGTCTCCGGTTGTTCGTTTGTTTCTTTGTTCGTTTGTTCCCCGACGACGTACGCGACCAGCCGGGGGTCACCGGGCGTGTCGTGGCGCAGCAGCACGACGGCGTCACGCACGGCCGGGGCGGCTCGCAGCGTGGATTCGATCTCGCCCAATTCGATGCGGAAGCCGCGCAGCTTGACCTGCTGATCGATCCGGCCC
>DASWTQ010000845.1:0-5704 GCA_036402055.1 Herpetosiphonaceae bacterium
ACGCTGGGAACCGGCGGCGTGCGTCTCGATGGCCGCGTCAACACCCGCAAGAGCTAATCGATCGGAGCGCTCGCGACACGGATCGTCCGGTGGCAGCCGTCAGATTCGAGCCGCGAGCGTGCGAGGCGGAGGCGCTGAGCGCTTCCGCTTCCTTGATCAATCCACCGTCCGAGCGCAGCATGAATACCACTCGATCGCCCCACGCTGAACCGACAATCTACCGCTATCAGGCGTACGGCCTGACGATTCGTTCGCAGATCCCACTGCCGGAGCTGATCGCCGCGCCTGCCAATCCTCACGCGCCCGCCGACATCACGATCCGCCTCGGCACGATCACAAGGACGCCCGAGCTGACTCAATCGATCGAGCGCTGCCTGTGGGCTACGGCCGACGAGGCTTGCTTGTTCTGGGCCGACGCCGGGACGATTCTCGCTCGCGGCGGCAATGAGCTGCTCGTCGAGCCGCTGCCGCACGCGGATCAGCAGGTGCTGCGGATCTATCTGCTCGGGCCGGCGCTGGGCGTGCTGCTGCATCAGCGCGGCCTGCTGGTGCTGCACGCCAGCATCGTCGGCATCGGCGACAGCGCCGTCGCGTTTGTGGGCGAGTCCGGCTGGGGCAAATCCACAACTGCCGCCGCGCTGCATCGTCGCGGCCATACGATCGTCGCGGATGATGTGGCGGCGCTGCAACTCCAAGTGGGCGCGCAGCCGCTGGCGTTTCCGGCGATCCCCAGGCTCAAGCTCGACGCCGAGCCGGCCGTGGCGCTGGGCTATCCGTCGCAGTCGCTGTCCCGCTTCGACGCCGAGGACATACGCCTGGCCTATCGTGTGGACGAGCGTTTCTCGCAGGCTGCGCGTCCGCTCAGCCGGATCTATGTGCTGGCCGAGGGCACAGCTCTGGCGCTGGAGCCGTGCCGCTCGCAGGAGGCGTTTATCGAGCTGGTGCGCCACTCGTATGCGCTGCGTGTCGTCGGCGATGCGGGCGCGACGGCGCTGCATTTCCGGCTGTGCGCGCAGCTCGCGGCGCAGGTGCCGATCTTCCGGCTGCGGCGGCCCTACTCCCTGTCGGCGCTGCCCGGCATCGTGGATCTGGTGGAGGCTGAGGCGCTATGACCGCCCCACGGCTCCGCCCGCTGATCGCTCAGCTTAGCGCCATTCCGCGCGCGCTCCGGCTCGTCTGGGACGCGGCGGCAGGCTGGACGCTGGCCTGGGTCGCGCTGCTGATCGTTCAGGGCCTGCTGCCGGTGCTCACGGTCTTTCTGACGCGACGGCTGGTCGACGACGTGGTGGCAGCGGTCGGCGTGGGCGCTCAGTCGCTCGGGCCGATCGCGATCACTGCCGCGCTGCTGGTCGGCGGGCTGCTGCTGAGCGAGGTGCTTCAGAGCGTGCTGGAATGGGTGCGCGCCGCGCAGTCGGAGCTGACGCGTGACCGGATCGCGGCGCTGGTGCAGGCCAAATCCGCGAGTGTGGATCTGGCCTTCTACGAGTCGCCCGACTACCACGATCATCTGCACCGCGCGCGCGACGAGGCCGGCACACGGCCGCTGGCGCTGCTGGAAAGCCTGGGCAACCTGCTGCAAAACAGCATCACGCTGGCGGCGATGGCGGCGGTTCTGCTGCCCTACGCGATCTGGCTGCCGCTGGCGCTGCTGGCGAGCACGCTTCCGGCGCTGCTTGTGGCCCTGCGCTTCGACTGGCGCTACCACGGCTGGTGGCAGCGCACCACCGTCAGCCGGCGCTGGGCCGAGTACTACGAGTGGATTCTGAGCAACGCCGAGGGCGCGGCGGAGGTGCGGCTGTTTGGCCTGGGCGAGCATTTTCGGCAGGCGTACCAAACCCTGCGGCGACGGCTGCGCGACGAGCGGCTGCAACTGCTCAGGCGGCAGATCCTGGCGCGCATGGGTGCCGGCGTAGTGGGCGTGCTGATCGGCGGCGCGGCGCTGGCCTGGATGCTGTGGCGGGCGATCCTCGGCCAGGTGACGCTGGGCGACCTGGCGCTGCTGTATCAGGCGTTCAACCGTGGCCAGGACTTGATGCGCTCGCTGCTGAGCGATGTCGGCCAGATCTACAGCAACAGCCTGTTTCTCAACCATCTGTTCGCGTTTCTCCATCTCGAATCCAGGATCGTCGATCCGCCGGCGCCTGAGCCCGCGCCCACCGTGATTCGCGAGGGCATCGCGTTTCACAACGTCACGTTTCGCTATCCCGGCAGCGAGCGCGCGGCGCTGCGCGATTTTTCGCTGATGCTTCCCGCCGGCCGGATCGTGGCGCTGGTGGGCGCCAACGGCGCGGGCAACAGCACGCTGATCAAGCTGCTGTGCCGCTGCTACGATCCCGAGGCCGGGCAGATCACGATCGACGGCGTCGATATTCGCCGCTTTGCGCTGGCCGATCTGCGCCGCATGCTGACCGCGCTGTTTCAGACGCCGGTGCCGTATCACGCGACCGCCGCCGACAATATCGCGCTGGGCGAGGTTTCGCAGCCGGCTACCATGGACGCGATCGAGCGGGCGGCGCGCAGCGCGGGAGCCGACGAGACGATCCGCAAGCTGCCGCAGCGCTACGATACGCTGCTGGGCAAGTGGTTTGCCGAAGGCACCGAGCTGAGCGGCGGCGAGTGGCAGCGGCTGGCGCTGGCGCGGGCGTTTCTGCGCCAGGCGCCGGCGATCCTGCTCGACGAGCCGACCAGCGCCATGGACTCGTGGTCCGAGGCCGACTGGTTCGAGCGGCTGCGCGAGCTGGCTCAGGATCGCACAACGCTGCTGATCACACATCGCTTCACGATCGCTATGCGCGCCGACGTGATCCATG
The DNA here is from genome assembly GCA_036402055.1 of Herpetosiphonaceae bacterium. Lineage (GTDB taxonomy): Bacteria > Chloroflexota > Chloroflexia > Chloroflexales > Kallotenuaceae > LB3-1. The sequence goes on from DASWTQ010000845.1 coordinate 2,811, forward strand.
TGCTGGACGACGGGCAAATTGTCGAGTCGGGCAGTCACGCCGAGCTGCTGGCGCTGGGCGGGCGCTACGCCGCGTCGTGGCAAAGCCAGATCGCGGCGAGGGAAAAACATGAGCTATTCATCGATGCCGCGCTCGGATGAGCACGTGCGGCTGAGGGGAGAGTCCGGTTTGGTCGAGCGAGCGGTGAACACCAGGAGCGCGGCGCAGCGGCCCGAGGCGCGGCTGCTGCTGGCCTGCGCGCGCACAACAGCCGATCCGGCTCAGAGCGCCGCGATCCGCGCTGCCCTCGACAGCCCGATTCGCTGGCCGGAGCTGATCGCGCTGGCCGAGCAGCATAAGGTGCTGCCGCTGCTCTCACGCCAGCTGCAAGCCTTCCCCGATCGTGTGCCGCAGCCGGTGCTGGAGCAATTGCGCGACATGGCCATGGGTGCGGCGCGGCAGTCGCTGTTTCTGACCGGCGCGCTGCTCAACGTGCTGGCGCTCTTCCAGGCCCACGGTATCGAGGCGATCCCGCTCAAAGGGCCGCTGCTGGCGACGGTCGCCTACGGCAATCTGGCGCTCCGACAGTTCGACGACCTTGATATTTTGGTCCACACGCAGGACATGCTGCCCGCCAGAGATCTGCTGATCGCGCAGGGCTACCAGCCGCTGGTGCAGCTCAGCGACCGCCAGGCCGAGTCGTATCTGCGCTCGCAGTATGTGTATCCTTTCATCTCGGGCGACGGCAGCACGATCGTCGAGCTGCACCACGACATTCGGCCGCGCTACTTCGCCTTCCACCTCGATCCCGAGCGGCTGTGGACGCGGCTGGAGCGGCTGCCGCTGGGCGGTCGCGAGGTGCTGAATCTGTCGTGCGAGGATCTGCTGCTGATGCTGTGCGTCCACGGCGCAAACCACTGCTGGGAGCGGCTGGCCTGGATCTGCGATCTGGCGGAGCTGATCCGCGCCCGGCCCGATCTCGACTGGCCGCGATTGCTCGACGAGGCCAAGCGCTCTGGCGGCGAGCGGATGCTGCTGCTGGGCCTGCTGCTCGCTCGTGAGCTGCTGGGCGCGGTCTTGCCTGAGCTGGTGACGCGCCGAATCGCCGAGGATGCCGCGCTGCCCCGGCTGCTGGCCGCGACGACCGCCGGGCTGTTCCGCGATCCCGCGCAGCCCCTGACGGCCAGCGAGCGGGCGCGCTTCCATCTGCGCTCGCGTGAGCGCTGGCGCGACCGCTGGCAATACTGCCTGTATCTGCTGATCAGTCCGACCGAAGAAGATTGGACAGCACAGCCGCTGCCCGCCGCGCTCACCTTTTTGTACGCGCTGAGCCGTCCGCTTAAGCTGCTGGGCAGGTATGGCATGCGCCCGTTGAAAGACCTGATTGGCAGGCAGGACTAGCAGCCTATGTCAAAGGTAGAAGTTGCTGCTACCATGATCGCGGCTTGATCCCCGCACAATCACACGCTGATTTCGATGTGATGTTCGCGCCATGCCGCATCCTGAGCGATACGTCTGCCACCTGGTTTTGCGTCGATCGCACGACGTCTTAGGCAAAAGGAATACATCATGCAAGGTTTGGGTCGAAGCACAACGTTCCGTCTGGGAGTGTTGACGATTCTGATTCTGTCCGCGCTCGGAGCGTTTGCCGATCGCTCGGCAGCTGCCGTGGAGCGACCACGCCGGCCGCTGCCCGCCCGCGATCCGCAGCGAACGGGACCCTCGATCACCGCCGTCGATAATTTCACCGAGAGCGTGACCGAGTTCACCGTGCCGACCAGCGAGAGCGAGCCGATGGAGATCGCGCTGGGCTCGGATGGCGCATACTGGTTCACCGAGTTCAATGCCAACAAGATCGGCCGGATCATCACCAGCGGCCAGATCACCGAGTACGATATTCCGACCGCCGACAGCGAGCCCTACGGCATCACGGCCGGGCCGGACGGCGCGCTGTGGTTTACCGAGTTCAACAAGATCGGGCGGATTACGACGGCGGGCGCGGTCACGGAGTACGATATTCCGACCGCCGATAGCGCCGCGTCGGGGATTGTGACCGGGCCGGACGGCGCGCTGTGGTTCACCGAGTTCTCGACCAACAAGATCGGGCGGATTACGACGGCGGGCGCGGTCACGGAGTACCCGATCCCGACCGCTAACAGCCAGCCGCTGGGCATGACGGTTGGCTCCGATGGCGCGCTGTGGTTTACCGAGTATGGCGCCGGCAAGATCGGGCGGATCACGACGGCCGGTGCGGTCACGGAGTACCCGATCCCGACCGCCAACAGCCAGCCGCTGGGCATCACCAGTGGCCCTGACGGCGCGCTGTGGTTTACCGAGAACGGCGGCAACAAGATCGGGCGGATCACGACGGCCGGTACGATCACCGAGTATCCGATCCCGACCGCCGACAGCCAGTCGTACAACATCACCGCCGGCATGGGCAACACGCTCTGGTTTGCGGAGGTTGAGAAGATCGGCCAGATCACTACCGACGGCCAGATCTTCGAGTACGATATTCCCACGCCCGACAGCGCGATCACCGGCATCATCAAGGGCAACGGCGTGTCGATGTGGTTTGTGGAGAATACCAGCAGCAAGATCGGCCGCCTGCTGCCGAATCCGATCTACATCCCACTTTTCACCCAATAAGCGCCGGTTTCGCAACATCGCCCAGGAGGCTTCTCGTCGAGGAGCCTCTTTTTTGATTCTCGAACCTGACTCTGGATTAACAAAGGCCGACAATTAGCATATACTACGGGTAACGAGCGCCTCCTCACCGCTTCCTTGCATTCCCGCTCCGTTATTGCCATCTCGTATGCAGCCAATGCCGCCGCGATTGCTGCCGGCCGGCTTGGAGAAAGGCTTGGTCTGGGGAGAAGAAAGAAGCGCACCGCCGACGCAGCGCCTGACGCCGA
>DASWTQ010000846.1:0-13990 GCA_036402055.1 Herpetosiphonaceae bacterium
GTTCTGCCGCTGTTGTCATAAATCGACAGTATGCCATACGTTGGGCTAAACGACAATTCGACGGAGAACCAAGAACCAAGAACCAAGAACCAAGGGGAACGAAAGAACAAGCGAACAAAAAAACAAAGGGAAGTACCGAAAACCCCCTCGCCTGTCGCAACGGAGGCGGAAGCCCGCCGACGTTCGGGGAAGGGGGAAGAGCGATAGCGAAGGGGGTGAGGGCCACGAACGAGAACAAAGGAACCAAAGATCAAGGGAACAAAGCGGCTTCGGTATAACTTTTTGTTCCTTTGTTTGCTTGTTCCTTTGTTTGCCCGCAGTGCCAGGGGGTGAGGGCCTGAATCAAAAACGGACGGCTGTTACACCGCCCGTCGATCCTTCTCCAATATTCCCTCTGCTACATCGTGCGCTCGCGGTAGCGGAACAGGTGCCGCGCCTGCATGAAGAGCGTTCGAAAGCCGTTGATATAGGCCTTGGAAACACTGGCCCGGTTGAGCGTCAGCGGCAGCGCCGCGATCAGCATCACGATCGACAGCGACCAGAACAGCGGCGCCAGCACGATCGAGCCGATGAAATAGGTGACCAGCCCCAGCCCGATAAACGTGTTGAGCATCGAGTTATCGATGCGCCGCTGCTGGACTGAGCGCACCAGATCAGGGAAATTGCCGATCAGCAGCATCACGCCCGCGATCAGCGCCAGATATGACTGCAAGCCCGCCGTCAGCAGCCGATACACAACATAGACTGCAACCAGCACGCCGATCAGCGCGAGAATATAGATCCAGGTTTGACTATTACGGTAGCGTCCGTTCATGTTCACACCCTCTTTTCCATGCTTCGAATGAGCATTTGACGTGCCAGGTGTGACCATAGTTGCAGCCACGAACAATCGCCGGATGCTACTCGAAGACCGGCTTGACCTTGAAGTAGCCCTCGGCATGATCGGGCGCGTTCTCCAGCACGGCCTCGACCGGCAGCGACGGACGGACCTCGTCGGGCCGCACAATGTTGACTACATCCGTCACCTGCGCGGTCGTGGGCACATCCGTTACGTCAACCTCTTGCAGCATATCCATATAGCCCAGGATCGACGAAAGCTGCTGCTGCATCACGGCCAGCTCGTCGTCGCTGAGCCGCAGCCGGGCCAGCAGCGCCACCTTGCGCACGTCCTCCATGCTCAACACCATCACAAAACTCCTTGGTTGAATTTATCGAACCAGTTTCAAGCGCTCGATGCAGGTTCGTGAGCCCTCGGTGCCGTCGCCGACACTGATCGGATCGAGCCGCAGACGCTCGATCTGCCCCTGCCAGCCGCTCGTCTCCGCCAGCGGCACCGTGTACACATGCGATTCGCCGTCGCCGGTCACATCCCAGCGCGCCGAGCGCTCATCCGACATCGCGCCGTCAGGACCGGCAAAAAACAGCTGGGCCTGCTGATTCTGCGCACGCGTGCGCATTGTGACCTCCAGCGCGCTGAACGATTCGGCGTCGAGATTCAGCAGCGGACTGACCAGCGCCGGATCGGGCTGCGCGTTGAAGCACCAGCCGCCGTTGAAATCTTCGGCCGCCACATTCGCCGCCTGCCAGCCCCAATCGAAGCTTTGCCAGCGCCAGCCCTCGGCGCGCGCGATCTCGGTTGCGTTGGGCAGACGCCAGTAGTAGGTCGTGCCTTTGTGGATCACGGCCGGCTGCATCGACGCGCGGTACGGCTGCCAAAAATCGTTCAGCATCTCCTGCGTGATCGGATAGCGCTGGGTGCGCTCTTGCAACTCCATCGCCTCCTGCCCGACGATCACCGTCAACCCGGCGTGCAGCCCGGCTTTGATCTCGCCGCGCAGCCGCTCGAAGCCCGCTGGAATATCGCCGCCGGCCTCGAAGAGCGTCGCATTGATCGTGCGCAGGTTGTGGCGATCCTCGTAGTAGGGCAGATACAATTCCATCACACCGCCCGGCGAGACGATCAGATCGGCGGGAGCGGTGGCGGCTTTGATCGCATACGCCAACTGGCGCTGCAAATCCTGGCTGGCATCGCCGCGCCGCTCGACGATCGGGTAGTTATGCCAGACCAGCAGCAGCGGCAGCACGACTGAGGCGGCGCTCAGCCCTCGGCCCAGCCGCGCAACCGCCACGTGTGTCGTCAGCGCGCCCAGCCGGGCCACGCTCAGGCCGACCAGCAGCCAGAGCGGCAGCAGCGTACCGATCCAGAACTCGATATTCTCGCCTTCCCACCAGCTGAAAAAGCCGCCATAGATTGCGATCCACAGCCCGCAGATCGCCACGATGCGCGGCCAGACTCGCGCCGCCGAGAACAGGCCCAGCGCCAGCAGCACGACGATCGCGATCCAGAACGGCAGCGCGCCCTCGGTCGAGATCGTGTTGCCGAGACCAGCGCCGAGGTCGGTCAGCCGATCGCGGGTGGCGTGGCCCCACCAGCCGGTCTCGACAAAGAAAAACATCCACTCGCGCAGCTGGCTCAGCGAGCGATAGCCGTTGTAGCCAAAGCCGACCAGCAAGTAGCCCAGCGCCACGATCACGCCGGCAATGCTGCCGCTGATCGCCAGACGCTTGATGCGCTCGCGCCAGCTCAGCGGGCTGAGCAGCATCCCCGCGATCACGACCGGCACCAGCAGACCGTTGGTCTGGTGATACAGCGCCGCAAAGCCCAGGCACACGCCCAGCAGCGGCGCGGTGCGTCCTCGCGGCTGCGTCACCAGCTCAATCAGAAGCGCCAGCGCTGCCAGCAGCCAGACCAGCGCCAGAATGTAGACCTCGACCTCAACCGAGAAGTACCAGACGCCGTAGTTGAAGAGCAGCAGGCCCGCCGCCGTCAGCGCCGCCCACCACGAGCCTGAGATCCGCAGCGTCAGGCGGTAGAGGCCAAAGCCACAGGCCGCGCTGACCACGCTATTCAAAACTTTGAGCGCCAGCTCAGAGCCGCCGCCGTAGCCGAAGACGCGCCAGAGCTGCCAGAAAAGCCAGCCGGTCGGGCTGTAGAGCAGATGATGCGGATGGAAAAAGAAGCCCGCGCGCTGGTCCACGTCGCGGATGTATGACAGCGCATCGAAGGTATGCACATCCGAGAGCGTGGGCAGAAAAACGGCCAGCGCCAGCAGCGCCAGCAGCGCAGGCACGATCCAGCGGGTGATTCTATTCGATAAGCTCCAGCGACGAGCGCCGGCTTGAGTTCGTTCGATCGTTTGTGTCGTCATCAGGCCCAGAGTATACCAGAAATGTCTCGATCGCCGTTTGTCCCTTGTCGCAGGCTACGCGCTTCGGTATCCTTCCGCGTATGCAGAACCCGACAAAACACCTGCGCGGCTACGTCCTGGTGATGATCGCCGCGTGTCTCTGGGCAACGCTCGGCCTCTTCTATCGCGTGCTGAGCGAGGAGTATGGCCTGACCAAAGGCGTGATCGTGACCTACCGCGCCGGAATCGCGGCGGTAGTTTTGTTTGCCGTGCTCGGCATCATCGATCCGCGCTCGCTACGGGTTCGGCGGCAGGACTGGCTGTATTTTCTACTCTTTGGCAGCGTCGGCGTGGCAGCGTTTTTTTTGTGCTACATCCAGGCCACCACGACCGGCCCGCTGGCTGTCGCGGCGGTGCTGCTCTACACCGCGCCAATCTGGATCACAATCTGGTCCGTGCTGCGTCAGGGAGAAACGCTTACGCCGCGCAAGCTGATCGCGCTGACTCTGGCGTTTGGCGGCTGTGCGCTGGTAGCGAACATTTTCAACCCGGCCAACCTGGCGATCAACGGGCTGGCGCTGCTCTTTGGCCTGCTGTCGGGCCTGACCTACGCGGCCTACAGCCTGTGGAGCGCGGAAGGCACGCGGCGCGGCTATAACGCCTGGGTCGTGATCGCCTACTCGCTGGGCATCGGCACGCTGGTGCTGCTGGCCTTCCAGCCGCTGCACGAGACGCTGCGACCGTTCACGCTGCCGGGCGCGTGGCCGTATCTGCTCGGCGTGTCACTCGGGGCATCGCTACTGGCGTCGGCCTGCTTCACGATCGGCCTGCAATATGTGCGCGCCTCCAACGCGTCGATCCTGGCGACGATCGAGCCGGTGATCGCGGCGCTGCTCGGCTGGCTGATCGTCGTGCCGCCGGAGCCGCTCAACGGCTGGCAGCTGCTGGGCGGCGGCTGCGTGCTGGGCGCGGTGATCGTGCTGGCGACGACGCGCCGAACTCCTCAGAAGCTCACCGCCGAGCGTATCAGCGAAGAAGCTAACGCTGGAATGCAAGGATAAATTATGCGAGACCGACCATTTTTTCCGTATCTGGTGCTGTTGAGCGGTGTGCTGATCGCATCGACTGCCGCGATCATGATCAACCAGGCGATCACGCTCGGCGCACATCCGCTCACGATCTCGGCCGGACGCGTTGCCCTGGCGGCGCTGATTCTGACGCCGATCGCCTGGGGCACGAAGGGCGACGAGCTGCGCCGGATCGAGCGGCGCGACTGGGCGCTGGGCTTTCTGGCGGGCGCCTTCCTGGCGGTGCACTTCGCCACCTGGATCAGCTCGCTGGCCTACACATCGGTCGCCTCGTCGACGGCGCTGGTGACGACCAATCCGGTCTTCGTGGCGCTGATCTCGTGGCTGATCTTTCGCGAGAAACTGTCGTGGGGCGTGTGGCTGGGCGTGCTGCTGACGGTCTGCGGCTCGATGCTGGTCGGCTTCAGCGACAGCGCGGGCGGCAGCGGCAGCAATCCACTGCTCGGCGATCTGCTGGCGCTGCTCGGCGCAATGACCGTGACCGGCTATTTTCTGATCGGTCGCAGCGTGCGCAACCGGCTGTCGCTCCTGCCCTACATCTGGCTGGTGTACAGCTCAACCGGCCTGGTGCTGCTGGTGTGGATGGCGCTGGCCGGACAATCGCTGTTTGGATTGTCGCCGCTGGTCTATCTGCTGCTGCTCGGCCTGGCGATCGGGCCGCAGCTGCTGGGCCACACCGCGTTCAACTGGGCGATCAAGTATTTGTCGGCGACGTTTGTCACGGTTGCGATCCTGGGCGAGCCGATCGGCGCGACGGTTATCGCGCTATTTTTGCTCGATCAGCCGCTCCAGCCGCTGCAAATCGTGGGCGGCGCGGTGCTGCTCGTCGGCATCGGCGTGGCAACTCTGGCCGAGCGCCAGCGACCGGCGGCTGCGGTCGAGGTCGCCGAGGTCGAGGCGGTCGTCGCACCCTAGTGGTTCGAATCAAAAACGGGCAGGCCAACCACCTGCCCGCGCCTCGCTCGCGTGCGACGTTACGACAGCCCAATATCGAAGGCGCTATCCAGCTCGCGGCGCGTAAATGCGCGAAACGCCAGAGTTGTCTCGGTCTCGCGCACGCCGTCGACCATCGCGATCTGATCCGGGACGACCTCGGCCAGCTGCTCGTAGCTCGGCAGATGCAGCACCACGATCAGATCGTAGTTGCCGGTAACGCTGTACACCTCGGCCACATGCTCGATCTCGACGATTTTCTGCGCAATCTCTGAGGCCCGGCGGCCCTCAACCTTTATCATGACGAATGCGGTGACCATACACTGCTCCTCTACTTTAATAGCTGCGCGCGATTGTAGCAGCGCTCAGCCAGCCTATCAAGCCGGCACCAGGCAAACCAAAGGAGGAAGCAGCCGACCGGCTACTTCCTCCCAAAACCGCAATCCTCACATGCTACGCCGCCTGCTCGACGGGCTCCTTGCGTGGCGCCGGCACATTCGCGAAGCCGTAGCGCCGATCCAGCCGCCGCTGGAAGAGCGGAATAATCACAAAAGGCGAGAGCATCATCAGCACAAACACCCAGATCGGATACTCAAGGCCGAGTCGCGGCAGGATCTGATTTACGGTTGCCACCACCAGCGCTGCCATCGAGCCGAGCATACCGCCATAGTGGCGCTTGAGCCAGGTGCGGCCGATGCGCCTGCGAAACAGCACCATCGCGTAGGCATACACCGTGTTGTACACGCCCAGCACCGTCGCCGCCTCAAAGATCGAGATGCCCGGCCGTCCCCAGCCGATGATGAAGCCGCAGATCGCCAGCGTGGCCCACATCACCAGATACAGCTTGCCGAGCATCCGATGAGTGCGCGTGCCGTTCGGAAACACAAAGGCCAGCGAGCCGGTGATCAGCGCGCCGATCGCGCCGATCACATGCAGGGCGACAACAACTGTATGCAACATGGAGGTTGATCCTTTCTCAGCATCTGTCTACGGCTAATCAATTACTCGTCGCGGGCTGAGCGCTGCCGCCACAGCAGGAAGATGCCGAGTGCGATTAATCCCAGCGGCCAGACCGCGCCGACGACCGACAGCATACTCAGCCACGCCGCGCTGATCACCGACAGCAGCTCCAGCCACACGCCGCCCAGCAGTATCGAGCCGCCGATCACTGCCATGATCCCACCGGGGATCAGTGGCCACCACTGCCGATCCTTGGTGAAGAGCGTCGACAGCAGCGTGATGCTGAACCAGCCGGCCGCGAAGCCCAGCAAAAACAGCCCGCCAGTGTGATCGTCGCTCATCGTCTGGCCGGCCTGGCTCGTCAGCGCGATCCCGAGGCCGATTCCGCTCAGGATGCCGCCCGGAACCAGCGGCCCTGCCGCGCGTGCGAGAATGCCCCAGAGCAGGAAGCTGCCGCCCAGCAGCGGGATCAGAAGCTGGCCAAGCTCCAGCCGATTGACCAGAAACACCATCAGACCAATGCCGATCAGGATCAGACCTGCGCTCATATTGCCCTGCCGCGACTGCTGCGCCTGCGGTTGAAATTCGTGCTCTCGCGTTTCCATGATTATTGTTCCTCGCAATTGGATTTGGTTCGTTTTGATGGTGCCAGCATACGCTGCGGAGCCGGAGTCGGTCAGTGGCAAAGGGCAGATCCTGCCTATCACAAAGGGAATATTCGTGGAGCGCGGGAAGCATGACGAAAGATAGAGATCGACTGAGCGGGAGCTATGACCAACGGCGGCTATTGACGGCGGGCGCTCGATCATGCCATAATTCTTAGTACTCACCGATTGAGTATTCGGAACGTTAGATGCTATGAGTCCTAAGCGCAAAACCAGCCTGTCGATCGAGCACGCCCTGCTGGGCTTCATCCGCGAGCAGCCGCTGCACGGCTACGAGATCCACCAGCGGCTGCAAGCCGCCCAGCAGCTTGGCCTCGTCTGGCATCTCAAGCAGGCACATCTCTACGCCCTGCTGAGCAAGCTCGAAGCCGACGGTCTGATCGCGGCGGAGCTGATCGCGCAGGAGGCACGACCGCCCCGGCGTCTGCTCCATCTCACGGCGTCCGGCCGCGATGCCTTCGACAGCTGGGTAGCAGCGCCCGTGCAGCATGGCCGCGACCTACGGATCGAGTTTCTGGCCAAGCTCTTCTGGGCTCAGCAGCTTGGCGCGACGCTCACGGAGCAGCTGATCGCGGCGCAGCGTGAGGAGTGCCGCCTGTGGCTGGACAATCTGCGGACGGAGATCGAGCAGATCGAAGACGCGACGCCGTATGCGCTGCTGGTGCTGGAATTTCGGCGCGGCCAGATCGAGGCGATGCTGGAGTGGCTGGATGCCTGCGAGCGCGCGCTGGCACCCGCCGCCGCATGAACGACGACGAGACTCAAACCAAACGTCACGCCGCGCACGCGACAGGAGCCTGGAAAGCGATGCTCAACGAACAACAGATCCGCATAGCCGAGACGCGCGTGCAGAGACGGCCCCAGGCGGTGCGCCAGCAGCGATCGGGATGGCGACGCGGCCGCGCCTGGCTGGCGCTGCTGAGCCTGCCGCTGGTGCTGTTTCTGGCGCTGCCGCTGCTGGCGATCCTGCTGCGCACGCCGCCGGGCCTGCTGCTGAGCAACCTGCAACAGCCGGCTGTGATGCAGGCGATCGGGCTGAGCTTCGCGACGACGACGATCACCACGCTGCTGACGATCCTCATGGGCACCCCGCTGGCCTATCTGCTGGCGCGCTACAACTTTCGCGGCCGCGCGCTGCTCGACACGCTGATCGACGCGCCGATCGTGCTGCCGCCCGCCGTAGCCGGAATTGGTCTGCTGCTGGCGTTTGGCCGGCGCGGCATCTGGGGCAGCTACCTCGACGATCTCGGCCTGACGATCGCGTTTACACAGGCGGCGGTGGTGCTGGCGCAGCTGTTCGTCTCCGCGCCGCTCTACATCAAGGCCGCGACGACAGGATTTATGAGCGTCGATCGTGAGCTGGAGCAGGCGGCGGCGCTGGATGGCGCGAGCGGCTTGCAGGTTTTCAAACTGATCACCGCGCCGCTGGCGTTTCCCGCGCTGTGCGGCGGCGTAGTCATGGCCTGGGCTCGCGCGCTGGGCGAGTTCGGCGCGACGATCATCTTTGCCGGAAATCTGCCGGGCCGCACGCAGACCATGCCGCTGGCGATCTATATCGGCTTTGAGCTTGAGCTAAGTGTGGCGCTGACGCTGTCGGTGATCCTGCTGGCCTGCTCGTTCGGCGTGCTGATGATCACCAAGGCGCTGCTCAAGCGGCAGATCACGCCCGAGGAAGTCTCGATCGCGCACGGCGCGTAACCGCTGAGCAGCTACGCGCCGTGGAGATGATTGGGAGATTCCAGGGCATATGCAATACGCCCCTACAGAACAATTGGATCAGGGCTCGACCACCGCGTTCTCGGCGATCACGCGCTTATACCAGTGCGCGCTGTCCTTCAGAATCCGCTCCTGCGTTGTGTAATCGACATAGATCAGCCCGAAGCGCTTGGCGTAGCCGTAGGCCCACTCGAAGTTATCCATCAGCGACCAGGCAAAATAGCCGCGCAGCGGAACGCCGCTCGTCAGCGCCGCGTGCGAGGCTTCCAGATGCGACTGGATGTAGGCGATCCGGCGTGGATCGTGGACGGCGCCGTCGACGACCTGATCCTCAAAAGCCGCGCCGTTCTCGGTGATGTAGATCGCCTTGGGCTGGTAGTCGTGCTGGAGGCGCACTAACAGATCGCGTAACCCGTCAGGATTCACCTCCCAGCCCATCGCCGTAATCTCGCGACCCTCGGCGGCCGCCTCCTCGGCGCTGCGCTGCTCGCCGCCCAGCGGGTTCACCTCCGGCGAGACCGCGCGGATCACCGCCGGGAAATAAAAATTCACGCCCAGAAAATCTGTCGGCGTGGCAATCAAGTCGAGATCATGCGCCTCGATCTGCGGCAGCGCCTCGCCAAACAGCGCTTGCATATCCTCGGGATAGCCGCGACCATACAGCGGGTCCAGGAACCAGCGGTTCAAAAATCCGTCCGCGCGCAGGGCCGCAGCCGCATCTTCGGGTGAGTCCGAGACCGGATAGGTCGGCGACAGGTTGAGCGTGATCCCGACCTGTGCTCCGGCGCGGGCTGAGCGCAGCACCGGCACCGCGCGACCATGCGACAGCAGCAGGTGATGAATAGCTTGCAGTGCGGTTTTGAGATCGGTGATGCCCGGCGCGTGGAGGCCCATGAAGTGGCCGAGGAATCCGGAGCACCAGGGCTCGTTGTGCGTTATCCAGTGTGTCACCCGATCGCCGAGCCGCCCCACAACTGCGTCGGTGTACTCGACGAACGCATCGACAATCTCGCGATTCGCCCAGCCGCCGCGATCTTGCAGCGCCTGCGGAAGATCCCAGTGGTAGAGCGTGACAAACGGCGTGATATTCGCCGCCAGCAGCCCATCCACCAGCCGATCGTAGAAATCCAGGCCCTGCACATTCGGCTGGCCCGTGCCCTGCGGCAGGATGCGTGGCCACGCGATCGAGAGACGATAGGTTTGCAGGCCCAGCTCCTGCATCAGCTTGATGTCGGACTCCCAGCGGTGATAGTGATCGCAGGCAACGTCGCCGGTATCGCCGTTGAAGGTTTTTCCCGGCGTATGGCTGAATGTATCCCAGATCGAAGGCGCGCGGCCGTCCTCGTCAACCGCTCCTTCGATTTGATAGGCTGCCGTCGCGGTGCCCCACAAAAAATCATCTGGAAAAGTCGTCAGTGCCATTCAATCCTCCCGTGTTGCTAACGCCTGTGGTTGTACCGTACAGCCACCACCGCGCCAGGATTCCAGTTCGCCGCTCACCATTATATGCGCGATCGCAAATAGGCTCGCCGGCCTGAACAGGAGTCCCAAACCAGGTAGTAGTACTCTTGTCGCGGCACATAGGACCAAGGATTCACTGAGCCGCATGGGCGAATTTGCTATTCTGAAGGGAGGCTGTTTGTTTCACACCGCTGGATTTTGTCACGCTTCACAGCTTTATGGTTTTTTTACCAGTAACTTTTGAAGCATCATGCCGTTTAAGCGTACGTACATGCTTCCCCTGTTGCCTGGTGTCGAGGCACTCAGCCCATTGTCACCCCTTTTTTTCCTGTCCTAAGGAAGGGTCGCTTCATGAAAATTTCGCCGTTTCGTATCTGGTGCCAGCTTGCTCTGCTCCTGCTGATGGTGCTGACATCAGTGGCTCCCGCGCCGTCACGCGCCCAGGATCAAACACCTCCCCCCAGCGCCGAATCGCTGCCGTCCGCCCAGGAGCAAGCCGCTCCCCGGCGCTTCGATGCGAAAGCGGTGATTGGCAGCCCAGCCGACGCCCCAGCTCAGGAAATGCCAGAGGCCGAAGCGACCGCAATTGTCACCGACGAAGCCGCACCCGCAGATGCTGCGGAGACCGCCGAGACCTACGCGCCTCTGGATGAGGCCACCAACGATATGCAGCCCAGCGGTGTGCAGGGTGTGGTCGGGCTTGATGTTTCCGCGCCCGATACCATCCGCGCCAGCAATTTCATCACCTATACCTATGCCTACACCAACACCGGCAGCTCGTCGGTGACCGGCGTAGAGATCGATCTGATCTGGGCCAACGCCACGATCAACAAGACTACGAACAGCACCGTGCTCCAGCATTGCCCCGCCGCGCCGGACCCGGATATTGCCAACTGTGGTTTGTTGCCTAATAGCATCGTGGGACCGAATATTGAAGTGATCCGGGCACCCGCCCTGACCGGCACCAGCGTCACGATGCGCGTCCGGCTGGGCACGCTCAGCAACGGCCAGAGCGGCAGATTTAGCGTGCACCTGCGCAGCAACGCCACGAAATATCCGCGCACCGGCGAGACGATCTCGCGGCCCTCCAGCTCGGCCAAGCTGTATCTGACCAGCACCCAGACCACGCCGACCAGCGATGATACCGCCAATACGATGATTATCGGGCCGGTCTTTGCGCTCACCAAAGCCCCGACCAGAACCGACAAAGTCTATCCGGTGGTCGATACTGTCGAGTTTGTGATTACGCTCGGCAACGCGACCGGACCCGGCGACGTGAACAACGGTCAGCGCCGCGCTGACGCGATCGCCGCGACCAACGTCTCGCTGACGGATACCTTCCCGCTGGGTACGGAGCTGGTCTCGGCAACGCCCAGCGGCACTGCTACCAGCACCAACATCACCTGGACCATCCCCAACCTTGCCGTCGGACAAGTTCTGGAGTTTCGCCTGGTCTTCCGCAAGATCGACAACAACGTCGGCTGCGATCGGGTCAACAACCGAACCTACACCGTAACCAGCAACGAGATGCCGCTGAACGGCGCGTCGCGCTACACCGTTCCCGGTGACGCCGCCACCGTCGACGTCGTCACGCCGCTGGTGATCAAATCGGTTGTCGCTACGCCGTCGAGCGTCGTGTATGGCAACGAGGCCACGATCACGATCGTCGTGCAGAATTTCTGGAATCAGAACCTGAACGGCGTGCAGCTCAACTACGATATTCAGCCCAACGGCTACTATGTCGCCGGCTCCGCCAATCCCACGGCGACAGCCGCACCCAACGGCTCGACGCCCGGCGGCCGTGTCTCGTGGACATTTTCGATCAACGCGGGCTCGAAAACCACGGCTACCGAGAAAACGTTCTCGCTCAGAGTGCGCGCCGGCTACAACTCGGACGGCGACGGCAGCGCGCAGATCATCGCGCCGGCCGGTGTGCCTGCGGCGTGTATCAAGGCCAAAAACGGCAAAGTGAGCCTCAAGCCACGGCTGACCGTCAAGAAATATACCGACGCCGATCCTGATACCAATATCGGCGGCAACTATATCGTCACCAAGGGCCAGCAGTTCCCCTATATCGTCGATATTACCAATGCCGGCGTCACCGATGCGCTCAATGTGACGCTGACTGACGTTATGCCGAATGAGCTGGGCGCGAATTTCGCGTATGTTCCGGGCAGCGGCACGCTCAACGGCCAGCCGCGCGCTCCCGACTCGTTCTCGAACGGGCCGGGCGGCATCATGGTCTGGCAGGGCCTGAATATTCCGGCCGGCGGCACGATCCGCATCCGCTATGCGCTCCAGGTCGACGGCTTCTATTATGTCGAGTATTGTAACGAGGTAGAGGCGTCGGTCGGCCAGGAAGACGTCACCTATGCGCCGGATCACGTCTGCGTCAAGATCAATCCGCAGATCGAAGTCAGGAAGACTGCTAACAAGACCAGCGCCGGTGCTGGCGAAGAAGTGCAGTTTACGCTGACGCTCACGAACCGCGAGTCGACCACGTTCCACGTGGGCCTGTACGATTACCTCGACAAGTTTACCTATGTGCGCCAGATCAGCGGCTACGCCCAGCCGTCCAGTATTGCTGCGAGCGTCGTCCAGTGGCCGCTCGTCGACGTCGGTCCTGGGCAGCAGATCCAGGTGGTGATCGTCGCCAAACTGCCCGATCCCTGTGATACGACCGGTTACGATAACGAGGTTTTGTTCCGGGCAGATATTGGCGGTGGCACGATCGGCATCATCCAGCCGATTCCTCGCGTTCGCGTCAGGGTGAGCTGTATCCGGCTGGAGTATTCCAAGACCGTCGATCGGACGACGATTAGCCTCAGCGACCGTCACATGTACACGCTGACGATCAGGAACGCCAATCCCGACGGCCCGGTCGCCAACGTGGTAGTCGACGATATGCTGCCGCAGGGCTTTAGCTTTGTGAGCATGGATGCATCAAGCGCCTACAAGGTTTCGCCGACCCAATCGCAGCGCGCCGATGGCAGAACCAAGCTTTCGTGGACGATCCCGCTGATCGCCAGCAACGCGACAACAACGATCAAGTTTATCGCGCTGTCGGGCAACATTGTCGGCAACCACGAGAACTGGCTCGTCGCCAGCCTCGACGGCGTGGCCGGAACCTGCAAGAGCGGCTGTATAACCGTCGACGAGGGCGGCACGGGCGTCACCTACTCCATGAAAGCGGTTAGCGTGTCGCCGCTGATCACGATCGCGCCCGAGATCGTGCAGACGAACTGTGCCAAGCCCGGTGATAAGCGCACCTATCGGCTGGTGGTGGTCAACACGAACACGCACGCCTACACCGGCACCAACATTACGGCGACTCTGCCCTTCGGCTTGAACTATGTCCAGCAGCTCGGCACCACGCCCCCGCCACGGGTGATCACCGACAACACCGGTACAACCAAGCTCACCTGGCTCAACCAGACGATCCCGGCCAAGCCTGCCAACGCGTTCGGCTCGCAGGTCGTCTTTGAGGTCGAGATTCAGGTCGGGCAGGTCTGGGGCGAGTTTATCACCGTCGAGCAGGCCAGCAGCCCGGATGGCGCGATCCCGCGCAAGGACGGCGTGCAAAATGCATCGGTGGTCGTCTGCCCCACGCAGCCGTCGATCGGCAAAGACGTCAACCGCCGCATCGTTCGCATTGGCGACGAGGTCCGCTATATGATCTCGCTGGCCAATACCAACACTACGGCGCTCAACGCGACAGTTCAGGATCAGCTGCCGCAGAACCTGACCTATCTGGGCACGGTTTCGGGCGGCAACCCGACGATCAACGGGCAGACGCTGAGCTGGAATGTGAACATCCCGGCGGCGTCAGGCGGTAAAGCCGGCGCAACCACGATTATCTTCAGAGTACGCGTCGATAGCGGTGATGCGGGCGATGTCTACACCAACACCGCGACCGTCACATCGGGTGGCACATTCGACACGACGCGCAACACGATCGCAATCGTGGTTGCAGAGTCGA